>NZ_LDUL01000108.1:0-41745 GCF_001043615.1 Burkholderia sp. LK4
ATAGGCCCTGCAGCCACTGCAGGTCGGCAGGTGTACTCGCACCTGCAGGCGCTCATGCAGGGTCAGATGCCGGTCGAGCGCATCCGACAGCAGTCGCGTCACGTCAGTACATTTCCCCGGCAGCATCTTCGGTCGTCAGTCCTTTTTCACTGAGGCAGGTTCGCAGGCGCGTGCGCGCCCGATACAGCAGCACGCTGCAATGATTCGTCGTCAGCGTCAATTCGCTGCAGATGTCCGTAATCTCGACATCGAGGAATTCGCGCATCATGAACACGCGCCCGATCTGCTCCGGCAGGTGGTCGAGGCAGGTCTGGAACAGCGTCCAGAACTGCTGTTGCTGCAACAGCGTTTCCGGGCGCGGCCACGGTCGCGGCTTCGCATGCGCGGCCCAGTGCCCGTTTTCCTTGAACAGCTCGCGATCGAGCACCGATTCGCCGTCGAGCTCGGCATCGAGCGCCGACAAGCTCACCGTCCGCTGCCGCGCGCGCAGCACGTCGATCAGCTTGTTGCGCAGGATGCCGAACACCCAGGTCTTGTGGGCCGACAGCCCGGCGAAATCGCCCGCGTGCGACCACGCGGCGGCGAGCGCTTCCTGCACGGCGTCTTCGGCCGCGTCGGCATCGCGGAGCTGGAGTCGCGCGAAGCGCAGCAGGTCGCGCCGCAGTTGCGCGAGATAGGCGGGATCGTCGTATTCGGACGGCATGTCTGGGTTGCGGTGTCTCGAGGCAATCGCGTGCGCCACCGAGCGGGCGCGTCGCGGTGCGAGCAGCTTACTGGGCGCGGTGCCCGCCTGCAATGCATGTTCCGTCGCGAATTCACGAAACCGGTCGACGCGCTGCGCTATGCTTGCCGAACCCAGTGTCGTGTGTCGACTTCGACACGCGGCGGGCAATATGTAACGTCAGATCATAACGGCCAAGTTATCCACAATTTCTGTGGAAAACCTTGTGGAAAGTCGGCCGGGCGGCCCCGTGGGGCGGTTCGCGGGCTGGCTTGCCTATAAACAGACCTTTGTCGCTCGTTCGGAAGCAATCGATCCGATTCCTCGCTCACCGGAAGGAGAATGTCATGTCCTATCGCATCGCCGTGGTCGTCGGCAGCCTGCGTCGCGCTTCGTGGAACCGCGCGCTCGCGCACGCCGTGATCTCGCTCGCCCCCGCCGATTTCTCGTTCGAGTTCGTCGAGATCGGCGAACTGCCGCTGTACAGCCAGGACTACGACGCGGATTTCCCGGAAGTCGCGAAGCGCTTCAAGCAGTCGATCGAAGCCGCCGATGCGCTGCTGTTCTTCACGCCCGAGTACAACCGCTCGATTCCGGGCGTGCTGAAGAATGCGCTCGACTGGGGCTCGCGCCCGTGGGGTTCCAATTCGTGGTCGGGCAAGCCGGGTGCGGTGCTCGGCACGTCGCCGGGTGCGACGGGTACCGCGCTCGCGCAGCAGCACCTGCGCAACGTGCTCGCGTACCTCGACGTGAAGACGCTCGGGCAGCCCGAGATGTTCATCAAGCACGATCCGGCACGCATCGACGATCAGGGCCAGATCGTCAGCGAAGACACCCGCAAGTTCCTGCAGGGTTTCGTCGATCGCTACACGGGCTGGGTGCGCTTGCTGAAGTCGGCCTGAGCGTCGCCCCGTTCATGCCGCCGGCGCCGGCCCGCGCGTAGCGGGTCACGTGCCGGTGTGCCGCGCGTGCCGTGCGTCGCGCGCTTCGCGGATGCCCAGCAGGATCTCGTCGAGCAGCGCGATGTCGAACGGCTTCGACAGCACGCGGACGTTGACGGTGCGCGTGCGGTCGAGTTCCTCCGCGTAACCCGTGACGAGAATCACGGGCAGCTTCTCCGGCCGCTTCTCGACTGCTTCGGCGAGGTCGATGCCATTCAGGTGGCCCGGCATGTGGATATCCGAGATCACGAGGTCGAACGCGTCGTTCGCAGCGGCGCCTTCGATCAGGTGCAACGCGTCGTCGGCGGTGGGCGCGTAGGTCACGCGGTGACCGAGCAGTGACAGCAGCGCTTCGGTGCCGGCCGCGACTTCGCTGTTGTCCTCGACGAGCAGCACGTGCAGGCCGGCGAGCGCGCCCGTGCCCGTGCCCGCGTCGTGCGCGACCGCCGGCGGCCGTGCGACGACATCCTCGGCGCGCGCGCGCGGCAGGTAAAGGCGCACCGACGTGCCTGCGCCGACCGCGCTGTCGATCGTCGCGAGGCCACCCGAGCGTTCGCAGAACGCGAATACCTGCGGCAGGCCGAGCCCCGTCCCCATCCCCTGAGCCTTCGTCGTGAACAGCGGCTCGAACGCGCGGGCGAGCACGTCGGGCGCCATGCCCGAACCCGTATCGTCGAGCGAGATCTGCACGAAATCGCCGGTCAGCGGAAAGCCGTCCTCGCGACGCAGCGTCACGTTGCGCGCGCCGACCGTGAAGCGGCCGCCGGCCGCCATCGCGTCGCGCGCGTTGACCGCGAGGTTGATCACCGCGAGTTCGAGCTCCGCGACGTCGACGCGGATCGGCCACACACCAGGCTCGATCGCGACGACCAGCGACGATTTCGAACCGAGCGACGTCTTCAGCAGTTCGCGGCATGTGCCGACCCATTGCCCGACGTCGATCGTCTCGTTGTGCAGCGGCTGCTTGCGTGCGACACCGAGGAGCTGGCGCGTGAGCGACTGCCCGTTCTTCAGCGCGCGTTCGATCGCGCCGAGTTCCTTGTCGAGATGCTGGACCCCGCGCCGCCGCACGATCTGCACGTTGCTCGAGATGATCATCAGCAGGTTGTTGAAATCGTGCGCGACGCTGCCGACGAGGTTGCCGAGCGCCTGCATCTTGCGCGACTGCCGGTACGCCGATTCGATCGAACGTCGCATCGACGCTTCGGCCTGCCAGCGATCCCACGCCTCCTCTTCCGCCTTCAGCCGCTTGAGCGACAGCCAGATCACCGACCACAGCGCGACCGACGGCGCGAACATCGAGAGGAACAGCACGCTCAGGTGTTCGTACCATTCACGCCAGATCGCCGACGTGCGATACGAGCACGTCACGTAGACGGGATAACTGCCGACCTGGCGATACGCGACGATCTCGCTGCTCCCACCGTCGTGGCGCACCCGCACGACGCCGGCGCGCGGATCGTTGCGCGCGTCGCCGAACGTGGCGGCGCGATCGGTATGCGCGAATGCCGGCGGCGGCGGATACGACGCGATCACCGCGCCGTCCGAGCGCGCGAGTGCCATCGTCATCGGCGTGCTCGCACCGCCGAGCAGGTCGCGGTAGAACGCGTTGAAATACGACGACTTCAGCGCGATCGACACCATCCCGGCGAACGAACCGTCGCTATGGCGACGCGCGACGCCCGTGTTGAACACGGGAATGTTCTCGAGCTTGAGCGGCCCCATCATCAGCCGCGAGATGTGTTCGATCACCTTGCCGTCGCGAATGCCGGCGAAATCGTCGCGGTTCGCGATCGACGCATAGGGCGCCGGATAGTAGAGGCTGTTCGCGAGCAGCATCCCGCTCGCGCCGAAGATCGACACGGCCGCCACCTGCGGATAGCCGCCGCCGATCGTGTTCAGCGCTTCATGGATGTCGGACTCCCTGTTGCGCACGGTCGCGTCGTCCATGTCCTGCACGAGATCGACGATGCGCGCATCGAGCGTCTCGCTCAGGTCGAACACCTTGAGCGCGTGCTCCTCGGCAACCCGCACGGTGCGCATCGTCACGTCGCTCGCGGCGGCCTCGCGCGTCTTCAGGTCGTTGTACGCCATCACCACGACGTAGATGCAGGGCAGCACGATCGCCGCGACGAGCAGCACGATCAGCGTCACGCGCCGCACCGCGAAATCGTGCTCGGGCGCACCGGACGCATAGTTGCCGTCGTCCTGCCAGTCGTCGGCGGGCGGGGAGGCGGGAGCGTGGGAATCGGCGGGCCGGTCGGACGTCATCGAGGAAGCGGGTGAGGCGAAGGTGCCTGCCATCATAAACGAGTTGCGACGGCCCGCCGTACAGCCCCGGATGCACCCGGACGCCAGTAATCCTGTCGATTCCGACAGGCGGAAATTGTCAGATTGAAAACGCGACGAATCCGGCAGCGCAAACGTACACAAGGAAAAATTTTGCGTGCTTATCTCGAAAATGGTCGCGGCTGTTTTCGGAATGGCGCATGTTCGGACCAATTCTGTCCGAAATGGTGAATATGGCGAGTTGCATCGCCTCCGGTTTACTCCGAGAATCGCGCCTTGCTTTCCCTATGACAGATATCTGCGCCTGCCGGCATTCGCCGCGCGGCGCGTCGCGCGCGCCCGCGTTGCGGCGCCCGCGCGCGGTTGCAAGGCGGCTGCCCGCGCCCGAACGCATTGGCGCCTCAAGAAGTGCGCCGCGCGGTCGTTAACGCGAGAGAGACCATTCCGTATACCGCTTCGCCCCATGCCTTTGCCGATTGTAATTGCCGACGATTCGCTGCTCGCTCGCAAACTTCTGACAAAGGCGCTGCCGGGAGGCTGGGACGTCGATGTCGCGTATGCCGCGAATGGTCGAGAGGCCTTGGCGCTGTATCGTGACGGCAAAGCTTCCGTAATGTTTCTGGACCTGACGATGCCCGACATGAGCGGATATCAGGTGCTGGAGACACTGCGCCACGAAGATCTGAATACGTTCGTGATCGTGGTATCCGCCGATATCCAGCCGCAGGCGCAAGCACGCGTGCGCGAATTGGGCGCGATCGCATTCGTTGCCAAGCCCGTGACGTCGGAGGCATTGCTGCCCATTCTCAAGGAGTATGGGTTGTATGCCTGACTCGGTGTTCACGGCGGAGCAACGCGACGCGTTGCAGGAGATCGCCAACCTCGCAATGGGCCGTGCCGCCGCACGGCTCGCGTTGTTGCTCGGGCGCTTCATCGAACTGTCGGTGCCGCGCGTGCGGGTCGTGAAAGCGACCGACGCGGGCGATGCGCTGCGCGAGATGACGGGCATCTACGACAACGTGACCGCCGTGCGCCAGGGCTTCCGTTCCGACATCAAGGGCGAGGCGATCGTGCTGTGCCGTACCGCGAGCATCGCGCGGCTGATGTCGGTCGTCGACCGCACGTTCGGCGAAGGCGTGTACGGCGGGATGGCGACACCCGACGAAGTCGTGTTCGACGTCGCGAACGTGCTGATGGGCGCCTGCGTCGCATCGATCCTCGACGAGCTCGGGCGCAAGCCCGTGTTCTTTCCGCCGGGGCTGCTCGGCGCGAACGTGTCGTTCGACGACGTCTTCCAGCCGACCGAGCTGGCATGGAGCGTGGCATTGCTGCTCGAGGTGAACTTCGGGCTCGAGGACCACGCGTTCCGGGCTCACTTCGTGATGCTGATGGCCGAGGATTCGATCCGGCTGATGGGCGACGCGCTCGACGCGTTGCTGTCCGCGCTATGACGGCCGCTGCCCCGTCGCTGAGCGATCTCGTGATCGAGCGGGTGGGCTTCGGCCTGTTCGTGCTCGACCGCGCGATGACCGTGCTGATGTGGAATCGCTTCATGCAGGACCACAGCGGCATCCCGGCCGCCGACGTGATCGGCCGCAACCTGTTCGACTGTTTTCCCGACCTGCCGCGCGCGTGGCTGTCGCGCAAGCTCGAGAGCGTGTTCCAGCTCGGCAGCTTCGCGTTCAGTTCGTGGGAGCAGCGGCCCTACCTGTTCCGCTTCGAGCACGACCGGCCGATCACGGGCGGCGTCGACTACATGCAGCAGGACTGCACGTTCATGCCGCTCACGCGCGGCCGCGACGTCGAAGCCGTGTGCGTGACGATCTCGGACGTCACGCACGTGAGCGTGATGCAGCGTGAACGCGAGGAAGCGGTCGCGAAGCTGCGCGAACACGCGAATCGAGACGGCCTGACCGGCATCGCGAACCGGCGCTTCTTCGAGGCGCGGCTCGGCGACGAATTCGCGCGCTGGCAGCGCTACGGCGGCGACATGTCGGTGCTGCTGTTCGACCTCGACCACTTCAAGACGATCAACGACCGTTTCGGGCACGCGGCCGGCGACGCCGTGCTGCGCGAGACGGCGCGCCGCGTCGCGTCGATCGTGCGCGCGCAGGATACGTTCGGCCGCTTCGGCGGCGAGGAATTCGCGCTGCTGCTGCCGTGCACGAATCTCGACGAGGCGATGCTCGTGGCCGACAAGGTGCGCGATGCGATCGGCAGTGTGCCGGTCGATGCCGAGGGCGTCAGCGTGCCGGTGACGGCGAGTGTCGGCGGCGCGTGTGCAAAGGCGGGCGCGGCCACTTGCGACGTGCTCGTCAACGAGGCCGACGCCGCGCTCTATCGCGCGAAGCGCCTCGGGCGCGACCGCTCGGTGGCCTACGCGTAGGCGCACCCGCACCGCCCTGCTGCGCGCGCAGCGAATGCGCCCCGCGCGTGCCGTGCTCAGCTTTTCGCGATGTCGGCCAGCACGCCGGCCAGGACGGCCGGCTGCGACATGAACGGCGAATGGCTGCTGTCGAGCTGGTGCACGTGGGTCGGGTTGCCGGGTGCGAACGCGTCGGCTTCGTCGATGAAGCGCTGCTGCAGCGCGGGCAGGATCACGCGATCCTGCAGGCACTTGATGTAGTGGCGGTCGATCGCGCCCCAGCGCGCGGCCGTCGTCGGGATCGCGGTCGCGAACGGTGCGGCCGGCACGTCGCAGGTCATCAGGTTCGCGACGGCTTCGAAGTCGGCTTGCGGCACGTCGTCGTACAGCGCGCGCTTCGCGAGTTCGCGATACGCGGCGTCACCGCTGCGCGGATCGATGCGCAGCGCACCGGCGACGCGCGGGCTTGCCAGCATCAGCGGGCCGAGCATCTCACCCTTGTTCTCGGGCGCGCGCACGTAGTCGAGGCCCGGCACGCCCGACGCGGGCATGAAGGCCGAGAGATAGACGATCTTCGCGATTTTCTCGGGCGCGCGTTCGGCAGCCGCCGTGATCGCGAGGCCGCCCATGCTGTGCCCGACGAGCACGACCTTGCCGCGGCCGAGCGCGTACGCGTCGTCGACCGCCTGCATGACCTGCGTCGCGTAATCGTCGAGCGTCGTGTTCGCGACCGGCGACGGCTCGGCGCCGAACGCATCCTTGTCGAGCGGGCGGGTGAAGTAGGAAACCGGAAAGCGGGCGTTGATGCCGTGCGCGGGCAGGTCGCGCGCGATCGACAGGTGGCCGCGCTCGGCCAGCGCGGCCGCAACGTGCGCATAGCACCACGCGCCGTGCCAGGCGCCGTGCACGAGCACGAAAACGGGATGATCGGACTGCGGGGTGGCGCTTGCGTTCGTCTCCATGGTGTCCGGGTCTTCAGATTTTGAGAAAGGTGTCATCTTAGACGAACCCGCGCGCACCCAGACGGGCCGCTTTCGATCTGTCCCTCTTGTCTCGTACAGGCCACATTTCGTCCGTATCCGATATGAATTTATCCCGAAGCGCGCTAATTTGTTGCTTTGCCTGCGATTGCGCCCCATGAACGTCGACTATCTCTTCTATCGGAAGCCGAACAAACCCGGCCCCTATTCGCTCGACGACCTGGGCGACATCGCGCCGCCGATCGGTCCGGGCGACCTGATACGCGCGGGCATCGCACGCGTGTTCGCGCAGATCGACTGGCAGGAATCGCCCGACGTGCCGGGTGCGTGGTTCGGCACGGGCGGCGCCGTGTTCCAGTTCACCGCGGAGCCCGACGGCCACGTGACGAGCTTCATGGGCTCGCGCCTCGAACGCCGCTCGATGTTGCAGCTCACCCGTGAAATGGGGCTCATTGCGCTCGACCTGCAGCGCGACCTCGTCTACGGCTGACGCAGCGCCGGCGCCGCTTCCTGCCCGGGCCGGGCGCCCTTGCCGGTCAACGGCCTCCGGCATGCCGCCGCATGCGGCGAGTGTCCGCCATCGAACTTCAAAGATTGCTATACTTTCGCCCAATTCCGGCTTCCGGCCGGTAATTTGTGCCTGTCTGCGTCGATCGTTCGCATATCTCGCACGCATTTGACGCCCTGACCATCCCAGCCGGGCATGGCTTCTTCAATCGCCCCGCGTGGGTGTCTCCGTGGAGCTTGTCTTGGCCGTTTCCAATTCCGTCGTGGACGAACAAGAAACCGACGCCGCTGCCGTCACATCGGGCAGTTCTTTCTATCTTGCGATGCGCATCCTGCCGGCCGTGCAGCGCGATGCGATGTTCCAGGTCTATGCGTTTTGCCGCGCGGTCGACGACATCGCCGACAGCGACCTGCCGCGCGCCGAGCGCAATGCGGGCCTCGATCGCTGGCGCGCCGACATCGACGCATGCTACGCCGGCCGCCCGCCGCGCCACCTGGCCGCGCTCGACCGCGAGATCCGTGCCTTCAACCTGCAGCGCGACGACTTCCACGCGATGATCGACGGGATGGCGATGGATGCGGTCGAAGACATCTGCGCGCCCGACGAGCCGACGCTCGACCTCTTCTGCGATCGCGTGGCGAGCGCGGCCGGCCGGCTGTCGGTGAGGATTTTCGGGATGCCTGAAGCCGAAGGGATCAAGCTGTCGCATCACCTCGGCCGCGCGCTGCAACTGACCAACATCCTGCGCGACATCGACGACGATGCGGCGATCAACCGCTGCTACCTGCCGCGCGAGCTGCTCGCGCGCGAGGGCATCGCGATTACCGGCCCGGCGACGATCGTGCGCGATCCGGCGCTGCCCCGCGTGTGCGCGACGCTCGTCGAGCGTGCGCTCGAGCATTTCCGCCAGGCCGACGCGGTGATGGATACGTGCCCGCGTGCGCAGGTGAAGGCGCCGCGCATCATGTCGGGTGCGTATCGCTGCATTCTCGAAGCCGCGGTTGCACGCGGCTTCGCCTTCCCGCGCGCGCCGCTGCGCAAGCCGAAGGCGCGCATGCTGATGATCGCCGCGCGCTACGCGCTGTTCTGAGTCGACCGAGTCGATGCCCAGGACCGTCCACGTGATCGGCGCCGGCCTTGCCGGCCTGTCGGCCGCGGTCGAGCTGCAACGCCGCGGGCGGCGCATCGTGCTCCATGACGCGCACGCGCATGCGGGCGGCCGCTGCCGCTCATGGTTCGACGGGACGCTGAACACGACGCTCGACAGCGGGCTGCACACGGTGTTCGCGGGACAGCCCGCGACGCAGCGCTACCTGCGCGCGATCGGCGCGGCCGACCGGCTCGCGGGGCCCGCGTTGCCTGAATTCCCGGTCGTCGACGTCGCGTCGCAGCAGCGCTGGACGCTGCGCTTCGGCGACGGGCGCTGGCCGTCGTGGCTGTTCGATGCCGCATCGCGTGCGCCGGGCACGACGCCGCTCGACTACCTCGCGCTCGCCCCGCTCGCGTTCGCACGCATGGGCCGCTCACTCGCACAGACGATGCGATGCGACGGCATGCTGTGGGAACGTTGGCTGCGGCCGTATTTCCTCGGTGTGCTGAACGTCGAGCCGCGCCACGCGAGCGCCGAACTCGCGCGTGCGGCGCTGTGCGGCACGTTTGCCGCGGGCGGCCCCGGCTGCCGTCCGCTCGTCGCGCGCCAGGGTCTCGGCAGCGCATTCGTCGAGCCGGCGCTGCGGATGCTGCAGCACGGCGGCGCGCAGATCCGGCTGAACTCGCGGCTCGACGCGTTCGAATTCGGCGCGCACGGCAATGCGGTCGATGCGGTCTCGGTCGGCGGCGAGCGGATCGATCTCGCACCGGGCGACGCCGTCGTGCTGGCCGTGCCGCCCGAGGTCGCGCAGCCGCTCGTACCCGAGCTCACCGCGCCCGACACGTTCAGCGCGGTCGTGACCGCGTATTTCGCGATCGAGGCGCCGGCCGGCACGCCGCTGCAGACGGCGGTCGTGAACGGTGTCGTCGATGCGGTGCGCACCGGCGGCGGCCAGCTCGCGGCGACGATCCGCGACGCCGGCCGCTGGCTCGACACGCCGCGCGACTCGCTTGCGCGGCGCATCTGGGAAGACGTCGCGCGCGTGACGGACGCGAACCCGGAAACCATCCCCGCGTGGCAGCTCGTCGTCGAGCCGCGCGCGGGCTTTGCGGCGGTGCCGTCGCAGGAAATGAAGCGTCCGGCCGTGCGTACGCGCTGGACCAATCTCGTGCTGGCGGGCGACTGGATTGCCACCGGCTTGCCCGCCACGATCGAGGGCGCGATCCGCTCCGGCCAGCTGGCCGCGGACGTGCTCCAGACACAGTAAGCAACAGAGGGACCGATGAACGATCTCACCGAAATGGCTACCTTGTCCGCCGGCACCGTGCCGGCCGGCGTCGATGCGGCCGTCGCGCGTGCGACCGACGCGCTGCTGGCCGCGCAGAACGCGGATGGCCACTGGGTCTACGAACTCGAAGCCGATTCGACGATTCCCGCCGAATACGTGCTGCTCGTCCACTATCTCGGCGAGACGCCGAACGTCGAACTCGAACAGAAGATCGGCAAGTATCTGCGCCGCATCCAGCAGGCCGACGGCGGCTGGCCGCTGTTCACCGATGGCGCGCCGAACATCAGCGCGAGCGTGAAGGCGTATTTCGCGCTGAAGGTGATCGGCGACGACGAGAACGCCGAGCACATGCAGCGTGCGCGCCGCGCGATCCACGCGATGGGCGGCGCCGAGATGTCGAACGTGTTCACGCGCATCCAGCTCGCGCTGTACGGCGCGATTCCGTGGCGCGCGGTGCCGATGATGCCGGTCGAGATCATGCTGCTGCCGCAGTGGTTCCCGTTCCACCTGTCGAAGGTCTCGTACTGGGCGCGCACCGTGATCGTGCCGCTGCTCGTGCTGAACGCGAAGCGCCCGCTCGCGAAGAACCCGCGCGGTGTGCGCATCGACGAGCTGTTCATCGATCCGCCCGTCAACGCCGGCCTGCTGCCGCGCCAGGGTCACCAGAGCCCCGGCTGGTTCGCGTTCTTCCGCGTGGTCGACCATGCGCTGCGCGCGGCTGACGGCCTGTTTCCGAACTACACGCGCGAACGCGCGATCCGCCAGGCCGTTTCGTTCGTCGACGAGCGCCTGAACGGCGAGGACGGCCTCGGCGCGATCTATCCGGCGATGGCCAACGCGGTGATGATGTACGACGTGCTCGGCTACGCGGAAGATCATCCGAACCGCGCGATCGCACGCAAGTCGATCGAGAAGCTGCTCGTCGTGCACGACGACGAAGCGTATTGCCAGCCGTGCCTGTCGCCGGTGTGGGACACGTCGCTCGCCGCACATGCGCTGCTCGAGACGGGCGACGCGCGGGCCGAGGAAGCCGTGCTGCGCGGCCTCGAATGGCTGCGCCCGCTGCAGATCCTCGACGTGCGCGGCGACTGGATCTCGCGCCGCCCGCACGTGCGGCCCGGCGGCTGGGCTTTCCAGTACGCGAACGCGCACTACCCGGACGTCGACGATACGGCGGTGGTCGCGGTGGCGATGGATCGCGCGCAGAAACTCCGGCAGAACGACGCGTATCGCGATTCGATCGCACGCGCGCGCGAGTGGGTCGTCGGGATGCAGAGCAGCGACGGCGGCTGGGGCGCGTTCGAACCGGAAAACACGCAGTACTACCTGAACAACATCCCGTTCTCGGATCACGGCGCGCTGCTCGATCCGCCGACGGCCGACGTGTCGGGCCGCTGCCTGTCGATGCTGGCGCAGCTCGGCGAGACGCCGCTGAACAGCGAGCCGGCGCGCCGCGCGCTCGACTACATGCTCAAGGAGCAGGAACCGGACGGCAGCTGGTACGGCCGCTGGGGGATGAACTACGTGTACGGCACGTGGACGGCACTGTGCTCGCTGAACGCGGCCGGCCTGACGCCGGACGATCCGCGCATGAAGCGCGGCGCGCAGTGGCTGCTGTCGATCCAGAACAAGGACGGCGGCTGGGGCGAGGACGGCGACAGCTACAAGCTGAACTATCGCGGCTTCGAACAGGCGCCGAGCACGGCGTCGCAGACGGCCTGGGCGCTGCTCGGCCTGATGGCGGCCGGCGAGGTGAACAACCCGGCGGTGGCGCGCGGTGTCGACTACCTGATCGCCAACCAGAACGAAGAAGGCCTGTGGGACGAGGCGCGCTTCACGGCGACGGGCTTCCCGCGCGTGTTCTACCTGCGCTACCACGGCTATCGCAAGTTCTTCCCGCTGTGGGCGCTCGCGCGCTATCGCAACCTGAAGCGCGACAACACGACGCGCGTCACGTTCGGGCTGTAACGCGTGGCGACGCAATCCACCGGCATGCTGCCCGTCATCGCCGTGACGGGGATGGCGTTCGAGGCGCGCATCGCGCGCGGCGACGGCGTCGAAGCGGTCTTCGCCGCGCGCGCCGACCGGCTCGAACGCGCACTGACGGAGGCGACCGCGCGCGGTTGCGCGGGCATCGTGAGCTTCGGCACCGCGGGCGGGCTCGCGCCCGACCTCGCGCCCGGCGCGCTCGTGATCGCGAACGCGATCGACGGGCCGTTCGGCCGCGTCGAGACCGATACGCGCTGGAGCACACGGCTCGTCGCCGCGCTGCACGACACGCCGGTGTGGGCGCGCGTCACGCGCGGCACGATCGCGGCCGTGGGCGCACCGGTCGTCGGCGAACAGGAAAAGACGGCGCTGCATCGCGCGAAGGGCGCGCTCGCCGTTGACATGGAGTCGCATATCGCGGCGGCCTTCGCGGCGGCGCGCGGTGTGCCGTTCGCGGTGTGCCGCGCGATCGTCGATCCGGCGTGGCGCACGTTGCCCAGCGCGGCGACGGCCGGCCTGCGCGACGACGGCAGCACGGCGATCCTGCCGATCCTGCGTGAACTGCTGAAACAGCCGTCGCAGCTCGGCCCGCTGCTGCAGGTGGCCGGCGACGCGCGCGCGGCGCGCACGACGCTGATCCAGGCCCGGCACGCATTCGCGCGTGCGGGCGCGATGCGGATCGTCTGAGCGGCGTTCGCCGCTTTTTTCTTTCCCTCCTCTTCCCGTTTCTCGCCGACGAATCGCGGACAAATCGCGGACAAAAAAAGAGCGCTGCAGATTTGAACTGCAGCGCTCTTTTTCCTTGCGGCGGTGGCCGTTGCAGCGTTACTGCGCGGCCGGACTGCTCGCAGGCGTTGCCGGCGCGGTTGCCGATGCCGCGGCAGGCGCAGCAGCCGGCGTGCTCGCCGGCATCGCACCGTCCGCACCCGGATCGTCGTACTGCGGCAGCCCCGGCGCGGCCGGCGCATTGTTCGGCGCCGCGCCCGGTGTACCGCCCGACTCGCCCGGATCCTCGTAGTTCGGCAGCCCCGGCACGGCAGGTGTCGCGGCCGGCACGGCGCCCGATTCACCCGGTTCGTTGTAGGTCGGCAGCGTCGTCGCCGACGACTGGCTGCGGTACGTCAGCGACTTGCGCTGCTGCAGGTATGCGTCGCGCACGAACGAATACGGATCGAGCGCGGCCTGCTTCAGCAGGTCGGTCGCGCCGAGCAGGTCCGAACGCGCGCTGATGAACTGCGCGATGTACATCGGGTTGCGCGCGGCCGGCTCGATGTAGTTGAGCAGGTTGAAGCGCACGTCCACCGCGCGGCCGACGCCGTCGCGGAACGTGCTCGGCCCGAACACGGGCAGCACGAGGTACGGGCCCGACGGCACGCCCCAGCGTGCCATCGTCAGGCCGAAGTCCTGGTGATGCTTCGGCAGCCCGGCCGGCGTCGCGATGTCGATCAGGCCGGCGACGCCGAACAGCGAGTTCATCGCGACGCGCATCAAGTCCTGCGTCGCATCGGTGATGCGCAACTGCAGCAGGTTGTTCGCGATGTTGCCGAGGTCGCCGAGGTTCGAGAAGAAGTTGCTGATCGCGGTGCGCACGGGCGTCGGCGTGACCTTCTGGTAACCCTTCGCGATCGGCTGGGCGATGTTCGTGTCGACGGTGTCGTTGAACTTGTACATCGCCCGGTTCATCGGCTCGAGCGGGTCGTTGGGGTTGCGGTTCGGTCCCGTCGCGCAGCCGGTCAGCACTGCGCTGGCGGCAACGGTCGCCGCAATGATTCGCACCTTATTCATTGATTCCTTGCGATTGGTTCTTGGCGCGTTTGACGCGCGGTTTGCCCATCAGGACGGGCTGGAACACCACGGCGCCGATCAGCGTGCAGGTCAGGGCCAGCGCGAGCAGCTTGCCCATGCTCGACGTGCCCGGATGGTGCGACAGCCACAGGCTGCCGAATGCGGTCGCCGTCGTCGCGGCGCTGAACAGGACGGCGTGCGTGAGGCTCGAGTGCAGCAGCCCGGTTTGCCCCCCGCGCCACGCCATCACGAAATACACCTTGAACGCGACGCCGACGCCGAGCATCAGCGGCAGCGCGATGATGTTCGCGAAGTTGAGCGACATGCCGAGCACGACGCACAGTTCGAGCGTCACGATGCCCGACACGAGCAGCGGCACCAGCGTGCGCAGCACGTCGCCGAAGCGGCGCAGCGTGACCCACAGCAGGATCGTGATCGAGATGATCGACCACAGGGCCGCATGCAGGAACGCGTTGATGATCGTGTCGGCCGAATGCAGGATCGAGATCGGCCCGCCGGTCGCGCCCGGTTCCGCGGCCTTCACGGTCTTCGCGAAGCGGCGCAGCATGTTGTCGTCGTTCGGGTCGACGCCCTTCGGCACCTTCGGCGAAATCTGCACGAGTGCATGGCCGTCCGGTGCGACCCAGTCGCGTACGAGCTGCGGCGGCAGCGATTCGCGCGTGATGTCCTGCGGCTGCAGCAGCGAGGCGAGCTGGTTGAGCGCGATGCGCAGCGTGTCGGAGAACGCACGCTCGGCGCGGTCGCGCGTCGCGGCGTCCGCGGCGGCGAGTTTCGCGAGCGAGGCCGACAGGTGCTGCGCGGCGGCCGCACCCGGGCCCGGATGATCTTCGGCCGCGTAGCTCAGCAGGTCCGACACGCGCTTGAGCGCGGCGACGCGCTGCGCGTCGGTCGCGGGCGGCGCGGCCGGCTGCGTCAGCGCGGGCAGCAGGTCGCTCGCGGCGGCTGCGATCGCCGCGCGCTTGGCCGGCTGGTCGGCGGGGATGAAGGTCGACAGCGTGGTCGTGCGGCCCACTTCGGGCAGTGCGTCGAGGCGCTTCGCGGCCGCGTCGGCATCGGCGAGCGACGGCGCGAGCAGCGTGACGTCGTTGACGGCGGCTTCCGGCGAATCCTTCAGCGCGAGCAGCGTCGCCATCGATTCGCTGTGCGGATCCTTCAGGTGCAGCGGGTTGAAGTCGAAGTGGAGAAATGCGAGCAGCGGCAGCGCGCCGACCACGACCACGAGCGTGCCGATCAGGATCGGCTTGCGATGGCGATCGAGGTAGTCGTCGACCGGCGCGAGCCACGGGAAGCCCGGCGTCTTCGATTCGCCCGGCGGCGCGAACAGGCGCAGCAGCGCCGGCAGCAGCGTGATCGTGGTCAGCAGCGCGACGAACATCCCGACGCCCGCGATCAGGCCGAGTTCGGACACGCCGCGATAGGCGGTGGGAATGAACGAGAAGAAGCTCGCCGCGACGGCCGCGGTGGCCAGCGCGAGCGGCATGCCCATCGAGTGCGCGGCGCCGATCAGCGCGTGATCGATGCGCGGATCGCGGAAGCGCTCCTCGCGGTATTTCACGCCGTACTGGATCGAGAAGTCGACGCCGAGGCCGACGAACAGCACCATGAACGCGACCGAGATCATGTTCAGCGAGCCGACCATCGCGAGGCCGAGCGCGGCGGTCACGACGAGGCCGACGAACAGCGTGACGAGCACCGAGCCGATCATCCGCTTCGAGCGCAGCGCCAGCCACAGGATGACGAGGACGGCGAGCAGCGTGAGCGCGCCGTTGAGCGCCGCGCCATCTTCGACGGACGCGAATTCGTCGTCGGCGAGCGGCTGTTCGCCGGTCAGGCGCACGGCGGCGCCGTAGCGCTTCTCGAGGTCGAGCGAACGGGCCGCGTCGCGGATCACCTGGCTGGTTTCCGCGCCGGCCTTCAGCGCGCCGTAGTTGACCACCGGCTGCACGGTGACGAACGCGCGCGCGGGCTGCCGCGCGGCATCGTTGTCGACCAGCGCGCGCCACGAGAACGCGGCCGGCTTGCCGGCCAGCACGTCGTCGACCGTCGCGGCGCTGCGTGCGAGCAGCTTCGCCATCGCGGGCAGTTTCACCTGGCCGGTCAGGAGCGGCTGGCCGAGCGTGGTGGAGAGTGTGGTCGCGAGGCCGGTCAGGCTCGGGTTCTTCGCGAGTTCGTTGACGAGCGGGCGCGCGCTCGCGAGCTGCGAGGTGGTATCCGTGACCTCCTGCGGCGACAGGAACAGCAGCCCGTTGTGCTCGAAGAACGGCCCGCCGCCGGGCTCGGCGACCTGGCCGATGCGGCCGGCGTCGGCATCCTTGCGCAGCGCTTCGGTCAGCGCATGCGCGGCGGCGTTCGCGAATTCGGGCGCCGGCGCCTCGACGACCGCGAGGATCGTGCCGTTGCGTTGCGGGAACGCCTTGTCGACGGCCTGCCCGAGCGCGGCCCATTGCGGCTCGGCATCGACGAGCTTGCTGATGTCGGTGTTGATCTTGAAATGCTGCGCGACATAGACGCCGCTGAACGCGGCGATGACGAGCGACAGGACGACGACCCAGACGGGGCGGCGCACCGACCATGCAACGAGTCGGACGATGAGAGATGTCACCATGTGGCGGTGGGGAGCGGCTGGCAAGGGCAAAGTAGCCAAGTATACCGGCGCAGCGTGGCGGCGGTCGTGACGTTGGGGGTTTCGGGGCGGGAAGGAGATTTGTTCGCGACGGCGGAATCGATACCGATGGTTCGCCGGTTTGTAAGGGGATATTTACATAATCGGCGCCGCCGTGCCTCGTCGTGCCGCCGCACGCCTGTGACAAAGGAACCTGAAAGGTAACAGTCGGTCACGGCGGCGCACCGAGGCGTCGGGCCCGGTATACTTTGCTCCGTCGGCCGGTGCAATGAACCGGTCGTTTTTTCTCATCGAGCGATATTCGTATGAAACGTCATCTGTTTGCTTTCGTCGCGGCGGCCGCCGTGTCGGTTTCCGCTTTTGCGCAGAGCGCGCCGGTCGATATCGTCCGCAATGCGGTCGAAGGTACCGTCAACGCGATGAAGGCCGATTCGGCCGCACGCGGCGGGGACATGGCGAAGGTCTCGGCGGTCGTCGAGCAGCGCTTCCTGCCCGCGACCAACTTCGAGCGCACGACCCGCATCGCGGTCGGCGACGCGTGGAAGCAGGCCACGCCGCAGCAGCAGCAGGAGCTTTACAAGCAGTTCAAGCTGCTGATGACGCGCACCTACGCCGCGTCGCTCGCGCAGCTCGGCAGCCAGGACGCGAAGTTCTCGTTCAAGGCCGGCGGCGCGTCGGGCGCCGACGCGCTCGTGCAGTCGACCGTCACGACGCCGGGCGACAGCCAGTCGGTCGGCTATCGTCTCGGCAAGGTCGGCAACGACTGGAAGATCTACGACATCGACATGTCGGGCGCGTGGCTGATCCAGGTCTACCAGGGCCAGTTCAAGAGCCAGCTCGCATCGGGCGGGATCGACGGCCTGATCGCGTATCTGCAGAAACACAATTCGCGGACGAACTGACCGCTGCTGCGCGGTTCGGAATCCGGATGCATGAAGGGCGCCCTCGGGCGCCTTTTTTCATGGCTGTGCGTTGGTTGCGCGTCAGGTGCCGACGCCGAGCATCCGCAGGCAATCGTCGACCACCGCGTCGACGAACGCGGCGCGATCCGTTTCCGGCGCCGCGATGATGTGGTCGGTCGCGCCGTGCACGCCCGCATAGATCAGCAGCGCGGTGACCTGCGGGTGCGCGAGCCGCCAGGTGCCGGCCTGTGCGCCGCCGTCGAGAATCGCGCCGAGCTGTTCGAGGATCGCGTTCTTGTCGGCATTCGCGCGATCGTGGTGATGGTGATTCGCGTAGACGATGTCGTGCGTGCGATAGGTCGCCGCGTAGGTTTCGATGTTGGTTCGGATCCACGCGCGCAGGCGTGCGAGCCAGTCGTCGGCGTCGTACGCGTCCACCGCATGCTGCAACCGGTCGAGGAACGACGCCGTGTAGCGCTGCGCGAGCGCGGCGAGCATGTCGGATTTCGATTCGAAGTAGTGGTAGAACGTGCCCTTCGCCACCTGCGCGTGCTCGACGATCTCGCTGATGGTCGTCGCTTCCACGCCCTGCGCGAGGAACAGCGTCTCGGCCGCGGCCATCAGCTCCTCGAGGCGCACTTCCGCCGGCTTCGTGCGCGGCAGCTTGCCCGCCGGCGCGTCGTCCTTTCCTGTCGTGGTTCCTGCCTTTGTCCTGTCCGTCATCGCGCGGCTCGACGCCCGTTCGTGCAAAGCCCGCAGTTTAGGCCAGCGCCCCGTTCGCGGCCAACGCAATCCATTGACCGACGGTCAGTCGATATATATGATGCGAATCATTCTCATCTTCGTGCCCGTGAAGGGCCGACCTCCATGCCTCGCTACCGTCGCGCCGCACTCGTCCTGGCCGCCTGTCTCGGCACCTTTCTCGCCACGCTCGACATCAGCATCGTCAACGTCGCGTTGCCGACGCTGCAGACGGCGCTCGATACCGACATCGGCGGCCTTCAGTGGGTCGTCAACGCGTACGCGCTCGCGCTGTCGGCGTTCATGCTGTCGGCCGGTCCGCTCGGCGATCGCTACGGACACAAGCGTGTGTGGCTCGCCAGCGTGGTCCTGTTCACGGCCGGGTCGGTGGTCTGCGCATGCGCGAGCCGGCTCGAGCCGCTCCTGATCGGGCGCGCGATCCAGGGGCTCGCCGGCGCATTGCTGATACCGGGCGCGATGCCGATCCTCACGCATGCGTTTCCCGATGCGCGCGAGCGCGCCCGCGCGATCGGCGGATGGTCCGCGTTCAGCGCGCTCGCGCTGATCCTCGGGCCGCTGGTGGGGGGCCTGCTCGTCGAGCATGGCGGATGGCAGGACATCTTTCTCGTCAACGTGCCGATCGGCATCGTGACCGTGCTGCTCGGCGCGTGGGGCATTCCGGAGCGCCGGCATCCGCAGCACGCGGCGTTCGATCCGCTCGGCCAGGCGCTGAGCGTGGCCTGGCTCGGGTTGCTCACGTACGGGCTGATCGGCATCGGCGAAGCCGGCGCGTCGCACGTGAAGGTGCTCGCGCCGCTCGCGGGCGCCGCGGTGGCGTTCGTCGTGTTCGTGCGTGTCGAAACGCGCGTCGAGCGGCCGCTGCTGCCGGTCTGGCTGTTTCGCGACCGGCGGCTGGTGCGCGCCAATCTCGCGTCGTTCGTGCTCGGGTTCTCGGGGTACAGCAGCCTGTTCTTCCTGTCGCTGTTCCTGCAGCAGGCGCAGGGCCGCACGCCCGCCGCCGCCGGCTGGCAACTGATGCCGCAGTTCGTGATGACGGCGATCACGTCGATGCTGTTCGGACGCATCGCGGCGCGCATTCCGTTGCACGCGCTGATGGTGGCCGGGTACGGCCTGGTCGGCGCGATGCTCGCGGCCATGGCGGGCTTCGGTGCGGGAACGCCGTATGTGCCGGTCGGCATCGCGCTGGCGGTGCTCGGGGTCGGCATGGGGCTCGCGGTGCCCGCGACCGGCATGACCGTGATGGAACTCGCGCCGGCCGAACGCGCGGGCATGGCGTCGGCGACGATGAACGCGTTGCGCCAGACGGGGATGAGCATGGGCATCGCGGTGCTCGGCAGCATGATGAGCGTCGGTGCGCTGCACCGGATGACGGCCGCAATGCAAGCGGCCGGCAGTGCGCAAGCGGATACGCTGGCGCGGCAGGCGGTGATGGAGCATGTGTTTGCGGCGGGACAGCCGGCACTGCTTGGCGCATATCGGGATGCGATGGCGCACGGGTTTTCGATCGCGGTCCTGTGTTCCGGAATCCTCAGTATCGGTATTGCGGTGATGCTGATGATGTGGCGTGAAACGAAGAAGCAACCGGGGCGCGCGGCGGCGGCGCGTGTGACGTCTTCACGGCCGGAATGATGCGGCTTGCCGGCCGGCGAGCCTTTTGCGGCAGATCGCGGCGCCGAGCTACCTTCGCCGATGCTCGACCGCGAACTTGATCAGCTCGGCCTGTCCCTCGATCTCCAGCTTGCGCTTCAGGTTGAGCCGGTGCGTCTCGACCGTGCGCACCGACAGCCCCGTCTGCTGCGCGATCTGCTTGCTCGACAGCCCTTCCGCCAGCGCGTCGAGGATGTCGCGTTCGCGCGGCGTGAGCCGGTCGAGCGGCGATGCGGTCGTGCTCGCGTGGATCATCCGCGCGGCGAGCCCTTCGCTGAAGAACGTCTGGCCCGCCAGCACCGTGCCGATCGCGCGCACGATCTCGCTCGCGGGCGAATCCTTCAGCAGGTAGCCGCTCGCGCCGGCACGCACGGCCTGCGTCACGTATTCGACGTTGTCGTGCATCGACAGCATCAGCACGCGGATGCCCGGAAAGCGTTCGTGAAACACGCCCGCGAGCGTGATGCCGTTCATTCCGTTCATGCCGATATCCATCAGCGCGAGATCGGGTTCGAGCGACGCGGCGAGCGCGAGCGCCTCGTCGGCGTTGCCGGCTTCGCCGACCACGGACAGGTCGGCCGCTTCGAGCCGCATCCGCAAGCCGTCGCGCACGAGCGGGTGATCGTCGACGAGCAGCAGTCGGGCGACGGGCCGGGCGGTGTCGGGGGCGCTCATGCGAAAGGTCTCCTGTTGTGGGGGGGGCGTCGTCACGCGTCGCTGCGCAGCGGCACGCGCGCGGCGACGATCGTGTGGCCGACCTGCGACGTGATCGTCAGCGTGCCGCCGAGCGCGTCGAGGCGCTCGCGCATGTTGCGCAGGCCGATGCCGTGGCGCACGTCGGCCTGCGAGCGTTCGGCGTCGAAGCCGCAGCCGTTGTCGGCGATGGTCAGCGTGACGGATTGCGCGCCGACGTCGAGCGTGACGGCCGCGCGCGACGCCCGCGCATGATGCACGATGTTGCTCAACGCTTCCTGCGCGATCCGGAACAGCGCGGTATTGACCGCGGCGGGCAGCGGCCGGGCGCCGCTGTGTGCGACCTGCGTATAACCGATGTCGACGCCGCTTTCGGCGCCGAGCTCGCGCACCAGTTGCTCGAGCGCCGCCGCGAGGCCGAGATCGTCGAGCATCGCGGGGCGCAGCGCATGCGAGATGCGCCGTACTTCACGCAGCGTGTCGCCGAGCCGCACGACGCCCGAGGTCAGCGCCTGCTCGGCCTCGGGCATGCGCGCGGTACCGCGTTCGAAGCGCGCGAGCGCGGATTCGAGCATCAGCTTCGCCGATACCATCATCTGGCTGATCCCGTCATGCAGCTCGCGTGACAGCCGCGCCCGCTCCTGCTCCTGCGATTCGACGACGCGCTGCGCGAGCAGCTTGAGCTTCGCGTCGGCACTGCGCGACTCGCTGACGTTCAGCACCAGCGCGCACACGGCGATCGCGGCGGCACCCGTGAGTGCGATCGCGGTGAGCCAGCTCATCGTGCGCTCGATGTTCGCGGACGCGCGCGCGTCGATGCGCTGCAGCGCGGTGTCGACATCGTCGAGATAGATGCCGGTGCCGACCATCCAGCCCCAGCGTTCGAGCGCGATGACGTAGCCCAGCTTCGGCGCGACCCGGCCCGTCGACGGCCGCTGCCACGCGTAGCGCACGTAGCCGCCGCCGCTCGACGCCGCGCCGATCAGCTGCTGGATCGTCAGCGCGCCCTGCGGGTCGCGCATCGACCAGTAGTTGTGGCCGACCCGCTCGGGCTCGCGCGGATGCATCAGGGAATTGCCGTGCAGGTCGTACACGAAGAAATAACCGTCCGGGCCGAAATCCATCTTCTGCAGCATCGCGAGCGCCTGCGTGCGCAGCAGCGCGTCGTCGCGCGCGTTGCGGCCGCTCGCGTCGTAGAGCGGCATGATCGCGCTCGTCGCGAGCTCGACGTAGTGCTTGAGCTCGACCTCCTTGCTCGACAGGTACGCGGCCTGGATCGTCGCATGCTGCGTGCGCGCGAGGGACGTCGCCTGCTGGCGCACGCCGAAACCGATGCCGGCGATCGCGAGCAGGAACGGCACGATGGCCAGAAGGAAGATCTTTGCCTTGAGTCTCATGGTGGTGCGAAGCGGCCGCGACCCGCGCGGGCCGGCCGGGCCAGGCAGCCGCGCGGCGGCGTGTCGAGGCGACATTGTCGGCGATTTTGCGCGCGGGCGGCGACAGGGGCCGGCCAGCCGCCCTGCCGTCGCCCGGCGGTGGCCCGTTCAGGCCCGCCGCGCCGCGAGGCCGCCGGAGGGGGCCGCGAGCACGACGATGCGGTTGCGCCCGCCTTCCTTCGCGCGATACAGCGCGTCGTCGGCCAGCTTCAGCGCGGCCTGCATGTCGTCGTCGTGTTCCGGATAGCTCGTCGTCACGCCGATGCTCACCGTCAGGCGGCCGGTCGCCCCGGCGTCGTGCCGGATGCCGAGATCGAGGACGCCGGTGCGGATCGTCTCGGCGATCGACGCCGCGCCGTCCGTGTCGACGTCGGGCAGCACGACGACGAACTCCTCGCCGCCGTAGCGCGCCGCGTAGTCGGCCGGGCGGCGCAGGCAGCCGGCGATGCAGTGGCCGACCGCGGCGAGCGCGTCGTCGCCGGCCTGGTGCCCCTGGGTGTCGTTGTAGCGCTTGAAGTAGTCGACGTCGATGAACAGCAGCGACAGCGCGTGCTGCGAGCGCGCGGCCCGGCGCCATTCGCGTGCGAGCGTGACGTCGAGCATGCGGCGGTTGTCGAGGCCCGTGAGGCCGTCGGTGCGCGCGAGCGCCTGCAGTTCGGTTTCCGCGCGGTGGCGCTTGCGCAGCTGCACGTCGAGCAGCAGCGACAGGCCGACGAAGCCGATCGCGAGCGCGACCATCGCCGAGCCGATCGGAATCGCACGGTCGTACCACGCGGCGTAGGTATCCGCTTCCGAGCGCGCGACCATGATGATGAGCGGCAGGTGCTCGAGATGCCGGAACACGTACAGGCGGCGCACGCCGTCGATCGACGCGGTATCGGCGAAGCTGCCTTCGTTGGCGGTCATGAAGCGCCGGAACGTGCTGGCGCGGCTGATGTCACGGCCGACGATCTTCGGGTCGTACGGCTCGCGCGCGAGCATCTTGCCGTCGGTGTTGATCAGCGCGATCGAGCCGCGATCGCCGAGCGACAGCCGCGAGAACAGGTTCTGGAAATATTCGAGCCGGATCGACATCACGGCGGTGCCGCCGAACGAACCGTCGGGCTTCGTGATCCGCCGGCTGAGCGCGATGCTCGGCGAGCCGCCGCGCAAGCGCGAGTGATACGGGGGGCTGACGTACAGGCCGACGTCCGGATGGTCGCGGTGCACCGCGAAGTACGGCTCGTTGCCGAAGTTGGCCTTGCGCGGCACGTCGCTCTTGCCGTCGACCGCGATGTCGCCCTTCGCGTCGAGCACGTAGATGCCGCCGAGGTACTTGGCCGTCGTCGCACGGTCGAACAGCACCTGGCGGCGCAGCGGCATCGGCAGCTTGACGACATCCGGGTCGTTCTCGCCTTCGACGACGGCCTGCAGCGACAGCGAGTAGATCTCGATGTTGCGCTCGATGTCCCACGACGCCATCAGCGCGAGATTCTGCTGCATCGAGATCGAGCGGTCGCGCGCGTCGATGCGGCCTTCGTACAGCACGATCCCGCACAGGGACAGCAGGAGCAGCGCGATCAGCAGCCCGGTATAGAAGATCAGGTGCGGCAGCAGGAGCCGGCGCAGATGTGCGGCGACACGGCTCGTCAGGCCGGATTCGCTGGGCACTGCGTAATCGGTTTCTGCCATGGTCCGTGGATCGATGGGCATTGCCGCCGGGCGGCGGGCCGATGCAATTGTTCGTATGACGTGGCGGCGGCGATCCGCCACGCGTCCATTCGACGCCTTTCTGCCGGCCGGCGAGAAAATGGACACTGATTACCGGGAATCGCGGCCAGATATACCGGTAAATCGCGCATTTACTGGTGACATCTACGCCGATTCAACGATCCGACGAATCGGCAGTGTGAATTCAACGGAGTATAACGCGCGCGTTCGCGCGCGCGAAAAATGTTGCGGGCCGTTGATCCGGATCAAGTTTCAGTGAATTCCCGGGCTTGCGAATATCCGGCAAAGCGTTCCGGCGCAAGGCTGTACGGCATGAGCGGCGAAACCGCCGCGCGCGCGGCCGCCGATTCCATCGGGTTAACGGCAGGCGAGTGAAAAAATGAAGGTATCGATATGCGCCGATTATTCGTTTCAACAGCCGGGCGAACGCGAAAATGAAAACGGGCGGCCGTTGCGGCCGCCCGTTTCGTGAAGCCCGGCGTACGGGCTTCCGGCTTACGGGCTCCCGGCATACGGGCTCCCGGCACGCCGGAAACCCGCGGCACGGCCGTGCTTATCCGCCGTGCTGTTGCGCCTTGAACGCGAGCCGGAACCGGTGCAGCAGCGGCTCGGTATAACCGCTCGGCTGCGACGTGCCCTGCAGCGCGAGCGCGCATGCGGCCTTGAACGCGGTCGACTGGTCGTAGCCGGGCGCCATCGGGCGATAGTTCGGGTCGCCGGCGTTCTGCTGGTCGACGACGCGCGCCATCCGCTTGAACACGTCGAGCACGAACGCCTCGGTGATCACGCCGTGGCGCAGCCAGTTCGCGATGTGCTGGCTCGAAATGCGCAGCGTCGCGCGGTCTTCCATCAGGCCGACGTCGTGGATGTCCGGCACCTTCGAGCAACCGACGCCCTGTTCGACCCAGCGCACGACGTAGCCGAGGATGCCCTGCGCGTTGTTCTCGACTTCGCTCAGGATCTCGGCTTCGCTCCACTCGGCACGCTCGACGACCGGCACGGTCAGCAGCCCTTCGAGCAGCGTGTCGCGTTCGCTCGCGTACGGCGTCTTCTCGAGTTCCTGCTGGACGGCCTGCACGTCGACGAGGTGGTAGTGCAGCGCGTGCAGCGTCGCGGCGGTCGGCGACGGCACCCACGCGGTGTTCGCGCCGGCGCGCGGATGCGCGATCTTCTGCTCGAGCATCGCGTGCATCAGGTCGGGCATCGCCCACATGCCCTTGCCGATCTGCGCGCGGCCGCGCAGGCCGGCCGACAGGCCCGCGAGCACGTTGTTGCGCTCGTACGCCTGGATCCATGCCGACGATTTCATGTCGCCCTTGCGGATCATCGGGCCCGCTTCCATCGCGGTGTGCATCTCGTCGCCGGTGCGGTCGAGGAAGCCGGTGTTGATGAACGCGACGCGCGCGGCGGCGGCGGCGATACACGCGGCGAGGTTCACGCTGGTGCGGCGCTCCTCGTCCATGATGCCCATCTTCAGCGTGTTGCGCGGCAGGTTGTACAGATCCTCGATGCGCGCGAACAGCGTATCGGCGAATGCGACTTCGACCGGGCCGTGCATCTTCGGCTTCACGATGTAGATCGAGCCGGTGCGCGAGTTGCGCTTCGCCTTCAGGTCGTGCAGCGAGCACAGCACCGTGACGACGCCGTCGAGGATCCCTTCCGGAATCTCGTTGCCGTCGCGGTCGAGCACCGCGCCGTTGGTCATCAGGTGGCCGACGTTGCGCACGAACAGCAGCGAGCGGCCGTGCAGCGACAGCGTGCCGCCGTCGGGCGTCGTGTACTCGCGGTCGGCGTTCAGGCGGCGCGTGAAGGTCTTGCCGCCCTTCGCGACTTCCTCGACCAGCGTGCCCTGCATCAGGCCGAGCCAGTTGCGGTAGAGCTGGACCTTGTCGTCGGCGTCCACCGCCGCGACCGAATCCTCGCAGTCGATGATCGTGCTGACCGCGGCTTCGAGCACGACGTCCTTCACGTTCGCGAGATCGGCGCGGCCGATCGGCGTCGATGCGTCGATCTGGATCTCGAGGTGCAGGCCGTTGTGCTTCAGCAGGATCGCGGACGGCGCGTCGGCCGCGCCCTGGTAGCCGACGAACTGCGCCGGCTGCGCGAGGCCGACGATCCCCTTGGCGGTTTCGACGGCAAGCTGGCCGTCCTGCACGCGGTAGCGCAGCGCGTCGCGGTGCGAGCCGCTCGCGAGCGGCGCCGCGTTGTCGAGCACGTTGCGCGCGTAGTCGATCACGCGCTGGCCGCGCGTCGGGTTGTAGGCGGTGGTGCGTTCGGCGCCGCCGTCTTCCGGCAGCGCGTCGGTGCCGTACAGCGCGTCGTACAGGCTGCCCCAGCGGGCGTTCGCGGCGTTCAGCGCATAACGCGCGTTCGACAGCGGCACGACGAGCTGCGGGCCGGCCTGCGTCGCGATCTCGCTGTCGACGTTCGCGGTGGCTGCCGCGACGTTCGACGGGACCGGCACGAGGTAGCCGATTTGTTCGAGGAATGCGCGATACGCGGCGTGGTCGCGCACCGGGCCGGGATGCGCGCGGTGCCAGGTGTCGAGTTCCTGCTGCAGGCGGTCGCGTTCCGCGAGCAGCTCGCGGTTGCGCGGCGCCAGGTCGTGCACCAGGGCCGAGAAACCGCTCCAGAACGCGGCCTTGTCGATGCCGGTGCCCGGCAACGCTTCGTTTTCAATGAACTGGCTCAGCGCTGGCGCGACTTGCAGTCCTGCTTGGTCGATCATCGTTAATCCTCCCGGGGAAAAATGCGCGCGCGGTTTGGCTGGTTATGTCGCGACGCTTTGTGTGCCGGCGCGGGCAATCTGCGCGTCCTGTTCGGACTTTACGCCAGACACGCCGATCGCGCCCGCGATCCGGCCACCGACCGTGACCGGCACGCCGCCTTCGAGCAACCCCGTCAGCGGCGCGCTGAGAAACGCGGTGCGGCCACCGTTGATCATATCCTCATACGCCTTCGTCTCGCGCCGGCCGAGCGCCGCCGCGCGCGCCTTGTCCTGCGCGATACAGGCGCTGGCCGGCGATGCGCCGTCCAGGCGTGCAAACGCGAGCAGGTGGCCGCCGTCGTCGACGACGGCGATCGACACGGCCCAGCCGTGGCGTTCCGCTTCCGCGCGGGCGGCGGCAAGCATGCGGTCGGCATCGGCCAGTTCGAGTTCGGGTTTCGTCTGCATGGAGATCCTCCGGAATCAGGTCAGTTGACGAGATGGTTGTCGACGAGCTCGATCCAGTGGCGCACCGGCGTGCGGCCTGCGCCGTTCAGGTGAGTCTGGCAGCCTACGTTGGCCGTGACAATCAGGTCCGGGCGTGCGGCTTCGAGTGCATCGAGCTTGTTGTCGCGCAGCGTCGTCGCGAGTTCGGGCTGCGTCAGCGAATACGTGCCGGCCGAACCGCAGCACAGATGGCCGTCGGCGACATTCGTCAGATCGAAGCCGAGCCGCGTCAGGATGTTTTCCACCGCGCCGCCGAGCCGCTGCGCGTGCTGCAGCGTGCACGGGCAATGAACCGCGATGCGGCGCGGCGTCGATTCGGCCAGCGCGTCGAGCGGCTCGGCCGCGATCACTTCCGCGAGGTCGCGCGCGAGCGCGCTGACGCGCCGCGCTTTCTCCGCGTAGACGGGGTCGGAGCGCAGCAGGTCGCCGTATTCCTTCACGAACGCGCCGCAGCCGCTTGCCGTCAGCACGACCGCTTCCGCGCCCGCTTCGATCGCGGGCCACCATGCGTCGATGTTGCGGCGTGCGCGGGCGAGGCCGGCATCCTGCGCGTTCAGGTGATATTCGGTCGCGCCGCAGCAGCCGGCCTCGCGCGCCGGGCTCACGCTGATGCCGAGCCGGTCGAGCACGCGCGCGGCGGCCGCATTGGTGTTCGGCGACAGCGACGGCTGCACGCAGCCCTCGAGCATCAGCACGCGCCGCGCGTGGCGCACGGGCGGGCGCGGCGCGGCCGCGGGCACGGCGGCCGGAATCTTGTCCCGCAGCGTGCCGGGCAGCAGCGGGCGCAGCGCGCGGCCGGCCTTCAGCAACGCGGCGAACGTCGCCGGGCGCGGCACGACGTGCCGCAGCCCCGCGCGCAGCAGGCGCTCGCGCGCGGGCCGCTGCGCACGTTTTTCGGCTTCCGCGCGGCCGATGTCGAGCAGCGTGTGATAACGCACGCCGGACGGGCAGGTCGTCTCGCAGTTGCGGCACGTCAGGCAGCGGTCGAGATGCCGCTGCGTGCGTTCGCCGCACGGCTCGCCTTCGAGCAGCTGCTTGATCAGGTAGATGCGCCCGCGCGGCCCGTCGAGCTCGTTGCCGAGCACCTGGTAGGTCGGGCAGGTCGCATTGCAGAAGCCGCAGTGCACGCACGCGCGCAGGATCGCTTCCGCTTCGTCGGCCCGGGCGAGGGCCTTGCTTGCTTCGCTGAGATTGGTTTGCATCGGCGGGTCGGGATCGGGGGCGCGTCAGAAATCGGCGTACAGGCGGCCGGGATTGAAAATCGCATGCGGGTCGAGCTGTGCCTTGAGCTGGCGGTGCACGCGCAGCAGCGCGGGCGGCAGCGGCTGGAACGGCTCGTGCGTCGTGCCCGGCGTGAAGCAGGTCGCGTGCCCGCCCCATTGCGCGGCGAGCCGCTGCACGTCGGCCGGTGCGGCGTCGCTTTTCAGCCAGCGCTGCGCGCCGCCCCAGTCGGCCAGCAGCGCGCCGGGCAGTGCGTCGAGCGGCGCGGCGGCCGGCACCGACACGCGCCACAGCGGGCGCGGGTCGTCGAAGAACGGCAGCGCATGGTCGCGCAGCCGTGCCCAGAACGCATCGTCATGGTCGTCCATGGCGTTGCCGCCGATCGTGTCGCGCGCGGCCTTCACCGAGCCCTCGCCGCCTTCGATCCGCACGCGCAGCACGCCGTCCGCGTGGCAGGCGCCCGCGAGCGGCAGCCCCGCGCGCCGCCATGCGGCGACGCGCTGCACGGCTTCGTCCACGGCGAGCGGCAACGCGAGATCGCACGTCGCACGGGGCTTCGGCAGCACCTTCAGCGACACCTCGGTCACGACGCCGAGACAGCCGAAGCTGCCCGCGAGCAACCGCGACACGTCGTAACCCGCGACGTTCTTCATCACCTCGCCGCCGAAGCGCAGGTGTTTCGCGTGGCCGGTGATCACGCGGCAGCCGAGCACGAAGTCGCGTACCGCGCCGGCCCACGGGCGGCGCGGGCCCGACAGCGCCGCCGCGACCATGCCGCCGACCGTGGCCGCGCCGCCGAACGACGGCGGCTCGCACGGCAGCATCTGGCCGGCCGAATCGAGCATCGCCTCGAGGTCGGCGAGCGGCGTGCCCGCGCGCGCGGTGACGACGAGTTCGGTCGGGTCATAGGACACGACGCCGCGATGCGTGCGCACGTCGAGCGTGCGGCCTTCGACGGGGCGGCCGAGGAACGCCTTGGTACCGGCGCCGCGAATGTGCAGCGGCTGGCGGTCGTGGATCGCCGCGTCGACCTGGGCGACGAGTGCCGCGCTGTCGTCGATCGATTCGATTTCGCGTCGCATCAGAAACGCTCCAGTTCGGGAAACGGGAGCTTGCCGTGATGGACGTGCATCGCGCCGAATTCGGCGCAGCGGTGCAGCGTCGGGATGTTCTTGCCGGGATTGAGCAGGCCCTGCGGATCGAACGCGGCCTTCACCGCGTGGAAGAACGCGATTTCGTCGGCGCTGAACTGCACGCACATCTGGTTGATCTTCTCGCGCCCGACGCCGTGCTCGCCGGTGATGCTGCCGCCCGCCGCGACGCACAGCTCGAGGATCTTTCCACCCAGCGCTTCCGCGCGGTCGAGTTCGCCGGGGCGGTTAGCGTCGAACAGGATCAGCGGGTGCATGTTGCCGTCGCCCGCGTGGAACACGTTCGCGACCGGCAGCCCGTATTCGGCGGACAGCGCGGCAATTCCTTCGAGTACGCGCGGCAGTTCGCGGCGCGGGATCGTGCCGTCCATGCAGTAGTAGTCGGGCGACATGCGGCCGACCGCCGGGAACGCGTTCTTGCGGCCGGCCCAGAAGCGCTGGCGCTCCGCCTCGTCGCGCGCGACACGGATCTCCGATGCACCGGCATCGCGCAGCAGCGTGGCGACGCGTTCGGCATCTTCGTCGACGTCGGTGGGCGAGCCGTCGAGTTCGCACAGCAGGATCGCCTGCGCGTCGACCGGATAACCCGCGTGGATGAAATCCTCGGCCGCGCGGATCGCGAGGTTGTCCATCATCTCGAGGCCGCCGGGGATCACGCCCGCGCCGATGATCCGCGCGACGGCGGCACCGGCTTCGGCGACGTCGTCGAAGCTCGCCATCAGCACCTTCACGCTCGGCGGCTTCGGCAGCAGCTTCACGGTCACTTCGGTGACGATGCCGAGCATCCCTTCCGAGCCGGTGAACAATGCGAGCAGGTCGAAGCCGGGTGCGTCGAGCGCGTCGGCGCCGAGCGTGAGCGTATCGCCGTCGATCGTCAGGATCTCGATCTTCAGGATGTTGTGCACGGTGAGCCCGTATTTCAGGCAGTGCACGCCGCCCGCGTTTTCGGCGACGTTGCCGCCGATCGAGCATGCGATCTGCGACGACGGATCGGGCGCGTAGTAGAGGCCGTGCGGCGCGGCTGCCTGCGAGATCGCGAGGTTGCGCACGCCGGGCTGCACGCGCGCGACGCCGGCGTCGGGGTCGATGTCGAGAATCCGGTTGAACTTCGCCATCACGAGCAGGAGGCCCTTTTCGAGCGGCATCGCGCCGCCCGACAGCCCGGTTCCCGCGCCGCGCGCGACCACCGGCACGCCGAGCGCGGCGGCGACGCGCAGCACCGCGCGCACCTGCTCGACCGTGTCGGGCAGCACGACCGCGAGCGGCACCGTGCGATAGGCGGCGAGGCCGTCGCATTCGAACGGCTTGAGCGCTTCGCGCTCGTGCAGCACGTCGAGGCCGGGCGCCGCCGCGTGCAGTGCGGCGACGAGTGTGTCGCGGCCGACGGTCGCCAGCGGGCCGTCGATCCGTTCGTCGTAGGTGAAACTCATCGTGTGTCTCCGTCTCCACTCTTCACCATGCGGGCGGCCGCGGGATGCGCGACGCGCCGGATGGACGGCATTCTTGGCGGCCGGCCGGTGTGTGTCCATACGTCGCGGGCGTGGTCATACCAGTTTTTCAAGACGTGCCGTGAAGCTAGGGTGGGTCTTGACGTAAAAGCCAGTCACGACAAGGGTTTATGAGAAAATCGGCGACATCCGTCAAAAGTGGTCATACCAGTATGGAAATGCAGGATCGACAAGCGCCGGCGCGCAATGTCGCCGATGTCGTCGCCGAGCGGATCGAGCAATTGATCGTCGACGGCGTGCTGAAGGCCGGGCAGGCGTTGCCGTCCGAACGGCGGCTGACCGAGAAGCTCGGCGTGTCGCGCACGGCCGTGCGCGAAGGGATGAAGTTGCTGCGTGCGCGCGGGATCATCGAGACGACGCACGGCAAGGGTTCGTTCGTCGCGAGCCTGACCCCGCAGCGCGAAGTCTCGCCGATGATGCACCTGCTCGGCTCGCAGCCGCGCACGCTGTACGACCTGTTCGAAGTGCGCGGGATGCTCGAGACGGAGGCCGCGCGGCTGGCGGCGCTGCGCGGAACGTCCGCCGATTTCATCCTGATCAAGCGTCGTTATGACGAGATGACCGCGGCCGATGCGCAGGATCTCGACCCGGCCGCGCGCGCGAAGCTCGATCACGCGTTTCATCTCGCGATTTGCGAGGCGTCGCATAACCCGGTGCTCGTGAATACGTTGCAGTCGCTGACGGATCTGCTGCTGAGTTCGGTGTTTGCGTCGGTGAACAACCTCTATCACCGCGAGCCGTTGAAGAAGCAGATCGATCGCCAGCATGCGCGGCTCTATAACGCGGTGACCGGGCGGCTGCCCGAGCAGGCGCGCAAGGCGGCGAGCGAGCATATCCGCCAGTGCGTCGAATATCTGAGGGAGATCGAGCAGGAGGAGCAGCGGCTCGTGCGGTCGACGTTGCGGCTTGAAGGGTGGACTTGATCCCGGCGGTGCGTTGCGGCGTGTCTTGACGGGCATCACGCGCGGCGGGTCGTCTGGCAACGCGTGTCACATGGCTATGTCAGACTGTCAGCCATTCTTCGTGTGGCCTCCTGTCGTTTGCCGTGATGCGTGATGCGTGATGCGTGATGCGTGATGCGTGACGCTGTCGCGTGAGCCGTGCGTGACGGAACCACGCCGGACGAACCGGTGCGCCACGCTTCCCGAAACGGAGGACATCGCATGTCGAACCGGATCCACGATGACGGGCACGACGCCTGCCCCGCCAATGCAATGGACGAATCCGCCGATGCGCAGCGTGACGCGCTGGTCGCGTTGCTGAACGAACTGCTGGAGGCCGAGCGTGCCGGTGCTCGGGTTGCGTCGGAGACGGCGGCGGAAATCGACGATCCTGAACTTCATCGGCTCGTGGCCGGCATTCGGCAGGATGAGGCGCACGGGTGTGCGGTGCTGGTCGACGCGATTCGGTCGCTCGATGCGACGCCGACGCATGCTACCGGGGCGTTTTATGAACAGGCGATGGCGATTGACGGTCTGGCGGAGCGGCTCGCGTTTCTGAATCGGGGCCAGCGCTGGGTCGTGCGGAAGTTGCAGGCGTTGCTGCCGACGCTTGTGCAGCCGGATATGCACCATGCACTCACGCAGATGCTCGTGTCGCATGAGAAGAACATCGGATCGGTCGATGTGCAGTTGCGCATCAAGGGCAGCGAAACGGGGGCGGCGTAACGGCGGTGGCCTGAAGAAACGGTCATCGCGGATTTTCGTCGATGCTGCTTTTCGACCCGACGCGGCTCAAAAGGCCGCCACCATGCGGTCATGCAAAGGCGGCTGCCTGTCTGCCAGACTCACCGTCGAATGATGACCCGCAAACTGGCGACTGGTTGCGAACTCGGCGTAACGAAGATTACTCGCGTCTAAAACCGAGAATCCCCCTTCCTATTGGATTTCCAGGTACCAACGGATTCGGCATCCAGGCGGTGCTGACTTCGAGTGCGTCTCCATCAAGCCTGTAGAACCGTTCCTGCTCAGTGCCGTTCCAGGCTTCATTCCAGGATGCGTCAATCTTGGTGATGAACCTATCCCCGTCTATCCGATACCGACCGGTGTAGGACATCACGGTGCGGAACAGTGCCGCCAGTTTCTCATCGGTATTCCCTGGCTCCCGCGCCTTCGCGGTGACCAGTACCATCATTCGCCCATCAGGGTCGAAAATAAGGTAGCCATTGGGGTCGGCGCCCCACGGTTGAGTACGCTCCTTCGAATCCTGAAACTCAGTATCAAAAGAAACCAATCGCCAGCAACCGTGGAGCCTGGTGTCGCGCTCAGACATCTTCCCTCCTGTATTCATTCACCGGGATGTCCCTGGCTGTCGGATTCAGGGGCTATGCGCTCAGATTGACCGCCCGTTGCAGCATCGTGCGCGACAGGAGCTTATGAAACGGCATGATGACAGACAAGTAGCCTTTTCCAAGGCGATTGTTGATTTTGACCAAGGTTGAAATCGTCACTTCCGATCCCTTCAGCCCCGGTTGGATGCCAATCCAGATCCGAAAATCCAGATGCTTGTCGTTACCGCCGACGACGACTTCATCATTCGTACTCGAAATGATTGGAAAAACGTCGATTTTTCCCAGCCCACGATCGCTGAAATCAATACTCGCCCTTAGTCCGAACGGCGCCACGATTCCGTTACGCAAGGCCATCAGGCATCGGACGGCGTGCGGCGGATCCGCGAACGCGGCGCGCGCCGCTTGTTCGGCGTCGGCGTAGGTTCGATCTGCCTGGCCGGAATATGCATCGGCGAAATCAACGCGCGCCAGCCCTGATGCACAAATTGCCGCCGCCGGCGTGGGAATCGGCAAGACCTTGTTTGTCATGATTATCCAGGCTGAAATTCACAATGTAATGGGTGCAGCAATTGTTGCGGGATAAACGCGCGCACCGACTCGACTCTGCACAACAGTGCCGTAACCGCATGCATCCGGATCAGAACAGCTTGCCGACAAAGCCTTCCTTTTTGCGTGGCGAGTGGCGTCCTGAATATCACGGTTTAATTCGGCGGCTTTTACTTGCTTCTCAGTATTCGGTATTGTCGCCGATTCGACGAGTGCAGTCGATTGTCCGATCCTGGCCGAATGCAGGCGGCTCGTACTGCGTATCTCGCTACACCCTGGCAGCAAAAAAAGCCCGCCGAAGCGGGCAACCTCTCGATGCAGAGGGGGAGATACGAATACGCAGGGCTGCGCGCGTTCAGCCTTTGGTCGCTCCAAACGTCAGCCCCGCCACAAAATGTTTCTGCATCGCGAAGAACATCGCGACGGACGGCAACGCCGCCAGGATCGACCCCGCCGACACGAGGTTCCACGACGTCGTCCATTGCCCCTTCAACGCGGCGACCCCTGCCGTGATCGGCGCGGCCTCATCGCCTTGCGTGAGACACAGCGCCCAGAAGTAGTCATTCCACACGAACGTAAAAACAAGAATCGCCAGCGCGGCCAACGCAGGCCGGATCAACGGCAACACGATCCGCCAGAACACCGTCCATTCCCCCGCTCCTTCGATCCGCGCCGCCTCGATCAGCTCGAACGGCAACTGCTTGATGAAGTTGCGCAGGAACAGCGTGCAGAAGCCCGTCTGGAACGCGACATGAAACAGGATCAGCGCCTCGACCGTATTGAACACGCCGAGCCGCAGCGACAAGTCCCGCACCGGAATCATCAGCACCTGCACCGGCACGAAATTACCCGCGACGAACGTGCCGAACAGCGCCGTGCTCCCGCGAAACTTGTAGGTCGCAAGCGCAAAGCCCGCCATCGCCGCGAGCGCGATCGAGCCAAGCACGGACGGCACCGTGATCTGCACGCTGTTCCAGAAGTAATGCAGCATCGGCGACGTGGTCAGCGCATCGCGATAGTTCTCGATCATCGAGAAGTGCCGCGGCCAGCCCCAGTAGTGGCCTTCGACGAGTTCCTCGGTCGAGCGCACCGACGTGACGAACACGGCGATCATCGGCAGCAGCCAGATCTCGAGCGCGACGGGCAGCGACAGCTTGTACAGCCGGCGCGAAACCGGCTTCCATTGGGCAACGGGTGTCGGAAACATGATGAAGGCATCCCCGGAAGGTCATTGCTCGTTGCGCAGCAGGCGGCGCAACTGGAACACGATGTAGACGAGCATGATCGCGAACAGCACGACCGCGATCGACGCGGAATAGCCGAGCCGGTAGTACTTGATCGCCTGGTCGTACATGTAATACGCAAGCACGGTCGAGCTCTCGAACGGGCCGCCGCTCGTCATCACCGAGATCAGGTCGAAGCTGCGCAGCGCACCGATCACCGTGACGACGATCGCCATGAAGGTGGTCGGCCGCAGTTGCGGCAGCACCACGTGCCACAGCAGCGCGAAGCCGCGCGCGCCTTCCATGCGTGCGGCTTCGATCTGTTCCGGATTGAGCGACGTGAGGCCGGTGAGGTACAGGATCATGCAGTACGCGGTTTGCGGCCACAGCGCGGCGAACACGATGCCGAACGTCGCGTAGCGCGCGTCGCCGAGCACCGGGATGCCGTGCCCGGCGATCAGCGCGAGCAGGCCGAACGTCGGATCGTAGAACCACGAGAAGATCAGGCCGACGACCACGCCCGACAGCACGAACGGCGCGAAGAACAGCGACTTCACGAGCCGGATGCCGGCGACCGCCTGGTTCAGGTACAGCGCGAGCGCGAGGCCGAGCGGCGGCGCGAGCATGAAGAGCGCGAGCCAGATCACGTTGTTGCGCAGCGCCGTGTAGAACGTCGGCGCTTGCAGCAGCTCCGCATAGTTCGCGAGACCGACGAACGTGCGCTCGGTCATCCCGTCCCAGTTGTACAGGCTCAGCCACAGCGTCGACAGGATCGGCCAGATCACATAGACGGCAACCATCGCGCAGGCCGGCGCGAGAAACAGCCACGCAGCACGCCGTTGCCGCCGCACGGCGGGCGACGGGCGGCGCGCGGGTAGTGCAACAGCGGTAACCGCGGCGGGCGCGCGAGGGGGCGGCGGTTCCGGCGGCGCGGCGGGCGGCTCGAGGTGTCGGGACGAAGTCGGACTGGACACGGCAGGGCTCCTGAACGAGCGAACGATGGGACAGCCGCAGCGGCGGAGCACCGCCGCGCGGGTCACGGCGTTACTTCTTGTAGATCCGCTTGCGGGTCTGTTCGAGCTGCGCGAGCACCGTATCGAGCTGCGCCGGATTCGCGAGGAACTGCTGCATCCCCTTCATCCCCTCGTCGGCCATTTCCTTCGTCATGTCGCGGTCGTAGAACTGCGCGACGCCGCCCTTCGTGTCGGCCAGGATCCGGAAGCCGATGCGCGAGACCGGATCGGCCGGCTCGGGCGACTTGCTGTTGGCCGACAGCGAACCGAGGCCTTCCGCGAGCTTCGCGCCCATCTCGGGTGTTTCGACGAACGCGAGGAACGTGTGCGCGTCGGCCTTGTTCTTCGCCTTCGTCGGGATATGCAGCGATTCGACCGGGCCATCCTCGGCGGTCGGCACCTTCGGGTCGATGATCGGGAAGCGGTAGTAGCCCATTTCCTGCTTCACGTTCGGCGGAAAACCCGCCGCGATGAAGGTACCCATCAGCATCATCGCTGCCTTGCCCTGGAACAGGAACGGCTGGGCGCCGTCGAGATCGTAGGACAGCGCGTTGTCGATGAAGTAGCCCGCGTCGATCAGCGACTTCCACGTCGTGTAGACCTTCTTCACGCGCGGGTCGGTGTACGGCACGTCGCCGGCCATCAGCTGCTGGTGGAACGCGTTGCCGTTCAGGCGCAGGTCGAGATAGTCGAACCAGCCCGCGAGGGTCCACGCGTCGCGGCCGCCGATCGCGACCGGCGTGATGCCGGCCGCCTTCAGCTTCTTGCATGCGTCGAGAAACTGGTCCCACGTCTTCGGCTCGTCGGCGATGCCGACCTTGCGGAACAGGTCCTTGCGGTAGAACAGCCCCCACGAGTAGTAGACGGTCGGCGCCGCGTACTGCTTGCCGTTGTACGACGATGCGTCGCGCGTCGATGCATACATCGCGCCCCAGCCGTTCTTCGCCCAGTCGCCGCTCAGGTCCTCGAACAGCCCGCGCTTCGCGTAGTACGCCATCCGCTCGCCGGCGTGCCAGTTCACGACGTCCGGCGCGACGGTCGTGAGCCAGGCGGGGAGCTGCACCTTGTACGCTTCCTCGTCGACGAAGGTCGCCTTCACGTCGATGTCGGGATGCGCCTTGTGGAACGCGTCGAGCGTCGACTGCCAGACCGCGCGCTGGCTGGCGCCCTTGAACGCGATGTTGATCGTCAGCGTGCCGGCATCGGCGGGCGCCGTCGTGCCGAGCGATGCCAGTGCGACGGCGGCGGCCGTGGCGAGCCGGGCGGCGAAGCGAAGGGGGCGATGTGTCATGCGTGTCTCCATTCCTGTGTGTCGTCTTGTGCGTGACCGGCGCATCGTGGCGCCGGTGCCGGGGTGCTACGAACGGCTTCGATACACGGCCACGTCTTGCGGCCCGACTTGCGCGGTGCCTAGCACGAACGCCGACGGCGGTACCGCGTCGATCGTGTGCGGCGTGTCGCCATAGTTGAAAACGTAGGTCAGGCCGCCGCGCCGGCTCACGCGCACACCGTCGCCGAGCGGCGTCGGCATGAGGCCGGCTTCGGCCGCGACATCGGCGAACAACCGGGCGGTGGTCGCGTCGTCGAACAGCGCGGCCCAGTAGTGCAGCGTGCCGTGCGACACGCAGGCCGGGTGACCGTCGGCGAAGCGCGCGCGCACGATGCTGCGCGTGTCGTCGTGCAGTTCGACGAAGTCGCGCCAGTGGCGCGCATGGCCCGCGAGCGGCGTACCGTCGCACAGAGTGCCGTCGATTCGCTCGGTCACGTTCGGCCGCAGCGATTCGACGCGCCATACGCGCACCGGCAGGATCGAGGCGAGCGGGCCGGGCGGCAGCGTCGGCGGAATCTGCAGGTCGACGGTCTTCGAGCCGGTGCGCGGCCCGAACACGGCGTGCGCGCCCGAGGCCGCGAGCCGCGCGGCGAAATCGTCCGGGACGACCGGCAGCGGCGGCACGACGACGAGCCGGTAGCCGTCGAGCGGCGCATGCGCGGAAACGATGTCGACGTCGAGGCCGAGCGAACGTAGCGCCGTGTAGTACTCGAACGCGAAGCGCGGGTAGTGGAAATCGGCGCCTTGCGGCTGCACTTCGAACAGCCACTTCGCTTCGTAGTCGAACACGAGCGCGACGGGGGCACGCACCGCGCCGTTCGCGTCGACATCCGCGCCGGCGTCGAGCACGGCGGCGATCTCCTGAGCGACGCGCTGCGCCTCGCGGCCGCCTTCGTCGAGCCGGTTGTCCGGCGTGTTCAGGCCCGCATGCATCTGCTCCTGCGCGAACGGCGCCTGACGCCAGCGGAAGTACGACACGCAACCGGCGCCGTGCGCGAACGCCTCCCAGCTCCACAGGCGCACCATCCCCGGCAGCGGCGCGGGGTTCCACTGCGCCCAGTTCACGGGGCCCGGCTGCTGCTCCATCACCCAGAACGGCAGCGTCGACATGCCGCGATAGAGGTCGTGATTGAACGACGCGAAATCGGGATGGCCGGTGCGCAGCCAGCGTGCCTTCACGTCGGGCGCGAACCATTGCTCCTCGAGCGCGCCGAGCGGATAGCTGTCCCACGTCGCGACGTCGAGGTCGCGCGCCACTTCGTAATGGTCGAACTCGGTAAACAGCTGCATGAAGTTGTGCGCGACGGGCCGGCCCGGCGAGTGCGCGCGGATCACGTCGACCTGCATCCGGTGATAACGCGCGACTTCGTCCGACGCGAAACGCCGGTAGTCGAGGCGATGCGACGGGTGCGCTTCGGTCACGGTCCCGACGGGCGCATCGACCTCGTCGAAATGGCGATACTCCATGCTCCAGAACACGGTGCCCCACGCGCGGTTCAGCGCATCGATCGTGCCGTAGCGCGCCTTCAGCCACGCACGGAAGCGCACGAGCGCGGCCGGCGAATAACTGACGACGGTCTGGTGGCAGCCCAGCTCGTTGTCGGTCTGCCAGTAGCGCACGGCCGGGTGCCGGCCGTAGCGCTCGGCGACCGCCGTGCAGATCTGCCGCGACGCCTCGAGATAGGTCGGCGACGAGAAGTCGTAGTGGCGGCGCGAGCCGAACGCGCGCGGCCGGCCGTCGGCGCCGATCGCGAGGATGTCCGGATGGCGGTCGACCAGCCATTTCGGCGGCGTCGCGGTCGGCGTGCACATCACGATCTCGAGGCCGGCCGCGCCGAGCACGTCGACCGCCCGATCGAGCCAGCCCCAGTCGTATTCGCCGGGCGACGGCTCGATGCGGCTCCACGCGAATTCGGCGATCCGCACCTGCTCGATGCCGAGCGCTTTCATCCTGCGGGCATCGTCGGCCCACATCGATTCCGGCCAGTGTTCCGGGTAGTAACAGACTCCGAGGCGCATGCCCGATCCTTATGCGTAGTGGTGAACGTGGACGTCGGCGCACGCGGGCACCGCGCGGCCGTCTTCGGTGAAGAGATGGCAGGCCGCGGCCGGCGCATGTACGTGCACGCGCTCGTCGGTACGCACCTGCGCGTCGCCGGGCACTTTCGCGATCAGCGCGTGGCCGCCGGGCTGGTCGAGGTGCACGTAGGTCTGTTCGCCCAGGCGTTCGACGAGCGCGACGTCGCGTGCGAGTGTCGTGGCGTCGTGCGCGGCGCCGAGCGTCAGGTGTTCGGGGCGAATGCCGAGCGTCACGGCGGCGCCGGCGCCGAGCGCCGAGCCGTCGCGCGGCAGCGTGAAGGTCTCGCCGGACGGCGTGAGCGTGACGGTCGTGCGACGGGCATCGCACGCCGTGACGACGGCCGGCAGGAAGTTCATCCGCGGCGAGCCGATGAAGCCCGCGACGAAGCGGCTGGCCGGGTGGTGGTAGAGGTCGAGCGGCGCGCCGACCTGCGCGATGCTGCCGTGCTGCGCGGTGTCGGCGCCGGCGTGCAGCAGCACGATCTTGTCGGCGAGCGTCATCGCTTCGGTCTGGTCGTGCGTCACGTAGACGACGCTCGCGCGTTCGAACTGCCGGTGCAGCCGCGCGATCTCGATGCGGGTCTGGCCACGCAGCGCGGCGTCGAGATTCGACAGCGGCTCGTCGAACAGGAACACGCCGGGCTCGCGCACGATCGCGCGGCCGATCGCGACGCGCTGCCGCTGGCCGCCCGACAGCGCCTTCGGCTTGCGTTCGAGCAGCGTGTCGAGCTGCAGGATGCGCGCGGCATCGCGCACCTTCCGGTCGATCTCGGCTTTCGGCACGCGCGCGAGCTTCAGCCCGAACGCCATGTTCTCGTAGACCGTCATGTGCGGAAACAGCGCGTAGCTCTGGAACACCATCGCGACGCCGCGCTCGGCGGCCGGCACGTCGTCGACGCGGCGGCCGTCGATCGACAGCTCGCCCGCGCTCAAATCCTCGAGCCCGGCGATCATCCGCAGCAACGTCGACTTCCCGCATCCGGACGGCCCGAGGAACACGCAGAACTCGTGCGCGCCGATCTCCAGATCGACGTCGCGAATGACCGGCGCGTGATCGCCATAGGCTTTCTGTACGCGCCGCATCGAGATGCTCGCCATTGTCTCCGCTCCATGTTTTAATGCGCCATCATCGGTGATTAAGCGCTTAATCATCGCGATCAAAAAAAGGGGCGATGCGATCGCGGCCGAGTCGCGCCCGTCGGTCGGGCGGCAGGGTGTGCGGCGATAGTGCGCCGCTTCGGTAGGCGAAGCAAATACTGGATAGACGTCTCATATAGTGAGCAAGCGATGGCAACCCTGGATGAAGTGGCGCGCCGCGCCGGCGTGACGGCCGCGACCGTGTCGAACGTGCTGCGCGAGCGCGGCCGGGTGGGCGAGGCGACGCGTGCGCGGGTGCTGGAAGCCGTGGAGGCGCTCGGGTATCGGCCGCATCTCGCGGCGCGTGCGCTGGCGGAAGGGCGCGCGCCGACGGTCGCGCTGATGGTATCGAGCATCGCGAACCCGTTCTACCCGGAGTTCGCGCTGGCGGTCGAGCGCGCGGTGCGCCGCAACGGGCAGTTCCTGATCGTCTGCAATACGAATGAAGATCCGCTGCAAGGGCGCGCGTATCTCGACCAGATTGCCGGCACGATCTCCGAAGGGATTCTCGTGACCAACGCGAACCTGCATCTGCCGGATCTGCTCGACGTGGCGGCGCGCGGTGTGCCGGTCGTGCTATGCCTGTGGGAGCGGCCGGAGGCGCCGCCCGACGGATTGCCGTGCGTCGCGATCGATTTTCGGGAGGCGGGGCGGATCGCGACGCGGCACTTGCTCGAGCTGGGCCACGAGCGGATCGGCGTGATCGTCGGCGGGTCGGCGAGCGGCGTGCAGGCGGCGCGCTACGACGGCTTCGTCGACGTGATGCGTGAAGCCGGGCTCGATGCGTCGATCGTCGCGGCGGAACCCGATTCGATCGACGGCGGCGTGCGCGCGGCGGGGCGGCTGCTCGACGCGCATCCGCGGCTGACCGCGCTGGTCGCGACCAACGACCTGCCGGCGATCGGGGCGATGCATGCGGCGGCCGATCGCGGCAGGCGTGTGCCGGACGACCTGTCGATCGTCGGGATCACCGACATACACCTGGCCAGCGACACGCGCCCCACGCTGACGACCGTTGCGATCCCGACCGCCGAGGCCGCGGGGCTCGCGGTCGAATTGCTCAATGCGCTACGCGACGCGGGCGAGCGCAGCAGCGCTGCGTCGCGCGTGCGGATCGCGTCGCTGCCGAAACTGGTGGTGCGCGGGACGACCGGCCGCGCGCCCGGCGGGAGCGCGACGCGGTCGATTTGATGTATCGATATGCTGAATGTCGCGACGGAGGTTGGCGCCGCGATCGGCGCGACCCGAGAAGGCCCGACAAGGCCCGACAAGGCCCGACAAGG
>NZ_LDUL01000109.1:0-8471 GCF_001043615.1 Burkholderia sp. LK4
GTCGAACGACGCCATCTCCCACCGCTGGTAGGCGGTGAGGGTGCCCGCGCGATCGCTCGCCGAATCAGACATACGCGTCTTCCGCCTTGCCGCCGATCGCGATCGCGCCGCTCTCGGCCAGGTTGCGCACGATCTGCAGGATGCGGCGCTGCTGCGTCTCGACTTCGGACACGCGTACCGGGCCGCGCGCGTCGAGATCCTCGGCGAGCAGTTCGGCCGCGCGCTGCGACATGTTCGCGAGGAACTTCTGGCGCAGCGCGGGCGGTGCGCCCTTCAGCGCGATGATCAGCGTTTCCGACTCGACTTCCTTGAGCACCATCTGGATCGCGCGGTCCTCGAGGTCGAGCAGGTTCTCGAACACGAACATCTGGTCGACGATCTTCTGCGCGAGATCCGCGTCGTACTGGCGCACGCTTTCGAGCACGCCTTCCTCGTGCACGCTGGTCATGAAGTTCAGGATCTCGGCTGCGGTGCGGATGCCGCCCATCGGGCTGCGCTTCAGGTTGTCGCTGCCGGACAGCAGGCCCGTCAGCACGTCGTCGAGTTCGCGCAGCGCGGCCGGCTGGATGCCGTCGAGCGTCGCGATCCGCAGCATCACGTCGTTACGCAGGCGCTCGGTGAAGCACGACGCGATCTCGGATGCCTGGTCGCGGTCGAGGTGCACGAGGATCGTCGCGATGATCTGCGGATGCTCGTTCTTGATCAGTTCGGCCACCGCGCCCGAGTCCATCCACTTCAGGCCCTCGATGCCGCTCGTGTCGCTGCCCTGCAGGATGCGGTCGATCAGCACGCCGGCCTTGTCCTCGCCGAGCGCCTTGGTCAGCACCGAGCGGATGTAGTCGCTCGAATCGAGCGACAGCGCGGTGTGCTGCTCCGCTTCCTTCGCGAATTCCTGCAGCACGTCCTCGACCTGCTCGCGCGTGACGTTCTTCAGCGCGGCCATCGCGGCGCCGATCTTCTGGACCTCGCGCGGCGCGAGGAACTTGAATACCTGCGCGGCCTCTTCCTCGCCGATCGACATCAGCAGCAGCGCGCTCTTGGTCAAGCCTTCAGCGTTCATCGGACACCCAGTTCTTCACGACGGTGGCGACGATCTTCGGATCCTGGCGGGCGATCGAGCGCGCGTAGTCGAGGTTGCGTTCGTAACGATTCTTTTCGCTTTCGAAACCGAGCAGCAGCGCGTCGGGTTCTTCGGCCTTCTCCGGCGCCGGCAGGCCGTCGAGCGCGACCGGATCTTCCGGCGCGGCGAGCGCCGCCGCGACCGGCTCGGGCGGCGGGAACGCGCGGCGCATCGCCGGGCGCACGAACATGAAGTAGAGCGCCGCCGCGGCCGCCGCGATGCCGAGCCACTTCGCGGCTTCCTTCGCCATCGCGATCATGTCGGGCTGGCGCCACCACGGCAGGTCGGCGTACGGGTCGCTCGCGGTCGAGAACGCGCTGTTCACCACATTCACCGAGTCGCCGCGCTTCGCGTCGTAGCCCATCGCATCCTTCACGAGCTGTTCGACCTGCGCGAGCTTCGCCGGCGGCAGCGGCTGCATCGTCACGTGGCCCTTTGCATCGGCGACCGGCTGGTAGTTGACGACGACCGCGACCGACAGCCGCTTCACGCTGCCCATCGGCTGCTCGAGGTGACGGATCGTCTTGTCGAGCTCGTAGTTGGTCGTCTGGTCCTTGCGGTCGCTCACGGGCGTCGTCTGCGGTGCGTTCTGGCCGTTGCCGGCGACGATCGGCGCGGACGCCGGCTGCGGCGGCGTGTTCGACAACGCGCCCGGCACGCCCGACGCGCCGCCCTGCGCGAGCTCGGTCGCGCTGCTGGTCTGCTGGCTGCGGATCGCGGATTGCTGCGGATTGCCGTTCGGGCCGTAGCTTTCCGACGTCTGCTCGACCTTCGAGAAATCGAGGTCCGCGCTGACCTGCGAGCGTGCGTTGCCCGTGCCGAAGATCGGCGCGAGGATCGCGTCGATGCGCTTCTGCGTGTTGTGCTCGACCTGCTGCACGTACTTGAGCTGGCTCGCGTCGAGGCCGGATGCCGAGGCGGTCTGGGTCAGCAGGTTGCCGTCCTGGTCGACGATCGTCACGTTCTTCGCGGGCATGTCGGGCACGCCGGACGACACCATCCGCGTGATCGCCTGCACCTGGCCCTCGTCGAGCACGCGGCCCGGGTAGAGGTCGACGAACACCGACGCGCTCGGCGCTTCCTTGTCGCGCACGAACACCGACGGCTTCGGGATCGCGAGATGCACGCGCGCGCCGCGCACGGCGTTGATCGACTCGATGGTGCGCTGCAGCTCGCCTTCGAGCGCGCGCTGGTAGTTGATCTGCTCGGCGAACTGGCTGATGCCGAACTTCTGGTTGTCCATCAGCTCGAAGCCGACCGAGCCGCCCTTCGGCAGCCCCATCGCGGCGAGCTTCAGGCGCGTTTCATGTACCTGGTTCGACGGCACGAGGATCGCGCCGCCGGCATCGGCGAACTTGTAGGGAACGTTTGCCTGCTGGAGCGCGGCGATGATCGCGCCGCCGTCGCGATCCGACAGGTTGCTGTACAGCACGCGATAGTCGGGCGCGCGGCTCCACAGCACGAGCGCGGTGATCACGGCGACCGCGAACGCGACGGCGATCAGGAACGGCAGCTTCGGGTTGCCCTTCATCCGCGAGATGCCGGGAATGCGTTCCGCGAAGCCGCCAAGCCCGAAGTCCGCGCCTGCGCCACCCGCGCCCGGCAACGCGGCGGCCGCGGCGGCGCCGGGCGCCGGGCTGGCGAGGCCCGCGCGGGCGTCTGGGTTGATCAGCGAGTTGGCCTGCGAATCCATGCGTCGAGTTTCTCCGGAGCGGGACGACTGAGCTCGCTCGGACGAGCGGGCGGACAATGACACGATGCGATTATGGTGACCCGGGCCCGGTTCCGATCGACTGAAAAGAGCGGGGTTTCCCCCGTACTTTCTCGGCTTTGACGCGCGGCGCGCTGCTATCCTTTTTCGCGATCCGGCATGGTGCGCGTGGTGCGGCGCCGGCGGAAACGCCCGGTGCGCCGGGTCTCTTCTCTCAGTTTTGGGGACAGCATGACTGCGAACGTCAGCGGAATCGGTTCGGTGTTGCAACAGATGCAGTCGATGGCCGCGCAGGCGTCCGGCGGCGTCGCGAGCCCGACGGCAGCGCTGGCCGGTTCGGGCGCGGCGACGGCCGGCACGTTCGCGAGCGCGATGAAGGCGTCGCTCGACAAGATCAGCGGCGACCAGCAGCACGCGCTCGGCGAGGCGCAGGCGTTCGAGGTCGGTGCGCCGAACGTCTCGCTGAACGACGTGATGGTCGACATGCAGAAAGCCAATATCGGCTTCCAGTTCGGGCTCCAGGTCCGCAACAAGCTGGTGAGCGCTTACAACGACATCATGCAGATGTCGGTGTGATGCGGCGGGCATCCGGGGACGGGTACCCGGCGACGGGCACCCGGGGGCGGCCATCCGGCGAAAGTTGTTCAGGGAAGGCCTCCGGGCCGGCGCCTTCGGCGCCCCGGCGGCAGGCCACGCTTGCCTAAAGCTTTTCAAATCCCTTCCGATAACTCCGGTGAAGGCCGCGTCGTGCGATGCACGGCGGCGGTTCCCGTATAGCCAACGCATAACAAGGAGAAGCGCATGTTTTCCCCAGGACACGCTGGAGCCAGTGCATACGCGCGTGTCGGCGTCGAGACCGGGGTGATGGGCGCCTCCCCGCACCGTTTGATCGCGATGCTGTACCAGGGCGCGCGGCAGGCGGTTGCGCTGGCGCGCATGCATTTGCAGCAGGGCAATGTGTCCGCGCGCGGCGATGCGATCGGCAAGGCGATCCGGATCGTCGAGAGCGGGCTGAAGGCATCGCTGAACCGCGACGCGGGCGGCGAGATCGCGGAACGGCTGGACGCGCTGTATGCGTATATCGGCCGGCGTCTGCTGGAAGCGAACGCGCAGGCGAGCGACGCGATGCTGGTCGAGGTCGACGGGCTGCTCGCGACGCTCGAGGAAGCATGGACGGGGATCGCCCCGGAAGTCGCGCGGATGGCCGCGCAACAGGCAGTGGAAGCATCGAGATGAATCGCAAGGCCGAATACTTCGCACGTTACGAGGAGCTCGCCGCCGTGTCGGGCCGGATGCTGGGCGCCGCCCGCAGCGCCGACTGGAGCGCGTTGCCGGGGTTGCAGGCCGAATTCATGGCACTCGTCGACGGGCTGAAGGAAGCCGATCCGGGCGTCGTGCTCGACGAATCGGATCTCGGCCGCAAGCTCGACCTGATCCGCCGCATCCTGGCCGACGACGCCGCGATCCGCGACCTCGCGAGCCCGGACGTCGCGCGGCTGTCCGCGCTGTTCGAGGCGCGGCGCTCGACCAAGGTATTGACCGATCTCTACCGCGCGCGCGGGTAGGGCCCGTTTCCAGGGAAGCCGGGAGGCGGGGAGACGGGCGCGGGGCGCACGAACCCGTTGCGGGAGGCGCGCAGTTCCCGCGAGCGGCACCGGCGTGCCGTTCCCGGATTCGCAACGATGTGGCTGAGGTGAGCAGGCTCCGATCATGACCGGTATCGACTCCGTTGCGGCCGCGCTGCTGGCGAGCCGCCTCGACAGCCTGCTGACCGGCACCGTATCGGCGCCCGCCGGCGGCGGCGCGACCTCGCAGGTCGGCACGCCGGGCACCGGCACGGCGTCCACGCCTTCGGCCGGCAGCCCGCCGGCCGCGCCGCCGGCCTCGACCCAGACCGCACTGTCCGATGTCGGGCGCGTGCTCGACGCAATCTCGCGGGCCGGTGGCGACTCGACACCGGCCATTGCCGGGCGCGTGCCGCTGCTGGCCGATCCCACCGTGCTGCTCACCGATACGGCCTTGCCGGCCCGCGCGCCGGCCGCCTCCGATCCGGCTGCGTCTTCGACGCCGGCCCCCGCCGCGGCATCTTCCGCTGCGGCGGCGCGCGAAGCGGGCGCGGCCCTGCCGGTCGCGGCGCTGCGCGCAGCGCTCGCGCAGGCCGTGAGCGAAAGCGGCCTTTTCTACGAATCCCATCTGGCGCAGTGGCTGGCCGGCCAGCGCCCGCTCGCGGCGCTGATGCGCGAGCCGCAGGCACGCCTCGCGGCCGCGCTCGCGCCGGCCGACCCGGATGCCGCGCAGCACGGCTCGACCGACGTGCTCGACGAACTGCTCGCGCAGCGGCCGCCGCTGCCCGCGACCGCGCGGGCGACGGCGCAGCCGGGTACACCGGCCCAGGGCGGCGCACCGGCACGCGATCCCGCGCAGGGCTTGCCGGCGGCCGCACGGCACGGCGCGTCGCTGCCGCCCGATACGTTCGATCTGCTCGGCGAACGCCCTGATGTGCGCGGGACGCCCGCGCAACCGGCCACCGCGTCGTCCGACTCCCAGGCGCAGACGCTGGCGACCGTGCATCCGGCCACCGTGCCGCTCGTCAGGCAGCAGCTCGACGCGCTCGCGACCGACCAGTTCCGCTGGACGGGCGAGGCGTGGCCCGGCGCGCGGCTCGACTGGACGATCGAGCCGGACGATCCGGGCAGCCGCTCGCCGCGCGGCGACGATGGCCCGGGCGACGGCATCGCATGGCGCACGCGCCTGACGCTGACGTTGCCGTCGCTCGGCACGGTCGACGCGGAACTGGTGCTGAACGGCACGCAACTGGTCGCGCGATTGCGCGCGAACCAGACGGGCGCCGACCGCCTCGCGCGGCACGAGGCCGCGCTGCGGCAGCGGCTCGAGGTGTCGGGGCTGAGGGTGGGAGGATTGTCGATCCGCGCGGTCGACGACGGCCCGGACGGCTTCGACCTGTTTGCAGCCCAGGCGGCGGCCGCCGCGTATGCGCGCGGTTCGGCCGGCGGCCCGGCGACGCATGCGCCGGATCCCGACGACGAGGCGCTGCCATGAGCATGACGTCCCGCAAGCGCGCGGCCGCGCTCGTCTACGATCCGAAGGGCGGCGATGCGGCGCCGCGGGTGGTCGCGAAGGGCTACGGCGTGCTCGCCGAGATGATCGTCGCGCGTGCGCACGATGCGGGCTTGTACGTGCATACGGCACCGGAGATGGTGTCGCTGCTGATGCAGGTCGACCTCGACGACCGGATTCCGCCGCAGCTCTACCAGGCGGTCGCGGATCTGCTCGCGTGGCTGTACGCGCTCGACCGCACCGAGCCCGCGCCGGACGACACGACACCGCGCTTTCCGCTGCCGCCGCTGCGCTGAATCGCCCGGCATCGCGCGACTTCTTACGAAATGCTGTCCTGGTCTTGCAGGGTCATTCGGGCGGCATTTTCCGGTTATCGGCCGGCATCGCGGCGCAACGTGCGCGCTTTGCCCACCTTCTTGCTCTTGCCGGGCGTGCCGCGACGCACCCGGATGGATTGAGCCGCCGGTTTGTTTGTGTAATGATATCCATTCTCATTTTCATGCTGCCCGGGCGGCGCGTACGTTTTGCGCGCCGCCCGTTGTTTTGAACGAATGGAACCTTTCGCGTGAACGCGCCCGAAACGATCAATCCGCCCAAGACGGGTACTGCCCGCACGGGTGTCACCGTGCTGCACCCGGCGGCGGCCCGCCCGCTGAGCGACGACGAACTGGCCGCGCGCCGCCAGCGCTCGCGCCGCGCGACCTTCATCAAGTGGCTGCGCAAGGTGCACGGCTGGGTCGGGCTGTGGGGCGCGGTGCTCGGGCTGCTGTTCGGCGTGACGGGCGTGCTGCTCAACCACCGCGCGCCGCCGCTGAAGATTTCGACAGGCGAGCCGCAGGTCGAGGAGATGCAGATCGCGCTGCCCGATCCGGTGCCGAAGACGCCCGCCGCGATGACGAAGTGGCTGCAGCACGAGCTGAATTTCGACGGCAAGCCGGGGCGCATGCGCAAGGAGGCCGCGCAGCCCGTTGCGTGGGGCGACAAGCGCGTGATGCAGCCGGAGCACTGGCAGTTCGGCCTGTTCGGTCCGCACCAGAACCTGCAGGCCGAATACTGGGTCGGCAACGGCTACGTCTCGGTGAAGCGCACGGGCAACACGTTCCTGACGACGCTGAACAACCTGCATCGCGGTGTCGGGATGAATCTCGGCTGGGTGCTGCTGATGGACACGATCGCGGGCTCGCTGATCCTGCTGTCGCTGACCGGCGTGCTGCTGTGGACCGAGCTGAACAAGCGCCGCACGGTCGGCGTCGTGCTGGTGGTCGGTTCGGTCGCCGCGGCGCTTGCCGCCGGCCTGACCTGACCTGACCGGCGTGCGCGCCGGCTGGGCCCCGGCGCGTGCGCTGTCGTCAGTCTCGTCGGCTTCGTCGCCTTCGTCGGCTTCGCCCGTCGCGGCCGCGTACCCCGCGCGACTACCCGCCGATCAGAGGCCGCACGCCGCGCCGCTGTTCGCCGCGATCTCCCGTGCGGCCTTCGCGCCTTCGACCTGCAGGATCGTCGGCAGCGACACATGGTTCTTCGCGGCGGTGATCTCGGCGAGGATCGAGATCGCGATTTCCGGCGGCGTCCGGCTGCCGATGTAGATGCCGGCCGGCCCGTGCAGCCGGGCCAGTTCCGCTTCGCTCAGGTCGAATTCGCGCAGCCGTTCGCGCCGCGCCGCGTTGTTGCGCCGCGAGCCGAGCGCGCCCACGTAGAACGCGGGCGTCTTCAGCGCCTCCATCAGCGCGAGATCGTCGAGCTTCGGATCGTGCGTCAGTGCAATCACGGCCGAGCGCGCATCGAGGTTCATCTCGAGCACCGTATCGTCGGGCATCGTGTGCACGACGCGCGTGCCCGGCACGTCCCACGCATCGGTGTATTCCTCGCGCGGATCGCATACCGTCACCTGGTAGTCGAGCCCGACCGCGATCTGGCACAGATAGCGCGACAACTGGCCGGCGCCGATCACGAGCATCCGGTAGCGCGGCCCGTGGATCGTCACGAGCCGCTCGCCGTCGAACGCGAGCCCGTCGGCGGCCTGCGCGGGTGACAGCGATGCGCGGCCCGTCGCGAGCGTCATCGTGCGCGTGACGAGGCGCCCGGCCTCGACTTCCGCGCACAGCGCGGTTATCCCGCTGTCGCGCGTGAGCGGCTCGAGCACGAGCTGGATCGTGCCGCCGCAAGGCAGCCCGAAGCGATGTGCTTCCTCGGCCGTCACGCCGTACTTGAGCGCTTCCGGGCGCGCGTCGGCCGCGATGCCGCTCGCATGCACGCGGGCGATCAGGTCGTCCTCGATACACCCGCCGGACACCGAGCCGACCACGAGCCCGTCCTCGCGGACCGCGAGCATCGCGCCTTCGGGGCGGGGCGACGAGCCCCAGGTCTTCACGACCGTCACGAGCAGCACGCGGCGCCCTTCTTCGAGCCAGCGCGCGCTGGATTTCAATACATCGAGATCGACGCTTTCCATCATCTTCTTCCTGTTGCCGGGCGCACCCGTCGATGCGGGCTGCCGTTCGATGGCGCGATTATGAACCGGCCGCGACAAGCGTGCAGGGACGGGGGAAGGCGCAAAACGGGGAG
>NZ_LDUL01000011.1:0-101266 GCF_001043615.1 Burkholderia sp. LK4
TACGGCAGCGTGCCCGTCTCGGCGAAGGCGACGCGCGAACGGTTGCCGGCATCGGCCGCCGCGCGCGCGAACACGACGCTGCCGAACGTGCCGGGCGGCAGGAACACGACCTGGCCGTCCTCCAGCAGCGGCGCGACCTGCGCGGCGAGCGCGTCGTGCGAGGTGGCCGGCAGCGGCACCACGACGAGCCGCGCGCCGCGCAACGCGGCCGCGAGATCGCCGCTCAGGCGGATCGCGCCGGGCGCGTCGCCGAGCGGCACCGTCCGCTTGCCACGATAGTCGGTCACGTTCAGCACGCCAAGCTCGCGCAGCCGCGCGTGCGGCTCGCGGTCGCGCCGCCACCACGTCACGTCGTGGCCCTTCTCGAACAGGTCGATGGCCGCCGCATGGCAGCCGTGGCCGCCGCCCAGAACACATACCTTCATCGTCTTCTCCCGGTGAATGAGTGCTTCCGAGACTACGCGTCCGCCCCCGCCGCGTCGCTTCAAAACGCGCAACGGCACGCCCGTTCGCGCAACGCAATCGGGGCGACACGCACGAAACCGCGCCCCTGCATCCGATACGAGGTCCGTGAATGGATATCGCCCTTTCCCGCCATGCGCCAAACCGGCTCGGCACGCTGCACGCCCCCGACGAAGTCGAACGCGCGGTCGCGCACCGGCTCGGGCCGCACCGGATGGCCGCGCGCGGCCGCGATCCGTTTCATGCGGAGCTGTACGAAGTGCCGCTGCATCACGGCGCGCTGCTCGAACTCTGCTACGGCCGCGAAACGCGCATCGACTTCGGCGACGACGCCGGTCACTTCCTGTTCAGGCTGACGCTCGCCGGCGCCTGCGAACTGCAGGCCGGCAGCGTCGTCGCGCGGGCCGGCCCGGGCGAGCTGACCGTATCGTCGCCCGCGCTCGCCAGCCGCCTGAGCACGAGCCCCGATTGCCGCAACCTCGTGCTGCGGCTCGAACGCGGCGCGCTCGAACGCAAGCTGCAGCACATGCTGCGGGCACCGCTCACGCGGCCGCTGCAGTTCGATCTCGCGGCCGGCGGCATCGGCACGGGCGCCGCGCTCGTGCTGCCGACCTTCGAATACCTGTGCAAGCTCGGCGCACAACCGGGCATCGGCACGGCCTCGCCCCTCTTCGGCGCCGATCTCACCGCGTGGATGATGTCGCTGCTGCTCACGCACCTGCCGCACTCGTACAGCGACGCGCTCGCACGCGGCACGCCGCCGTTGCCGGCGCACGTGCGCCGCGCGTGCGATCACGTCGACGCGCACCTCGGCGAGCCGCTCGCACTCGCCGCGCTGGCGGCCGTCGCGGGCGTCGCGCCCCGCACGCTGCAGCACGCGTTTCGCGCGTTCCTGCACACCACGCCGGCCGCCTACGTGCGCGAGCGCCGGCTCGCGGCCGTGCACGCGGCGCTGCAACGCGGCGACACGCGCAGCGTGACCGACGTGCTGATCGCGCACGGCATCCATGGCTTCGGCCATTTCGCGAAGGCGTATGCGCGGCGTTACGGCCATGCGCCTTCCGTCACCGCGAGGCAATCCCGATGACGCACACCGCAACCGGCCGCCCGGCGGCCCCGACCCGCGTGGAATCCGCGCCGCACGACAGCGACCTGTCGGAACTGCGCGTGCAGGATCTCGACCTCAACCTGCTGAAGACGTTTCGCGCGGTCTACGAGGAGCGGCATGTCGGCCGCGCGGCGCTGCGGCTCGGCGTCACGCAGCCGTCCGTCAGCCATGCGCTCGGCCGGCTGCGGCTGATGTTCCGCGACGCGCTGTTCGTGCGCACCGGCACCGGCGTCGAGCCGACGCCGCGCGCGCAACGGCTGGCGATCTCGGTCGACAAGGCGCTCGCGATCCTTCAGGACGTGCTCGACGAAGGGTCGCGCTTCACGCCCGACAGTACGCAGCGCGTGTTCCGCCTGCACATGAGCGATTTCGCCGCGAGCGCGTTCCTGCCGACGCTGCTCGCCGCGTTCGACCGCCGTGCGCCGGGCGCGGTGATCGAGACGCTGCACGTCGACGAATGCCAGCTCAACGTCGCGCTCGAATCGGGGCGCATCGACTTCGCGCTCGGGCATTTCGCCGACGCGTCGAGCCACTTCCAGCGCACCGCGCTGCTGCACGAGCGCTGCGTGCTGCTGATGCCGCGCCGCGCCGCGCAGCGCGTCGCGCTGCCCGACGATTACGTGCTCGATGGCGAGGCGCCCGAGACATTGCGCTTCGTCGCGGTCACGTCGCATCCGCAATCGATGCAGCTGCTGGAACGGCATGGGCTGATGCCGCGCGTGCGCGCGGCGCTGCCCGATTTCATGGTGGTGCCCGCGCTGCTGCGCGACGGCGACTATGCGCTGATCCTGCCGGAGACGATCGCGATCACGTTCGCGGCGCGGCAGCCGTGCGCCTTGTACGAGATCGCCGGTGCCGGCGAATGGGCCGTCAACGCGTACTGGCACCGGCGCTTCGACGCGGACCCCGGCCATCGCTGGTTGCGCGCGCTGCTGCTCGAGCTGTTCCACATCGGCGAGCTGGCGCCGTTCGACGCGTGGCTCGCGCCGCAGCCGCCCGCCTGCGCATGACGGCGCGAAGGGCTCGGACGGCGCAAGCGGGCAGCGGCGCGCGCCGGTCAGAACGACGTAAGGATGCCCGCGACGATCGAGCTCGCCGTTGCACCGGGCTTGGCGACCGCGACGCCGCCGCCCGCCGCGCCGTTGACGACGAAGCGCGCGTGCGCGCCGTTGCGCACCATCGCGGCGCCCGTGTACAGCACCGTGCGTTTCGACAGCGGATAGTCGAAACGAATGCCGTACGAATCGGCGTTGCCGTCGCTGTCCGCGACCTTGCGGTAATGGCCGACGCTCAGCAGCAGCGACGCACGCCCGATCGGCACCGTCGCGCTCAGCTCCATGATGTCGCTGTGCGGATATGCGCTCTGGCTGTCGATCGCGGTCGCGACGTCGGGGCCGCCGCGATGGCGCAGGTACAGCGCGGCGACCTTCACGACATTGAAGTCGTACGAAATCGCGCCGAGCGTGTAGTTGCCGTTCGCGGCCGGGCTCGTGTCGCCGAGCGCGGCCGCGGCCACCGGGCTGAACTTCTGCTGCATGTAGTCGATGTCGACCGACAGGCCACCGCGCACGTAGTTGAGCCCCGCGCCGTACGTATCGCCGAGCGTCGCCGGCTGCCCGGCCGCGCCATTGGTGCCGCGCGCGGCCATCGCGCGCAGCATGAAGCCCGCGTAGCGCGGCGACGTATAGCGCATCGAGTTGCGCACGCGCAGGAACGCGGGCCCGACGAAGTTGTTCGTCGCGTTGCCCCACGCGAGCCCCGCGCCGAGTCCGGGCAGGCTGTACGTGACGAGCGTCGTGTGCAGGATCGTGTAAAGCTCGCCGAACTGCACGCCGCCGAACGGCCCCGTGATGCCGACCCATGCTTCGCGGCCGAACAGCGCGCTGCTGTTCGACAGCGCGCCGCTGGCCGCGTTGAAGCCGTCCTCCAGCTTGAAGATCGTCGCGTAGCCGCCGCCGAGATCCTCGACGCCCTTCAGCCCCCACTGCGAAGCGAACAGGTTGCCGCTGCCCATGCGCGTCACGTGGTTCGGCCCGGCGTTCGCGTATTCGATCGCGGTGTCGACGCGGCCGTAGAGCGTCACGCTCGATTGCGCGAATGCGGGCAGCGCCGCGCAGGCCAGCAGCGCGGCAAGCGGTACGGCAAGCCGGTCGGCCCGCCTGTTCGGTTGATTCATCGTCGTCGTCCCGTAGAGGTTCCGGCGCCTGTCGGTATCGCGCCGGCTGGTGTGAAGCGCGTTCGCCGCGAAGGGCCAACGCAGCCGATCAAAAACGGGCCGAGTCTAGGAACGACAATTTCGGACGTCGACGCAATGCGCTCTATAACGCTTATAGATGCGCCGCATGATGCGCGCGCGCCCCGCTGCAAGCGCGCCGCGCGGCGGCCGGCGCGCGCAACCCTGGTGTTTTCTTTATCCGGGTCGGTAGATGCCCGTGTGGCGCGGCTGTCACTCCGGCTATGGCGGCCGGATTTGGCCGACTACGCTGCGTCTCCGACACGTGCCCCCCGCACGCTTTCGCGCCGCGACGGCGCCCGGCCCGCGAGGCCGATGCCGCGCTTATCCACCGCCCGCTCCTGGAGAATCCGCATGTCCGCATCCACGGCCCGCGCTGCCGACGGCAAGCGCTATACGTACGAATGGTATGTCGTCGTCATCTGCATGCTCGCGTACGTCTTTTCGTTCGTCGACCGCCAGGTCCTCGTGCTGATGATCGAGCCGATCAAGCGCGACCTGCATCTGTCCGACACGCAGTTCAGCCTGCTCAACGGCTTCGCGTTCTCGCTGTTCTATGCGGTGATGGGGCTGCCGGTCGCGTATCTCGCCGATCGCTACGCGCGCCCGCGGATCATCTCGCTCGGCATCGCGCTGTGGAGCGTCGCGACCGCCGCGTGCGGCCTCAGCCAGCATTTCGTGCAGATGTTCATCGCGCGCATGGGCGTGGGCGTCGGCGAGGCCGCGCTGTCGCCCGGCGCGTATTCGATGCTCGCCGACTACTTCCCGAAGGAGAAGCTCGGGCGCGCAATCGCCGTGTATTCGCTCGGTTCGTTCATCGGCGGCGGCGTCGCGTTCCTGATCGGCGGTTACGTGATCGCGCTGCTCAAGCATGCGAGCGCGTTCACGCTGCCGGTGGTCGGGCAGGTGCATGCGTGGCAGGTCACGTTCCTGATCGTCGGGCTGCCGGGACTGCTGGTCGCGCTGCTGTTCGCGGCGACCGTGCGCGACCCGCAGCGCAAGGGGCTCGCGCAGGATCGCTCGGGCGCCGTGCGGCGCGTGTCGATGCGCGATTCGCTGCGCTTCGTCGGCACGCATCGCGCGACCTTCGCGTGCCACTACCTCGGCTTCTCGTTCTACGCGATGACCCTGTACTGCCTGCTGAGCTGGACGCCCGCGTTCTATATCCGCCGCTTCGGGATGACGGCCGTCGAAGCCGGCTACACGCTCGGCATCGTGCTGCTGGTCGCGAACACGGCCGGCGTGTTCTGCGGCGGCTGGCTCAACGACTGGCTGCTGCGCCGCGGCCGCGGCGATGCGCCGATGCGTGCCGGCGCGATCGGCGCCGCATGCATGGTGATCCCCGCGACGCTGTTCACGCAACTCGACTCGCTGCCCGCTTCGCTCGCGATGCTCGTCGTCGCGATGTTCTTCGCGTCGTTCCCGATGCCGACGTCGACCGCCGCGATGCAGACGCTCGCGCCGAACCAGATGCGCGCGCAGATCTCCGCGCTGTTCCTGCTCGTGTCGAACCTGATCGCGCTCGGGATCGGCACGACCGTCGTCGCGCTGTTCACCGATCGCGTGTTCGGCGCGCCGGCGGCGGTCGGCCATTCGATGTCGATCGTCAACGTCGCGGCGGCCACGCTCGCCGCGTTGCTGCTCGCCGCCGGCTGCCGGCACTATCGCCGCAGCCTCGATCGCGAGCGCGGCCATGCGTCGGCAGCGGCACCGCAGGCGGCCGAGGCCGGCAACGCAATCGCCGCGCGCTGAATAACGGGCGCGCTCCGTCGTTGCCCATCATCCATCCCACTGATTCAGGCATCGCTTTTTAATCGATTTGATTTATGCGATGCCCGTCCCTATTCTCGATCGCATGACGGCGCGGTGTCTGCCGCGCCGCTTTCCTCGTACCCCACGGAATTTCCCATGCAAGCGAACCGCCATCAGGTCCGGATCGACGCGCTGATCGACGCGGCGCAGGACATCCGCTGTTTCCGGGTTTCGCGCGTCGACGGCCAGCCGTTCGACGCGTACGAACCCGGCGCCCATATCGACGTCACCGCACCGTCCGGCGTCACGCGGCAATACTCGCTGTGCGGCAACCCCGACGAGCGCGGCAGCTACCTGTTCGCGGTGAAGAAGGAAGCGCAGTCGCGCGGCGGCTCGCGTTCGCTGCACGACGATGTGCAGGTTGGCGCCGAGCTGTCGATCGGTACGCCGCGCAACCTGTTTCGTCTGACGGATGACGCGAGCGAGCACGTGCTGATCGCGGCCGGTATCGGCATCACGCCGCTGCTGTCGATGGCGTATGCGCTGCACCGGCGCGGCGCGCGCTACCGGTTGCATTACTTCGCGCGCAGCCGCGAGCACGCGGCCTTCGTCGACGAACTGTCGGCCGAGCCGTTCGCGTCGCACGTGACGTTCCACTACGGCGTCGAGCCTGATGCGCTCGCGATCGAACTCGGCCGCTGCATCGCGTCGATCGATCTGAAAGCGCATGTCTATACGTGCGGCCCCGGGCCGTTCATGGATGCCGTTGTCGCAGCCGCGGCCGCGCGCATCCCGGGAGATGCGATTCATCTCGAACGCTTCGCGGCGGAACCGTCCTCAGCCGTCACCACCGCGGATGCCGCTCAGGCGGAAGGCTTCGAAGTCCGGCTGCAGCGCAGCGGGCAATCGGTGCGCGTCACGCCCGACACGTCGATCGTCGACGCGCTCGCGCGGATCGGCGTCGAAGTCGATACATCATGCGGCGAAGGCGTATGCGGCACCTGCATGGTGCCCGTCATCGACGGCGAACCCGATCATCGCGATCACTGCCTGAGCAAGGCCGAGCGCGCGAGCAACACGGTGATCTGCTGCTGCGTATCGCGCGCGCGCTCGGCGGTGCTCGTCCTCGATCTCTGACGCGCCCTACAATGACTTACGGCCAATATGACTGTTTGATACGAAACGTGTACGGACAATCATACGGAATTGACCGTGAGTCTCTCAGGCCAGCCCGGCCGCAGCAGCCCCTCCCCGCGTATCACGTCAGTCTTCACGGTCGGTTAATCCGTTCGTCCGTATCGCCCGGCTTATCTGCGCGATGCCCCGGGCGCGGCGTTCAGCGGTCAATCCCGATTCGCTTCGATGATCTGCTCAAGTGCATTGGCATCGTCCGTGGGCTCCTCCGTGCCGCGAAAGATGCAGACCTCGGTGTGCCCGTCTCGGAACACGTCCACCTCTACCCGCATCCCGACCACCGTGACCGAAACCAGCACCGTATCCGGGCGATTGCGGCTCAGGGTGTAGTGAATCTTAGCGGAGTCGAGCTGGTCGAGCAGATCGAACAATGTGCTTGTGGTCATGTCGGGCACCTATTTCTTGAAACGGTTATCGTTGAGCAACTTGAGCGCCTTACGCGCCTCTTTGATGCCATCGCTCGCATCGCCTTGAATCTCGTTGAGCGTCGAATTCAGATACTGTCCGGGGAACTCGCGCAACACCGAGCCTTTGCACTCGGCCTTGATGATGTCGCAGGCCATCATATCGCCTCGGTCGATGCCCGCGACTTGAACCGCGTCTCCCAAGACATCTGGCGAATAATCGAATGGAGATACCTCGCTGAGCGAAGTCGAATCAGCGAAGCCCGCGCCGCCCGCAAGCGCGGCCGCACCACCTGCACCGCTGCCAGCAACAACACTTTGTAGATAGCTCATGAGTTCGCCCGCAGACACATCGCTGGGTGTCGCCCAACTAGGCAAGGGCTTGTCGACCGGTAGCGCGGCCATTTCCGGCACGCTGGCGAACCTGTTGGCTTTTGGGAATGGCGGGGTTGTGGGAGAACCTCCAGCCGAGCCTCCACCACCAACCGCCTGTCGTTCGATCTGTGCCGCCACGCGCCCATCTTCGATGGCTGCCTTGAGCGCATCGAGCGGCGTGCCTTGGAACGCGTCTAGGCCAAGTTGGCGAAGGTACGTCAGCGCGTTCGCGGTCAGCCCTGTGTATTTCGGCCAGTGCAACATCAAATCGGACATATCGCTGCGTTGGCTAGCCGAAGGAACTGCACCGGCCGAACCTGCCGTGCGCGTCAGCGTAGCGCGCTTTCCAGAACCCAGATCAATAGTCACTGAAGCCATGAATCCTGTTCTCCGTATCGGCTTCGCAGGACATAACGTTGCTCTCTCAACGTTAGGCCCAGCACTTCGAAGCCCATACTTTAGCAGGAGTGTCCGGACGGACGGCTTCGGGTCAGAGTACTCGCGATGGATCAAAGCTTCATCTTGTACCGATTGCCGTACCAGCCGGCGCCACGAACTCGCACCTGAACGGCGCGCTCGCCATGCCATTGCTGCGACGCTTGCAACTTCGCGGCGAGGCCCGGCACCCTCCACCCTTTCTCCAAGCGTTGTGCGATGAACGGATCGATCGGATGGGCTTCGGTGTAGCGCCAAATTGCGCCAACAGGCAGGTCGACTAGAGTACCGCCTCAGCAAGGCCGAACGCGCGAGCAACACGGTGATCTGCTGCTGCGTGTCGCGCGCGCTCGGCGGTGCTCGTCCTCGATCTCTGACACGCTCACGCGGAAGCGGCCGCGCACACCCCGGCCGTCACGCGTCGTCGAACCGCTCGACGATCTCGGCAAGCAGCGCACGCATCCACGCGTTGCCCTCGTCCTCGTGAAAGTGCTCGTGCCAGTGCATCGTCACCGGCGCGGGCGGCAGCGTGACGGGCAGGTCGTACAGGCGGAACGCGTTGTCGCGGTTCAGGATCTGCGCGAGCCGCTTCGGCAGCGTCGCGTACAGATCCGTGACCGACAGCACGCTCGGCAGCGCGACGAAGTGCGGCACCTCGAGCGCGATGTTGCGGCCCACGCCCTGCGCGCGCAATGCGTCGTCGAGCGCGTGGTGGCTGTGCTCGACCGATTTCACGTTGACGTGCGCGGCGCGCACGAATTGCTCGAGGCTCAGCGCGCCGCCGCTCGGCAACCCGCGCCGGCGGCCCGTCATGCACACGTAGGTTTCCTCGAACAGCAGCTGGTGACGCGTGCGCGGCATCAGCTCCGGCAGGTTGCCGATCGCGAAATCGAGCCGGCTCGCGCGCAGCGCTTCCTCGATCTCCTCCACCGGCAGCGGCTGCACGCTCAGCGTCACGCGCGGCGCGCGCTCGCGCAGCGCCTGGCAGATCGCGGGCAAGTACGCCATCTCCCCCGCATCCGACAGCGACAGCCGGAACGTACGCGTGCTCGTGCCCGGATCGAAGCGCTCCGCGTAGCGCAGCGCGACGCGCACCATGTCGAGCGCCTTGCCGACGATGCCCGCGAGTTCGAGCGCGACCGGCGTCGGCTGCATGCCCGAGCGCGTACGCACGAACAGCGGATCGTCGAACAGCGTGCGCAGTCGGCCGAGCGAATAGCTGACGGCCGGCTGCGACAACGCGAGCCGCTCGCCGGCCTTCGTCAGGCTGCGTTCCTCGACGATCGCCTGGAATACGCGCAACAGGTTCAGATCGAGATGATCAACCGACGTCATCGTAACCTCCATCATTTGCCGTATTTATTGAGTTGCTAATTTTAGATCAATTTGACGGATATGTAGCAGAAGACGAGACTGGGTGCTCGATACCGTGCGTTGCGCGGCCCGATTTCGCGACTCTTTCCCCACGACAACGATGAGCGACATTCCCTACCAGACGATCGACACCAGCGCGTTGCACGGCCTCGCGCAACCCGACCGCATCGCACCGGCGATGTATCACGATCCCGCGTTGTTCGAAGCCGAGCTCGAGCGCATCTTCTACCGCACCTGGATCTGGGTCGCACACGAGAGCGAGCTGCCGAACCCGGGCGACTTCATCACGACGACGATCGGCCGCCAGCCGGTGATCGTCGTGCGCGACAAGACCGGCGAGATCAACGTGCTGCAGAACCGCTGCCGTCATCGCGGCGCGACCGTCTGCGAATCGCACAAGGGCAACGCAAAGGGCTTCACGTGCCCGTATCACAGCTGGTCGTACGCGCTCGACGGCACGCTGCGCGCGCTGCCCTACGGCGACGGCTACGAAGGCGTGTGCGAGAAAGGCGACCTGCCGCTCGTGAAGCTGCGCGTCGGCGTGTACCAGGGGCTGGTCTTCGCGAGCTTCAACGACACGATCGAGCCGCTCGAGGATTTCCTCGGCGGCGCAAAGCCGTGGATCGACCTGTTCATGAAACAGGGCGCCGGCTACCCGATCAAGGCGAACGGCGAGCACAAGTTCAAGTTCAAGGGCAACTGGAAGATCCAGCTCGAGAACACGACCGACCTCTATCACTTCCCGGTCGTGCACAAGTCGTGGATGAAGTCGATCGACGACGAGACGGCCGCCGCGATCACGAGCTTCATGACGAGCGAGGACGCGTTCTGTCGCGGGCTCGGCAACGGCCACAGCCTCGCGGTGCTGATGCCCGAGCTGATCGATCTCGACGAAGACGACGGCGCGCCGCTGCCCGAGCGCTTCGCGCCGCTCGCGGCGAAGCTCGCCGAGCGCCACTCGCCGGACGAAGTGCGCCGCATCGTGCGCTCGCTGATGGGGGTCGGCTTCAACCTGAACCTGTTCCCGAACCTCGCGCTGTCGATGGCGTTCTTCCGCGTGCTGCGGCCGATCGCGGCGAACGAAACCGAGATCCGCCACGTCGCGCTCGCGATGGACGGCGGCCCCGACGAAGCGAACCGCGAACGGCTACGCATTCACGAGCACTTCCAGGGCCCGTTCGGCTTCGGGAGCCCCGACGACGCGGAAGCGTGGGAGCGCGTGCAGCGCGGCGCGCACGCGGGCCCCGACGTGCCGATCCTCGTGAATCGCGGGCTGAACCGCGAGACGACCGCCGCGAACGGCGAAAAGACCGCCCATGCGACCGACGAAACCGGCATGCGCGAGGCCTACCAGCAATGGCGCAAGATGATGGAGCAGCAATGATGGACGACCGCAACGCCCTCTTTTCCGAGCAGACCTTCGCCCGCGCGGTCCAATTCGTGTGGCGCGAAGCCGAGATGCTCGACCGCCGCGACTATCGCGCATGGCTCGACCTGTGGGATCCGGCCGGCCATTACGTGGTGCCGATCGATCCCGACACGACCGATTTCGCCGCGACGCTGAACTACGTATTCGACGACCAGGACATGCGCGAGAAGCGCGTGCAGCGGATGGTGTCCGGCTACTCGGCGTCGGCCGCCGACGCCGCGCGCACGGTGCGCACCGTGTCGCGCTTCACGCTGGAAAGCGGCAGCGCCGGCACCGTCGAGCTGAAATCGGCGCAGGTCGTCGTCGCGTACAAGCGCGGCGTCGCGACGCTGTTCGCGGCCGACGTCACGCACAAGCTGCACGTCGATGCCGAAGGCGAGATGCGGATTGCCGAAAAGGTCGTGCGCCTGATCGACTCGACCGAAGCGCTCAGCGCGATCGGCTTCCTGCTGTGAGCCGTGGCCGGTTCGCCGTCGCCGACGCAATGGTGAGCCGGGCACCTTCACCTGTGAGCGGCTGCCGGCTCGCCGTCGCCCACACAAAGGTGAGCCGGTCACCTTCACCTTTGAACGGCCACCGGTTCGCCGTCGCCCGCGCAACGGTGAGCCAGTCACCTTCACCTTTCCGGACGACCATGCCCACACTCGAAGTTTTCCTGCCGGCCAGCCACGACGACGCGCGCAAGGCCGAACTGATCGCACGGCTCAGCATCGCGACCGTCGACGCGATCGGCGCACCCATCGAATCCGTGCGCGTGCTGCTCACCGAACTGCCCGCGACACATATCGGCCTCGGCGGGCGCAGCGCCGCGGACGGCGCGCCGCCGTCGCTGCCGGTAATCGTCGCGATCCTGATCGCCGGCCGCACCGACGAACAGAAACGCGCGCTGATCGCCGCGCTGTCCGACGTGGGCGCGAACGTGCTCGACGCGCCGCTGCAGGCGACGCGCGTGATCATCAAGGACATTCCGAACACGGACTTCGGCATCGGCGGCCAGACCGCGCGGGCGCTGGGGCGCTGACCATGCATCGCGCGTCGCCGCCTCGCCGCGACACACCGACGCGGTTGCGCTCACCCGTCGGCGAGCGGCAGCGTCACGCGGCAGTCGAGCCCGCCGCCCTCGGCCGGGCTCGCGCCGATCAGGCCGCCGTGGCGCGTCACGATGCTCTTGCACAGCGACAATCCGATCCCGTTGCCGCCGGCCTTCGACGACGAGAAGCCGTCGAACAACCGGCAGTGCGCGCCGGCCGCGATGCCCGGGCCGTTGTCGATCGCGCGCAGCTCGGCGTGCCCGGCCACGTTCGCGGTGCCGAGCGTCAGCATGCGCGGCACGCGCTCGCAACCGGCGAACGCCTCGATCGCATTGAACGCGAGATTCAGGATCACCTGCCCGATCAGCACGCGCTCGCAACGGATCGGCAGCGGCGCATCGGCCTGCACGATCGCGACCGTCACGCCGGCATCCTTCGCACGCAGCTCGATGAAATACGCGACGTCCGCGAGGATGTCGCGCAGGTCGGCGAGCGCGACGACCGGCTCGCGCTTCACGATGAATTCGCGCACGCTCTTGATGATCAGCGCCGCATGCTCGGCCTGGCGGTCCGCACTGCGCAGCCCCCAGATCGCGTCGTCGATCGCGCCGCGCCCGTTCAGCCGCTGCACCGCCCCTTCGATGAAATTGCGCACGGCCGCGAGCGGCTGGCTCAGCTCGTGCGCGATCACGCTCGCCATCTCGCCCATCGCGTTGTAGCGGCCCGCGTGTTCGAGCATGCGCGCTTCGGCGCGGCGCGCGTCCTCGATCGCGACCTCGTCGCTCACGTCGCGGAACTGCACGAGCAGCCCGTCGAGATCGCCCTCGATCTCGACCTGCCGGCACAGGATGCGCAGCCAGCACGGCGCGCCGTCGCGCCGCACGATCCGGTAGCGCTGCGGCGCCGACGGGCACGCGGACGGCGCATCGTGCAATTGCGCGACGAGCCGGTCGCGATCGGCCTCGGAGCAGTAGTCGAGCACCTCGCCGAGCGCTTCGTCGGGCGCGAGCCCGAGCACGCGGCGGCCCGACTCGCTGATGAACTGCACGCCGCCGCGCGGCGTGACGACCGCGATACCTTCGTCGAGATCCTGCATGAATTCGCGCAGCCGCGCCTCGTAGCGGCGCAACTGCTGCCGCACCGCCTCTTCGGCGCTGATGTCGCGGAACTGCACCATCACGACGTCGCGCCCGCGCAGCGGCACGTAGGTGGCGGTCGCCTCGGACAGCATGTCGACGCCCGTGCGCGACCGGTAGCACCATTCGTACACCTGCGGCCCGTCGACGAGCGCGCGATCCCATGCGCTCACGGCGATCTCGCGCTGGTATTTCGGCTCGGGACGCGTCATGTCCGGCGCCTTCAGCGGCAGCAGTTCCTCGACGGAAAAACCGAGCGCGATGCACGCGGCGCGGTTCGCCCACACGATCGCCTTCGTCTGCGCGTCGTGCAGCAGCACGCAGGTGGTCAGCGCGTCGAGCAGCCGGTGGAAATCGTCTTCGTCAGGGAAACTCATGATCGGCTTCGGATGAAGGCGCGCGGCGTCGCGCGGCCGGAAAGCCAACATAGCACCGGCGCGCGCCGATCGCATCTGAAGATTTCTTTAGGCCGGCACGGAACCTCACCAGTCGCGCGGCCCAACGCACCAATTGCTGCGTGTTTTCGGCGTTTCTAGACTGATTGCATCGTCGTGTTGCCACCCGAGACAGCACGCATGCCGCCCCGCATCCGAACCCCTATCCGTCCAGGAGACAACCATGCCGCAAGCCGCCCTCGCCATCGAACCCGCGCCGTCCTCCCAGCCCGTGGCAGGCACCGCGGCCGCGCGTTTGTCGCCGCTCGACGCCGTGATCGAAACCGTCGCCGCGCGCCGCGACGAATTCGATCGCCTGTCGCACGTGCCGCGCGACGTGATCGCGCTGTTCAGGCAGGCCGGCATCTATCGGGCGGGCACGCCGCGCCGCTTCGGCGGCGACGCGCTCGCGCCGACCGCCTTCCTCGACATGATCGAACGGATCGCGACCGCCGACGGTTCGGCCGCATGGGTCGCGAGCTTCGGCTCCGCGAACGTCTATCTCGCCGCGCTGCCGCTCGAGACCCAGGCCGAGCTGTACGCGAGCGGCCCCGACCAGGTGTTCGCAGGCGGCCTGTTCCCGGTGCAGCCGGCGCAGGCCGCGCCGGGCGGCTGGCGCGTGAACGGCACGTGGAAATTCGCGAGCGGCTGCAAGGGTGCCGACTGGCTCGGCGTCGGCATCGCCGTGCCCGGCGCGCAGGACGCCGCGCCGAACAAGCCGCGCACGGCCGTGTTCCGCGCGGCCGATGTCGAGATCGTCGAGAACTGGAGCGTGGTCGGCATGCAGGGCACCGGCAGCCATGACCTGCGCGTCGACGACCGCTTCGTGCCCGAAGCGTGGACCTTCGTGCGCGGCGGCGAGCCGACCGTCGACGAGCCGCTGTACCGCTACCCGACCGTCGCGTATGCGGCGCAGGTGCTGGCCGTCGTCAATCTCGGCCTCGCGCGCGCGGCGCTCGACGTCGCGAACCGCATGTCGGGCGGCCGGCAGACGACGACCGGCGCGCCGCGCCTCGCCGATCGCGCGTATTTCCGCATCGAGCTCGCGAAGGCCGAAGCGCAGCTGCGCTCGGCACGCGCGTTCTTCTACGACGCAACCGACACGGTGTGGCAATCGATCCTCGCGGGCAATCCCGTGACGCCCGACCAGGTCAGCTTGCTGCGGCTCGCGGCCACGCATATCGCACGCGAAGGCGCGAGCGTCGTCGAACGCGCGTACCGCCTCGGCGGCACGGCGGCGATCTATCGCACGCATCCGCTTCAGCGGCTGCTGCGCGACGCGATGGTCGTCACGCAGCACGCGTTTCTCGCGGAAGGCAACTTCGACGGCGCGGGCGCGGTGTTCACCGGCGTCACGCCGTTTCCCGGCTACCTGTAACCCGCGCAACCCGCGCCTGGGCCGCGCTGTTTCCCGAACGCGCATGGCGCCGATGCCGAAGCACCGCTACCGGCCGGCGCATGCGCCCAACCGTTTCCCCTGGAGAACCCGAGATGTCCGATTCGAATCCGCTGCCGCTGCGTGTCCTGTTCTGCTGCGGCGTGTCGCAGAACTTCTTCGACCTGCCGCGCGAGAAGATCGGCGAAGTGTGGCAGGCGTACGGCGCGATGCTCGCCGCCGTCGAGGCGATGCCCGGCGTGCGCGTGCTCGGCGTGATGGACGACGACCGCCTCGTGGTCGGCCAGGCCGACGGCGCGCCGTGGACCTTCTACATCATGGCCGACGTCGCCGATTTCGACACGACGGTCGCCGTGTGCAACCTGTATCGCACGACGCCGGTCGGCGAATACAACCTGTGGCGCTACGGCAAGATCGAAGCGCGGGTCGGCCGCGCGCTGACCGTGCCGCCGGCCGCGAAACCCGCGTCGTGAGGCGCGCGATGACCGACCTGTCTCGCAGCTCGTCCCCCGGCCTGATCGACGCACTCGCGCAGCGCGTGGCGGCGCTCGACGCCGAGCGCGCGGTGCGCGCGACGATCACGCGCTACATGGCGCTGTGCGACGTGCCCGAGGATGCCGGCGACGGCCCGCGGCTCGCCGGGCTGTTCACACCCGACGCCGTGTGGGAAGGCATCGGCCCTCAATACGCGCAGAAGTTCGGCCGCCTCGAAGGCACGGCCGCGATCGTCGCGATGCTGGGCCGCTACCTGCCGCCCGATCCGCATTTCTCGGCGAACCTGCACTTCCTGACGTCGGAGTCGATCGAGATCGGCGCCGGCAACACGAGCGCGCGCGGCCGCTGGATCATGCTGCAGGCGTCGCGCTACGCGAACGGCACGGCCGAGCTGATCGCCGCGCGGCTGACCGTCGATTTCATGCCGGCCGGCGACGGGGCGACCTGGCTGATCCGGCACTTTCGCACCGAACGCGTGCTCGACGGCCCGTGGCCGCTCGCCGCCGCGCCACGGCCCTGATGCTTTCCACCGCTTCCGCACGATATCGACCATGACAGGCTTCATCGACACCTTCACGCTCGGCGGCCCGGGCCCCACGATCGCGATCAAGGACACGATCGACATCGCGGGCCATCCGACCCGCGCGGCGAGCCGCGCGCTCGCCGATGCTCCGCCGGCCGCGCAACATGCGGACGTCGTCCGCTTGCTGCTCGATGCGGGCTGGCAGATCGCCGGCAAGGCGAACATGCACGAGCTCGCGTTCGGCATGACCGGCATCAACGACTACACGGGTACGCCCGTCAATCCGCAGGATGCGGCGCGCATCCCGGGCGGCTCGTCGAGCGGTTCCGCTTCGCTCGTCGGGCTCGGCACGGTCGATGCGGCGCTCGGCACCGACACCGGCGGCTCGATTCGCGGGCCGGCCGCCTGCTGCGGCGTGGCCGGGCTGAAGCCGACGTTCGGCCGCGTGTCGCGGCGCGGCGTCGCGCCGGCCGATACCACGCTCGATTGCGTCGGGCCGTTCGCACGCGATATCCGCACGCTGGCCGCGGTGATGGCCGCGATCGCGCCGGGCTTCGATCGGGCGCAAGCGGCGGCCTCCGTGGCGGGCTGCACGATCGCGCAGATCCGCGTCGAAGCAGATCCGGCGATCGCCGCCGCGCTCGACGCGGCCGTGCGCGCGTCGGGCCTGCGTTCGCACGCGCTCGTGCTCGACGAAATGCCGGCTTCATTCGCGGCAGGGCTCACCGTGATCAACGCGGAAACGTCGCGCGCGTTCGGCCATCTGGTCGACACCGGCAATCTCGGCGCCGATCTCGATGCGCGGCTGCGCACCGCCGCGACGACGACACCCGCCGCTCTCGCGGAAGCCGAAGCCGTACGCGCACGCTTCACCGCGCAGGTCGACGCCGCGCTCGAACTCGCGGACGTGCTCGTGCTGCCGACGCTGCCCGCGCTGCCGATCACGCTGCAGCAGGCGCGCGACGGTGTATCGGTGATCGCGATGTCGTCGCTGATCCGGCCGTTCAACCTGAGCGGCCATCCGGCGCTCAGCCTGCCGCTGCCGCTGGCCGGTTCGCCGCTGAAGGCGGGCCTGCAGATCGTCGGGCGCAAGGGCGCGGACGAGCAGGTCTGCGCGATCGCGGCACACTTCGAAGCGGCCCTCGCCGCATGAACCACGATGCGGGCGCGGCTTCACCGTTCACGCACCCGCGAACCAGGGAATCACGCACCATGTCAGACCGAGTCGTCCTCGTTACCGGCGCCGCACGCGGGCTCGGCGCCGTCATCGCCGACCGCTTCCATGCGGCCGGCTATCGCGTCGCGCTGGCCGACATCGCCGCCGACGCCATTCATGCGCATGCGCGCGAACTCGACCCGGACGGCGAACGCGCGATCGCGCTGCCGCTCGACGTCACGTCGAAACGCGATTTCGAAGCGGCGCGCGATGCGCTCGTCGCGCGCTGGGGCACGATCGACGTGCTCGTGAACAACGCGGGCGCATCGAAGGTCGTGCCCGCGATGGAGATCACGGCCGAGCAGTTCGACCAGGTGATCGACGTGAACCTGCGCAGCGTGCTGTTCGGCTGCCAGGTGTTCGGCCAGTATTTCGCGGAACGTGGTGCGGGCCGCATCGTCAACATCGCATCGCTCGCCGGCCAGAACGGCGGCTCGGCAACGGGCGCGCACTACGCGGCCGCGAAGGGCGGCACGCTGACGCTGACCAAGGTGTTCGCACGCGATCTCGCCGCGCGGGGCGTGACTGTCAACGCGATCTCGCCGGGCCCGCTCGATTTGCCGATCGTGCATGAAAGCGTCGCGCCGGAGAAACTGCGCCAGGTGCTCGCGAGCCTGCCGGGCGGCAAGCTCGGGTCGGCCGGTTTCGTGGCGGATGCGGCCGTGCTGCTCGCGTCGGGCGACGCGCACTTCGCGAACGGCGCGTGCTGGGACATCAACGGCGGGTTGTACATGCGCTGAGCGGTGGGCTGCATCGCTTGTGCGCTCTCGACCGGTGCCGTGCGCGGGACTCGTGTGAGACAAGTGCGTGCAGGCGAACGTCCGCGTGCCCGCCCCCCTATCGCGACGGCTCCCCGTCGTCGCCCCACACGACCATCACGTCCCGCACGAGCGCGGCGATCGACGTCGCGCCGAGCTTCTCCTTGATGCTCGCGCGATGCACGTCGACGGTCTTCACGCTGATCGACAGATCCGACGCGATCTGCTTGCTGCCCTTGCCGTCCACCACGCCGCGCAGCACTTCCTTCTCGCGCGCGGTCAGCGCATCGAGCCGCTGGCGCAGCTCGCGGTGGCGCTGGCTCACCGCGTGCCGCTGCTGCGCGAGCCGCAGCGCGCGCTGCACGCGCTCGAGCATCTGCTGCGAGTTGTACGGCTTCTCGACGAAATCGATCGCGCCGTTCTGCAGCGCGCGCACGGACATCGGAATATCGCCGTGCCCGCTGACGAAGATCACCGGCAGCGTCGCGCCCCGCGCGTTCAGTTCGGCCTGCACGTCGAAGCCGCTCTTCTCCGGCATCCGCACGTCGAGCACCAGGCACGCGGGCAGGTTCACGTCGAAGCGCGCGAGAAAATCCGCGGCGTTCGCGAACCCCTCGGACGCGATCCCGACCGATTCGAGCAGCCAGGCGAGCGACGTCCGCATGCCGCTGTCGTCGTCGACGATGTATACGATCGGTGCGGGTGACGTCATCGCGGGGGTCTCGCTGAATATCGGTATGGGTATCGCACGCGCCGCCTACGGGGCCGGTTGCCGGCGCGTCGCGCACGTCGTTCGCTGGGGATGCGCGGCACATCATAACGAGCCGAAAACCCGCTGAAAACCCCTTCACGGGCCGCACGAACGCACATTCCCGGTTTTTTTTCGCGCGTCGCGCCGCGTACCTAGGTAGAACCTTTAGACGCGTTGGCGAGAACGCCATCTCCATCGTCAATCGTGCGAATGGTCGTCCGCCTTTTCGCGACGTACGCTTGGGTCATCGTCGGCGATCAGGCGCTGCACCCGCAGCGCCGCACGATCGCCGCTCTCGTCCAACCAGGAGCACCCATGTCTTCCACGACCGATATCCAGCGACCGGCACGCGTCGAGCCGACCGACGCGCAGAAGGCCTTCCGGCAAGCGATGGCCCACCTCGGCGCGGCCGTCAACGTGATCACCACCGCCGGGCCGCACGGCCGCTGCGGGATCACCGCGAGCGCCGTGTGCTCCGTCACCGACACGCCGCCGACGCTGCTCGTGTGCCTCAACCGGTCGAGCGCGATGCATGCGACGTTCGAACGCAATCGCCACGTCTGCATCAACGTGCTGCCGGCCGAACACGAACAGCTCGCGCGGCACTTCGCGGGGCTCACCGAGCTGCCGATGGACCGGCGTTTCGAACTGCCCGTGTGGGATCGCGGCGAGCAGGACGTGCCCGTGCTGCGCGACGCGCTCGCGAGCCTGCAGGGCACGATCGCCGACATGAAGGAAGTCGGCTCGCATTCGGTGATGTTCATCGAGGCGACATCGATCCGCGTGCGCGACGACGGCGACAGCCTGATCTACTTCGGCCGTGCGTTTCATCGCGTATCGCGCACGGCGTGCGTGCGGTGAATCGCGCGTGACTATGCGGCGGCCCGCAACGCGCGCTGCCCGGCCGCGAGCGCGGCACCCGCGAACAGCGTCAGCGCCGAATACACGAGCCCGCGCGCGAGCCCCGCGCTGTCCGACACCCAGCCGATCGCGACCGGCCCGGCGATCTGCCCGAATGCGAAGACCGTCGTGAACGCGCTGATCCCTTTTGCCCAGCCGTCGGGCGGCAGGTTGTGGCGCACGAAGGCCGTCGTCGACGCGACGGCCGACAGGAACGTCGCGCCGAACAGCACGCCCGACGCGAACGCGGCAACCGGATGCACGAACATCGCCGGCATCAGCGTCGCGATGCCGAGCAGCGCATTGAGCACGGCCAGCGCCTGGCCGCCGCGCATCCGGTCGAGCAGCCCCGACCACAGCCGTGCCGAGACGACGGTCGCGACGCCGAGCATCACGTAGAACGCGGCGACCACCGTGCCGCTCATTCCCGCGCCGCGCAGCAGCGCGACGATGAACGTCATGTAGCCGATGTAGCCGACGCCGAACAGGCCGTAACCGGCCAGCGCGAGGGCGAATCGCACGGGGCTCGCGGTCGCCGCCGGCACCACACCGTCGCGCGGCGCGGCGGGTGCCGCATGCACGCGCTCGATGCGGCGCGCGGCCGACACGGCCACTGCCGAGAACAGCACGCACGCGAACGCGAGCGCGAACCACGCGGGCTGCCAGCCGTGTACACCCTGCGCGAGCGTCGCCGGCACGAGCAGCGACGAAGCGACGATGCCCCATCCGGTGCCGCCGTAGTAGAGGCCGAGCAGCAGGCCCGCATCGCGCGGCGATGCCGACGCGAGCCGCGCGGCCAGCACGCCGCCGCTGATGAAGATCAGCGCACTGCCGACGCCGGTCGCGAGCCGCTGCACGAGCAGCGCGTGCATGCCGGACGTGAGCCCGCACGCGGCCATCAGCAACGCGGTCAGCACGCACCCGGCCGCGAGCAGCGTGCCCGCGCGCCAGCGTCGCGACAGCAACGGAAACGCGAGCGCACCGATCAGGTAGCCGGCCGCGTTCGCCGTGTTCAGCGCGCCCGCTTGCGCGAAGGTCCAGCCGAGATCGGCCTTCATCGGCGGCAGCAGCAGCGCATACGAAAAGCGCGCGAGGCCGAGCGCGATCGCGCTGCCGAGCGACAGGCCGATCGCGAGCCGCCACGCGGCCATGCGATCGGGGTCACGTTCGGGGGTATGGCGAGTCGCGCCGGTGTCCGGCTGCGACGGGCCGGCAGGCTCCGGTTGCGGCGCTGCGCGCATCGCGTGTCTCCTTTGTCGTTCGAAGCCGGGGGAGTCGACGCGACGGAACCGGCGTTTTGCACGCGCCGGTCCCGACTGTCCGTCGAGGCTTCCGATTCTGTCGACCGATCATACTTGAGCCGTCAAGGGCGAGCACGCGCGGAAGGACGGCAGCCGCTTGCCGGCGCTAGCGCGGCAATCCGGCCACGAAGGCCGTCAGCAACGCACGCCCCTCCGGCCACTGCGCCAATCCCGCTTCCGCATTCAGGTGGCCGCGCGGGCCGAGCCGCAGCGGCGTCGCGCCACGTGCGCTCGCCCATGCGATACCGCGCCCGGACGGGTCGTACCCGTCGTCCGAACTGGCGATCGCCAGCACCGGCAAACCGCCGAAATCGCCGCCCGGCACGTTCGCGAACGCACGCGCCGCGGCCGGAAAACGCGGGCCGCCCGGATCGGGCACCGCAACGAGCCAGGCGCCGCGCACGACACGCGCCGACGCCGCGCGCCAGTGCGCGAACAGCAGGCACCCCAGCGAATGGCAGATCAACACCGGCGGCGCCGCGGCTTGCGCGACGGCCTCATCCAGCGCCGCCATCCAGTCACGCAGGTCGGGGGCATCCCATGACGCGGGCGCCATGCGGATCGCGCCCGGAATCGCGGCCTCCCAGTGGCTCTGCCAATGATCCGGTCCCGAGTTGCCGATCCCCGGCACGATCACGATCGTTTGGTCCATCTCCATCTCCGTCTCCATGAACAGGCGAGCGCTCAGTCTCGTCCGCCGGAAACCGGCCGGGAATGGCAAGTCATCGGTTATTGAGACAATATGCCGATGAATTAACGGAGCGGGAGAACCGACATGTCGAATGGAGAGCTCGATCGCCTGGATCTTTCGATCCTCGAGGCACTACAGGAAAACGCGCGGATGCCGCTGTCCGAGGTGGGCCGGCGCATCGGGCTGTCGCAGCCGGCGACGTCGGAGCGCGTCAAGCGGCTGGAAGAACGCGGCATCATCGCCGGCTACGGCGCGCGAATCGACCCGGCGGCGCTGGGGTTGGGGATGATGGCCATCATCCGGCTGAAGACGACGCACGAACACATCAAGCCCGCGCTACGCGCATTCGCCGAGATGCCGCACGTCATCGAGGTTCACCGGATGACCGGCGAGGATTGCTTCTTGCTGAAGGTACTCGTGCCGACACCGGGACAACTGGAAACCATCATTGACGCGATTGCCCGGTTCGGCGCGGTCACGACGTCGCTGGTGCTCCGCTCCGAGCCGGCCAAACCGCTCGGCAAGGCGCTGCTCGGCTGACTCGGCATCGGGCCGCCGACACGCCCGCGCCGACCGGCGATGCCTTCGTATGCATCGCTGCCGCGCACGACGCCGGTCGCCATGATCGAGGCTATCTAAACTCCGATAAAAATTCGCCGAATACGATACATCGATTCCGATTCATTTCATTGAAAAAATGACATTGAATCCGTCGCTCTCTTTACCCGCCTTTTACCGCACGTGTGTCGTCATCCCGCGTTGTTTAGCATGCCGACGCTAAAATCCTTGCAACGCATTGCATTCGCAAATTCGTCAGACTAATATCAACGCCACTCATCCGGCATTCACGAAATGCCTGATGAGGAGTGGCAACTTTTTAGCCGCGCTTTCATGTTGAAACACTCATGTTCACCACAGGAGAATTGACATGCAGGACACCCAGCAGATCGAATTGCTTGACTGGATGCAGGAAGACACGCACCCCGAGGCCGTCGACATGATGGTCGAGGACGCCGTGGTGCCGTTCGGCACCGCGCTCTGGCCGGTCTGAGCGGGCCACCCGTTCTCGCGGAAGGGCCGCGGCCCTTCCGCCGCTTCCGGAGACACGCATGCTGAACCTGCACCGCGCACTCGGCTTCCACCCCGCGCTGCGCGACAAACTGGCGCGCGGCGAATCGGGAAAACTGCTGGTCGGTCACGACACCCGCAACCGCGACATCGCGTTGCGCGCATTTGCCGCCCTGCCCGATTCACTCGACGCCACGACCCTCTGCCTCGAAAGCACCCCGCCCGCCGATATCACCGCCGCACTCGATGAAGCCGACCTGTTCGTGCTGCTGTACGACTCGTCGTGCCTGCCGACACCGTCGCCGAGCGGGCCGCCGTTCCTCGCCGCGATCCGCCCGGCGATCGTCGAGCACTGGAGCAAGTCGGTGCTGTTCAAGGATTACGGCCCGCATCTCGACGAGGCGTTCGCCGAATCGCTCGACGACATCGCGGCACGCAACGGCCGGCTGATCGACGCGGCCGCGCGCGCATCGCAGATCCGTTTCATCGACGAAGCCGGGAACACGCTGGCGGGCTCGCTCGCGCCGGACCAGAAATGGACGAGCGTGGACGGAATGGGCAACCTCGACGTCGTGCCCGGCGAGATCGCGACGCACGTGACCGATCTCAACGGCACGATCGTCTTCAGCGGCACGTTCCTCGGCACCGTGCCGTTCGCGATCAAGTACAAGGTGGCCGAACGGCTCGCGACGCTGCAGGTCGAGAACAGCACGATCGTCGGTTTCGATACCGACGACACGGGCTTCCGGCGCGATTTCTCGGCCTATCTCGACCGGCATCCGAATCACCGGCGGATCGAGGAATTCGGCATCGGCACGAACCTCGGCATTCGCGGGCTGTACGGCCGCAATGCGGGGTTCGAGGAACGTCATCCAGGCCTGCACCTCGGGCTCGGTGGCGGCGAAAACGGCAGCCACCATCTCGACCTGATCTTCGCGCGCGGCACGCTCGCGCTCGACGACCGGATCGTGTTCGACGGCGCGTTCGCCGTCTGATTCGGCCGTTGCGCGCTCAGGCTCGGGCGGCGGGTGTGTCGCCGAGCCACTTGAACATCACGAGGCAATCGACGAACCCGAGCCGCGCGTGACGATACGCGCGCGGCAGGCGCCCGACGATTTCAAATCCCAGCTTCTGCCACAGCGCGACCGCCACCTCGTTCGTCGAGACGACCGAGTTGAACTGCATCGCGAGGAAACCGCGCTCGCGCGCAACCTGCTGCGAGTGCTCGCACATCAGGCGCGCAACGCCACGGCCGCGCGCGGCCTCGCTCACCATGTAGCCGCAATTGCACACGTGATTGCCGGGGCCGGCCGCGTTCGCCTTCAGGTAGTACGAGCCCAGTACCGCGCCGTCCTCCTCGGCGATCCACGTGCAGAGCGGCGCATCGAGCCATGACGCGCGCGCCGCTTCGGGTGTCGCATCGGGATCGAATGCATAGGTTTCCTGAGCAGCGACGATGGCGCGATAGGTCGGCCAGAAGCGCGGGAAATCGTCGTCGGTCATCGGGCGAATCGTGATCATGCGGGTTCTCTCTTGATTGGAATGCCGGCCGGACAGCCGGCGATCGTGGCGTGATTCAGGAACGGCCGCCGTCCCGTTGCGCCGCGCTGCGATACGCGCCCGGCGGCACGCCGTACCAGCGCTTGAACGCCTGCGAGAAACTCGACAGGTCGCTGAAGCCGAGCCGCTCAGCCACCTCCGCGAGCGACAGGCGTGCGTCGCCGAGCAGCGTCTCGGCCATCGCGCCGCGCGCCTGCGCGAGCAGCGCCCGGAACGTCGTGCCCTCCTCCTGCAGCCGGCGCTTGAGCGTACGCGGGCTCGTGTTCAGCAGCCGCGCCATGTCCTCGAGCGAGAACGGCGCGGGGCCGGGCGTCGCGCCCAGGTACTGGCGCACCATCTCCGACGTGCCCAAACGCGCGCGCCGCGCTTCGAGCAATTGGCTGCACATCTGCTCGCACATCGACACCGTCAGCGGATTCGCGTGCGGCAGCGGCCGGTCGAGCAACGCGCGATCGAACGCGAGACTGTTCGCGCGCGCCGAAAAAACGGGCTCGACGCCGGCGATGCGCGGCACCGGTACGGACGGCGCGCGCGTTGCCTGCACCGTGAAGCGCGACAGCTCGAATGCGTCGCCGCCGATTTCCCGCAGCAATACAGCCGCCGCCGACATGTCGCGCTCGACGAGGAACCGGCTCAGCGCGCCATCGAGCTCCGGCGCGCCGAAACTGAGCACGCACGTGCTGTCCTCTTCACGATACGTGATCACGGTGAATGCGTAGGTGAGCGGCAGGAAGCGCATCGCCAGCGCGAGTGCGTCGCGCGCGGTCGCGCTCGCGATCAGCCCGTAGCCCCACACGCCGTACGCGGAGAAGTGGTAGCGCAGGCCGACCTCGAACCCGAGGCCCGGCGCGCGCCCGAGCGCGCGCAGCAGGTTGCCGGTCAGCCGCAGTTCCTGCGCGGCCGTCACCTCGACCTTCGGATCGTCGAGCTGCGCGTTGGCGAGCCCCGTGCCGGCCAGCAGCGTCGCGTGCGGCACGCCGCGTTCGTCGCCGAAATCGACCAGCAGCCGGGCGCTGGCCGGACTCCGGGTGAAATCCCAGAAGCTCATGCGGAGAAACCCTCGAAGCGCCGATTTGGCCCAAATACTAAAACAATTGTCCCGAAGCAGCATTGGTGTTTTCCCATGCGGCCAGCACCATCGGCGTCATCCCAGTCGTCGCCCGAACGACGCCAATGCCCTCCGGAGGAGACACCATGCGACGCAGTCGCCCGACCGATCCCGCAGCCCGCTTCGCACGCCGGCGCGCCGTGCCTGCACGAACCCCTGCCCCTGCCCGGCCGCGCGCCGGCCGCCCGTGCGCGCTGCCGCGCCCCGCCTGATCCATCGACCATCGGAGGACGAACCCATGAGCAGGACTTTCGACTACATCGTCGTCGGCGGCGGGTCGGGCGGCTGCGTCGTCGCCGGGCGGCTGACCGAGGACCCGGCCGTGACCGTCTGCGTGCTCGAGGCCGGCGGCCGCGGCGACGGCACGCTCGTCAACGTGCCGACCGGCGCGGTCGCGATGATGCCGACCCGCGTGAACAACTGGGCCTTCGACACGGTGCCGCAGCGCGGCCTCGGCGGGCGCATCGGCTACCAGCCGCGCGGCAAGGCGCTGGGCGGTTCGTCGGCCATCAACGCGATGGTCTATATCCGCGGCCATCGCGTCGACTACGACGGCTGGGCCGCGCTCGGCAACGAAGGCTGGGCCTACGACGACGTGCTGCCGTACTTCCGCCTGAGCGAGCACAACGAGCGCTTCGACGATGCGTGGCACGGCCGCGACGGCCCGCTGTGGGTGAGCGACCTGCGCACCGGCAACCCGTTCCATGCGCGCTACCTGGAAGCCGCGCAACAGGCCGGCCTGCCGCTCACCGACGATTTCAACGGCGCGCAGCAGGAAGGCATCGGCATCTACCAGGTCACGCAGAAACACGGCGAACGGTGGAGCGCGGCGCGCGCGTACCTGTTGCCGCACATCGGCCGCCGCGACAACCTGACGGTCGAGACGCATGCGCAGGTGCTGCGCATCCTGTTCGACGGCACGCGCGCGACCGGCGTCGAAGTCCGGCAGCACGGCGAGGTCCGCACACTGCGCGCACGGCGTGAAGTCGTGCTCGCGGCCGGCGCGCTGCAAACGCCGCAACTGCTGATGCTGTCGGGCGTCGGCCCGGGCGGCGAGCTCCGGCAACGGGGCATCGCGGTGCACGCCGACCTGCCCGGGGTCGGCCGCAACCTGCAGGATCATCCGGATTTCATCTTCGGCTACCGCACGCGCAGCGTCGATACGATGGGCGTATCCGCGCGCGGCGGCCTGCGCATGCTGCGCGAGCTCGCGCGCTTTCGCCGCGAACGGCGCGGCATGCTGACGTCGAATTTCGCGGAAGGCGGCGGTTTCCTGAAGACCCGCGCGGACCTCGACGCACCGGACATCCAGCTGCACTTCGTCGTCGCGCTCGTCGACGATCACGCGCGCAAGCTGCACGCCGGCCACGGGCTGTCGTGCCACGTGTGCCTGCTGCGGCCGCGCAGCCGCGGCTCGGTCACGCTCGACAGCGCCGATCCGCTCGCGGCGCCGCGCATCGACCCCGCGTTCTTCGACGATCCGCGCGACCTCGACGACATGGTCGCGGGCTTCCGGCTCACGCGACGGCTGATGGAAGCGCCGGCGCTCGCAGGCTGGACCACGCGCGACCTGTTCACCGCGAACGTCGACACCGACGATGAAATCCGCGACGTGCTGCGGCGGCGCACCGACACCGTGTACCACCCGGTCGGCACGTGCCGGATGGGGCACGACGCGCTCGCCGTCGTCGATCCACAGCTGCGCGTGCGCGGCCTGCAGGGGCTGCGCATCGTCGATGCGTCGGTCATGCCGACGCTCGTCGGCGGCAACACCAACGCACCGACGATCATGATCGCCGAGAAGGCCGTCGACCTGATCCGCGGCGTATGCCGCACGTCCGCGCGGCCGCAGCGCGAAACCGTCAGGATAACGACATATACCGTTCCCGCTTCGCGCGCCGCGCACGAAGCCGTCCAGCCGGAGGAGACCCGCCATGTCGTCGCGTGACGCTGCCCACCTGACCGAATCCGCCGCACCGCTCGCGGCGATCATCATCGGCGCCGGCTTCGCCGGCATCGGCATGGCCATTGCGCTGCAACGTGCCGGCATCCACGATTTCGCGATCGTCGAGCGCTCGCACGACGTCGGCGGCGTGTGGCGCGACAACAGCTACCCCGGCGCCGCGTGCGACGTGCCCTCGCACCTGTACTCGTTTTCGTTCGAGCCCAATCCGGCCTGGTCGCGCGTGTTCGCACCGCAGCCAGAAATCCATGCGTACCTGCAGCATTGCGCGCGCAAGTACGGCCTCGCGCGCTACCTGCGTTTCGGCGCCGACGTCGCGCATGCGCGTTACGACGAAGCCGCCGCGCTGTGGCGCGTCACGCTCGCCGACGGCACGACGCTGAGCGCCGCCGTGCTCGTCAGCGGCACCGGGCAGCTGAGCCGCCCCGCGATGCCCGACCTGCCCGGCATCGACACGTTCCGCGGCCGCGCATTCCACTCCGCGCACTGGGATCACGACTACGCGCTCGCCGGCAAGCGCGTGGCGGTGGTCGGCACCGGTGCGTCGGCGATCCAGTTCGTCCCCGCGATCGCCGGCGACGTGCAGCGCCTGACCGTGTTCCAGCGTTCGCCGGCCTACGTGATGCCGCGCCCCGACCGTGCGTACCGTCCGTGGGAAAAGGCGCTGTTCCGCACGCTTCCGTGGGCGATGAAGCTGCATCGCGCATCGATCTACCTGCGCTACGAATCGCGCGCGATCGCGTTCACGCGCCTGCACGGGTTGATGAAGGTCGCGGTCGGCCGACCCTTCCGCAAGCTGCTCACGCGCGACGTGCCGGACGCCGCGTTGCGCGCACGGCTCACGCCCGACTACCCGATCGGCTGCAAGCGCATCCTGCTGTCGAGCGACTACCTGGCCGCGATGAGCCGCGACAACGTCGAACTCGTCACGCAACGGATCCGGCGCGTGACGGAGCGCGGCATCGAGACTGTCGACGGCGTGCATCATCCGGTCGATGCCATCGTCTACGGCACGGGGTTCGCGGCGACCGAGTTCCTGTCGCCGATGCGCATCACGGGCCGCGACGGGCTCGACCTGAACGACGCATGGCGGCGCGGCGCGCAGGCGTATCTCGGGCTTACCGTGCCCGGTTTTCCGAACTTCTTCATGCTGTACGGCCCGAACACCAATCTCGGCCACAACTCGATCGTCTACATGCTCGAAAGCCAGATCGCGCACGTGATGCGCTGCCTGCACGCGATGCGGCGCAACGGCGCGCGCGAGATCGACGTCGACGCGCGCCGCTACCGGCGCTTCAACGCGCATGTGCAGCAGCGGCTCGAAGGATCGGTGTGGAACAGTTGCAAGAGCTGGTATGTCGACGCATCGGGACACAACAGCACGAACTGGCCGGGCTTCACGCTGACCTACCGGTGGATCACCCGCTTCACCGGGATGTCCGCCTACCGCTTCACGCATCCGGCGCCCGAATCGGTTGCCCCGACGCGCGACGTCGTGGTCGCGCCGCCCGCCGGCCCGCTGGAGGCGCTCACGGCCGCCTCGCTGCGCGGTTTCCTGCGCGTGGCGTTCCGGCCGCTGATCGGGCCGCCGTTCGGTGCACGCATGCAACGCCGCGTCGTCGCGCTGCTGTCGCCGCTGATGCCCGGCACGGGCGGCACGCTGCGCTACCGTACGCACGCGCACCGCGTGCCGGTCGAAGTGGTCGCGCCGAAACGCGGCGACACGGGCGGCGCGATCCTCTACCTCCACGGCGGCGCATTCTGCCTCGGCGGGCCACATACACATCGCGGCGTAACGACGCGGCTCGCGAACGACGCCGGCCTGCCGGTGTGGGTGCCCGATTACCGGCTGGCCCCCGAGCATCCGGGCCCGGCCGCGCTCGACGATGCGCTGGCCGTCTATGACGCGATGCGCGCGCAGGGTTACGCGCCGCACCGGATCGCGCTCGCGGGCGATTCGGCCGGCGGCGCGCTGGCACTGGCACTGGCCATCGCGCTGCGCGAGCGCGGCGAGCCTGCCGCCGCCGCGTTGCTGCTGATCTCGCCCGTGACCGATCCCGCGCTCGGCGGCGCGACGCTGGCTTCGCGCCGCCACGACGATCCGATGATCCGCCACGGCTGGCTCGAGCAAGGGCTGCGCTGGTATCACGGCGCCGGATCGGCGGCGGCCCGCGGCCCGCTCGATACCGACCTGCGCGGCCTGCCGCCGATGCTCGTCCAGGCCGGCGACCAGGAAGTGCTGCTGTCGGACGCGCAGCGGCTGGCCAGTCACGCGCAGGCCTGCGGCGTGCCGTGCCGGCTGGAGATTCATGCGGCGCGCTGGCATGTGTTTCATCTGCAGTCGTTTTACCTGCGCTCGGCGCGGAACGCGTTGCGCACGCTGGCGGAGTTTGCGTCGGCACGCGTTGCCGCGACGGCATGACGATGCAACGGTAACGCACGAGGATTTTCCGGCGGACGCACCGCGCGACGCGCCCGCCGTCGGACTGTTCGCGCACTTGCTTCACGTCCCGCTCATGGCGCGTGCCCTCGGCACGCGCCATCGACACCGGCCATTCGGCCGAATCGCCACGCCAGGTAACGGATGAAAGAATGATCTTCGTCCGGGAAGCCGGTTTCGCCGCCTGCACTGCAACTGCCACGCATGCGGCGTCCTGTGTCGTTCCGGCTCGCCGATGCGCGCACGCCCCTGCGCACACCACCCGGCAACGCGCACGACAGCCTCCTTTTTCATCCACCTTTTTTTGTAGCTTATAAGTTACAATGCTCTCCAAGTTCGAACTTCTTCGCTACCAGCGCGACGATGGTCGCGAGCCCTTCACCGAATGGTTGAACGCCGTGCGCGACAAGCTTGCTCAGGCCAGGATTCGCGAACGCCTGCGCCGCGTGCAGACGGGCAACTTCGGCGATTGCGAGCCTGTCGGCGAAGGCGTGATCGAACTGCGCGTCCACGTCGGCGCCGGCTATCGCGTGTATTTCGGGCGGTACGGCGGCGCACTGGTGCTGCTGCTGTCAGGCGGCGACAAAAGCAGCCAACCCGACGACATCAGGCGCGCCAAGGAACACTGGTCGAACTGGAAACGGAGGCAAACATGACCAAGCTCAAAGGTGCGGTATCGCACCACGACGCGGAAGTCGCCGAACTCGGCGCCGACCGCGAACTCGCAGTGGCCTATCTGCGCGTCGCGATGGAGTCGCTCGACGATCCCGACAACCGCGCGGCCGGCCTGCTCGCGCTGCGCACCGTCGCGGAAGCGTACGGCGGGCTCGGCGCGGTCGCGGCCGAAGCCGGCATCAGCCGCGAATCGCTGTATCGCACGCTGTCCCCCAACGGCAACCCGACGCTGAAAACGCTGCTCGCGGTGCTCAAGACCGTCGGCTTGCGCCTGTCCGTCGTCCCCGCGCAGCCGGCGCACGCGTAAGCGGCGCACGGCCCGCTCACGGCCTGACCATCCATACCAGCAGCATCTCGGCCGGCGCGGCCGTCGTCCCCGCCGGCGGATGCTCGATCGTCGGCTCGACCGCCAGCGCCTTCGCGATCGACGCCGCATCGTCGATCGTCGTCGAGCGCACGATCGTCATCAGCCGCGCCGGCCGATGCAGCGTCTCGCGATACAGCGCGCCGTACCACAGCGGCCGCATGCCGAGCGCGTCCTGCAACACGTACGGATAACGCCACAGCCGCAGCACGAGGCGGCTTTCGGGCTGGCCCGGATCGACGCGCACGAACACGCGGCGCGTGCTTTCGCCGTGCGTGTAACGCGGCAGCACCGGCAGCGCGTCGGCGGGCGCCTGCGGCAGCAGCCAGCGCAGCGCGGTGGCGGGCGACCACGGCGTCGCGCGCTGCCAGCCGGCCTGCGCGAGATGCCGGTCGAGCGTGTCCGACGTCGCGCTCCATTGCAGCGGCAGATATTCCTCGCGGTCGCCGCCGATCTCGGTACGCCGCACCGGCACGCGCTGCCATCCGCCGCGCAGCCACTGGTCGACGGTCATCGCGACCACGTCGCCGACATGCGGGCGCGCCGCGCGGTCGAGCTGCCATTGCGCGGGAACCGTCCATACGCCCGCCGTCGCGAGCACCACGGTCACCGCGACGAGCGCGCCCCTCGGCTGCACGTGCTCGCGCACGCGCCAGTACGCATGGGCACCGGCCAGCAACGCGAACCAGGCCAGCCCGAGGCTCCAGCCGCCCAGCAGGCCCGACAGCCACGTGTCTCCGACATACAGCCGCGCGAAACCGCCGAGCACGATCCACAGCACCACCGCGGTCACGACCGGGATCCGCCACCGCGCGGGCCGGTCACGCGTCAGCACCCAGCCGAGGCCACTGCTTGCGAGAATCGCGAACGCGGCTTCGGCATCGGGCAGCGGTACGTGCAGCGCGCCGGGCGGCAGGCTCGCGGGCGTCGCGCCGGGTACGCCCGCACCGAACGCCGGCACGAGCACGACGGCGACGCCGACGGTCGCGAGCCACCACGCGGCGGTCAGCCAGCAGCGATGGATCATCAGCCAGACGAGAAACGCGGCCGCGACGATCAGCCCCGTATCGTGCCCGTGCAATACGGCAAGCGCGCGCATCACGGCGTCCACCGGCGGTGTGCGCAGGTTCTGCAGGAACGCATACAGCGCGATGTCAGCGTGCGTCAGCGGATCGTTCGCGACGACATCCTGCACGAGACCCGCGAACAGCCACACACAGCCGACGAACAACAGCGCGAGCGCGGGCACCGCGCCCGGCAGGCCGCGCACGTATGCGATCGCGCCGTGCAGCCGCGCGCCGAACCGCGGCCAGCGGTGCGCGCATGCGTGCCCCCCTTCGACGAGCGCACGACGCAACAGCGGCCAACCGCGCCGCAGCGCGATGCGCACGCCGATCCACACGAGCGCGACCAGCGCCGCGACCACCAGCAGGATCACGGCGACCCGCACGCTGATCGCCGCCGCGAGCGCGGCCGACGCGCCGAACACGATACCCGGCGCGACGTGCACGGGCGCCCAGATGAGCGCCGAGACGATGTTGACCGGATAGAACGACCGGCGCGGCAGCGTCGCGCAGCCGACGACGACCGGCACGACCGCACGCACCGGCGCAAGAAAACGTGCGAGCACGATGCTCTTCACGCCATGGCGCAGCACGAACTCCTCGCCGCGCCCGTAGGCGTTCGCATAACCGAAGCGCGCCCATGCGTTGCGGATCATCCCGCGGTAGTGCCGCCCGAGCTCGTAGCTGATGCCGTCGCCGATCACGGCGCCGACTGCCGCGACGCCGATCGTCGTCCAGCCGTCGAGCGCGCCCGCGCCGATCAGCGCACCGGCCGCGAACATCACGGCGCCGGCCGGCACGACCGTGCCGATCAGCGCGATCGCCTCGGCGCACGCGGTCACGAACACGACCGCGAGCACGAGCAGCGGATGCGCGCCGATCGCGCCGATCCACGCGTGGATCGTGTCGCTCATTGCACGCTCCATGGCGAAGCGACCCGGCGTGAGAACACCGGGCCGGCGATGGCATGGCGAGCGTTCATCGGGCGGTGCGCGCGGTCGCCCCGGATTGGCCGATCAATCGAACTCGTGCTGCCGCGCGTCGGCCTCGAGCGGCGCGTCGTGGTAGCCGACGGTCGCGATCTCCTGCAGATAGCGCGCGAGAAACGCGCCGATCGATCCGGCGGCCTCGTACTGATGCACGTGGCGGAATTCGTGGGTCAGCAGGCGGCGCGTGTCCTGTCCGCGCAGCACGTACACCGCATGACCGAGCGTGAGCCCGATCGTCCCCGGCGACAACAGGCCCGTGTCGCGGGCGATCGCGGCGAGCGTCGGCGTCTCCGGAAACGGCATGCGCTCGACGATCACCAAGCGGATCCGCTCCGGCTGCGCGACGCCCACCGTGCGCGCGTCGTCGGCCTGCGCCGGCGTCAGCGGCGCACCCTGCGCGATCCCGCGCGCCGCCTCCGCTTCGGCCCACGCGACGGCGGCAGGCAGTGCGGACGGCAGGATATCGGCAAGATCGATCATCACGGGGCTCCTCGTTAGTGTCGTGGCATCGGGCACCAGTTTAGTCCCGAATCCGGACGGTTCGCGGGGCGGTTCGCTGGACGGCTTGCGACCCGCAACCCGCCCGGCGCCCGCCGCCACGATCGCCCGGGAATACCCTGATTCGCGACCGCCCCGCTGCGTACGTTTTCCCGGAAATTATTTCGTTTCAGTACACATTCATCGATAACCTGTCTCGAAAATTTCCCGGATGTGTACCGTTTTCGGATTCGGCGGAATATATTGATCAGAAGAACGGCCGCGGCGACCACCGGACAGCAGGGCGCGGCGTCATCCCGAAGAGGATCGCTAGATGATCAGGGTAATTCTGGCTGACGATCACGCAGTCATGCGGGACGGACTGCGTCACATCCTGGAAACGGCCGGCGGTTTCGAAATCGTCGGCGAGGCGAGCGACGGCTCGGCCACGCTCGCGCTGGTCGAGCGCGGCACCGCGGACGTGCTGCTGCTCGACCTGTCGATGCCCGCGCCGACCGGCATCGAGCTGATCCGGCTGGTGAAGCACCACGCGCCGTCGCTGCGCATGCTCGTGCTGACGATGCACGCGGAGGCGCAATACGCGGCGCGCGCGTTCAAGGCCGGCGCAACCGGCTACCTGACGAAAGACAGCGCGACCGCCGAGCTCGTGGAGGCGGTCTGCAAGGTCGCGGCGGGCGGCGTCTACGTGAGCCCGTCGGCGGCCGAAAGCCTCGCGCTCACGCTGCGCGCGCCGGCCGCGGCACTGCCGCACGAACGGCTGTCCGCGCGCGAGCTCGACGTGATGCGCCGCATCGTCGCCGGCCAGACCGTCACGCAGATCGCGACCGAACTCGCGCTCAGCGCAAAGACGGTCAGCACGTACAAGACACGGATCCTCGAGAAGATGGAACTGCCGCACGAAGCCGCGCTGGTCCGCTACGCGGTGCGCCACGACCTCGACCCCGGCGGCGACGCATGACGGCCGCCTTCCACCTTCCGCCCTCGCCCCCGGACGACGACACCTCCGACGCGTCGCGCCTGTTCATGTCGTCGCTGCCGCCGGGCCGGCGCGAACGGCGGCTCGCGCTCGCGACCGTGCTCGTGTCCGCCGTGATCTTCGCCGCGCTTGCGCCATTCGCGGGCAGGCCGCTTGCGCCGGGCTGGGCGTTCATCCCCGTGTACCAGTCGGCGATCGTCGTCAACGACATGGTGACGGCCGGCCTGCTGCTCGGCCAGTACGCGATCCTGCGCGAGAAGCCGCTGCTCGTGCTCGCGGGCGGCTACCTGTTCACGGGTTTCATGGCCGGCACCCACATGCTGACCTTTCCCGGGCTGTTCGCGCCGACCGGCCTGCTCGGCGCCGGCGACCAGACCACCGCCTGGCTCTACCTGTTCTGGCACGGCGGCTTCCCGCTGGCGGTCGCCGCGTACGCGCTGCTGCGTGCGGCATCGCGTGCCGCGGGCCCGATCCCGGCTCCGCAACGCCGCGCGGCGATTCCCGTGGTGCTGTGCATCGCGGCCGCGCTCGGTGCGACGGCCGCGCTCGCGCTGCTCGCGACGGTCGGCCACGACCTGCTGCCGCGCATCATGAACGGCAACCGGATGGCCGCGACGATGACGAACGCGATCACGATCGTCTGGGGGCTGAACCTGGTGGCGCTGATGCTGATGTGGCAGCGGCGGCGGCGGCATTCCGTGCTCGACCTGTGGGTGATGACGGTGCTCGTCGCGTGGCTGTTCGACATCGCGCTGTCGGCGATGCTGAATCACGGGCGCTACGATCTCGGCTTCTACGCGGGGCGCGCATACGGTCTGGTCGCGTCCGGCGTCGTGCTGTTCGCGATGCTGTTCGAAAACGGCCGGCTGCATGCGCAGACGGTGCGCGCGCTGGCCGGCGCGCGCTACCAGCATCTGCTCGTCGTGCAGAAGAGCGCGCAGCTGAACGACGCGAACGAACGGCTCGAACAGCGCGTTGCCGCACGCACCGCGCAACTGAGCGCGTCGAACCGCGACCTGCGGCGCGAAGTCGAGGAACGCGTGCGCGCCGAGCGTGCGCTGCAGGCGTCGCGCGAGGAGCTGCGCGAGATCGCCGCGATCAGCGCGAGCGCACGCGAAGCCGAGCAGCGCCGCATCGCACGCGAGCTGCACGACGAACTCGCGCAGACACTCGCGACGCTGAAGAACGATCTGGAATGGCTGATCGATCGCGTGCCGCAGGACGATGCACTGCTGGCGCGCAAGATCGCGGCGATGCACACGCTGGCGCGCGGCGCGGTGGCCGCGACGCGCCGCATCGCGTCGGACCTGCGCCCGCTGATGCTCGACGATCTCGGTTTCGCCGCCGCGATGCAATGGCTCGTGGAGGATTTCCGGCACCGTCACGGCATCGACTGCGCGCTGCACGTCGACCCGCCCGAACTGCAACTCGACGAGCCTTACGCGACGGCGGTGTTTCGCATCGCCCAGGAAGCGCTCGCGAACGTCGCACGGCACGCGGCCGCGTCGCATGCGAACGTCGCGCTCGTGCAGGCGAACCAGGCGATCGAGCTGACGATTCGCGACGACGGCGCTGGATTCGATCCCGGCGTACCGCGCAAGTCGGGATCGTTCGGGCTGGTCGGGTTACGCGAGCGCGCGTATCTCGTTGGCGGCACGCTGCGGATCGCGACGACCCTCGGCGAGGGCACGACGGTCGAGGTGGAGATTCCGCTGTCGCCTGCGCCTGCTGCGGTCGCGCATGGCGGGAATGGGGGGGGCGAGGATTGATCGCTGATCGCGGCGGCAATGTCGGCGAATGCCGGCTGCCGCGTCGATCATGCGTCAGTGGTAGTCGTCTTCCCGTTGATGTCGCACGGCTGGAATCGTGACTTGTTCGGCCGCTTCAATCTCGAACAGCAGGACATGGCCCGACTTGCCGAAAGACACGATCAGCTCACGCAGAAACGGATTCCCATCGTCGATCTTGCGGCATGTGAACGGAAACATTCGGAGCATGGCGATACCTTGTTCGATCGCGTCCGCAGCCCGCTGCCGCTGCATCGGTATCACGTTCGAGCAGGTATCGATGCATCCGTGCCAGATTCCCACGGGCCGCACGTGTATATCGGACCCGATAGATCAATCAGCCGCCGTCGCTGATCTCGCAGCGTTCAGCATGCCTTCGAGTTCGGCCTGCACGTCGGCGGCATCGACGTATTCGCCGGTACGGCGTGCCTCGTCGCGCGATGCAAGGCCGCGGGTGACAAACTCGCGCCGCAGACGACGACGCGCGATACCATCGCGAAGCGCCGACTCCATGAACGCAGACAACGTCTCGTTTTCCTCAAGAACCGACTCTGCCGCCTCCCGCAATTGCGGATCGACACGCAGCGCCGGCATGGTCGCGGTTTTCATCGCACACTCCATGGATTACATATGTAATCCATGGTAGCACCCCCTCCTTTACGCGTGCAGTCGGCCATTTGGCCTGACCAACGTGTCCGGGACCACAATCCGGCCGCGCCGCGTGCCTCACGCCCGCACCGCCACCATCCCCCGCTCCGAGCGGGTCCACGCGACCAGCGCGCCGATTCCGAGCAGCGCGAGGCACACGATCGGCACGATCATCGGCCCGAACGCGGTGCCCGTGACCTTGCCGGCAAACGGCATCAGGTTCTGGCTGAAGAAGCCGCCGAGGTTGCCGATCGAGTTGATCGCCGCGACGCTCGCCGCCGCCCGCGCGCCGGTGAAGTAGCGCGGCGGCATCGACCAGAAGCACGGATACAGCAGCGGGATGCATGCGCCGCCGAGCACCAGCGCGATGAAGCGCAGCGGCGTCGACGGCAGCACGAGGCTCAGCAGGAAGCCGAGCGCGCCAAGCGCCGCGACGATCGCGATCGTGCGCAGGATGCTCTTCGCACGGCGCAGTTTCCCCGGCAGCCACACCAGCAGCAGCACGGCAAGGGCCCACGGCAGCATGCTCAGGAAGCCGTTCGTCGTGCTGGACACGCCGAACGATTTCACGAGCGTCGGCAGCCAGTACGTCACGCCGTACAGCGACGTCGACATCAGCATGTAGGTCGCCGCGAACAGCATCACGCGCGGGTCGAGCAGCGCTTTCCACGGCTGGCCGTGCTCGGCTTGCGCGGGCTTCTCGCGTTCGAGCGCGGCCTCGACGATCTGCTTCTCGCGGTCGTCCAGGAAACGGGCGTCGCGCACCGACGCGGGCAGCACGCGGAACACGACGATCGCGACGATCACCGCCGGGATGCCCGTCGCCACGAACACCCACTGCCAGCCCGCGAGCCCCCACACGCCGTTCAGGCTCAGCAACACGCCGCCGACCAGCGAGCCGAGCATGTTCGCGAGCGCACTGCCGAGCGTGAAGATGCCGAGCACCTTCGCGCGATAGCTCTGCGGAAACCACAACGTCAGGTAATAGATCACGCCCGGATAGAAGCCGGCCTCGGCGATGCCGAGCACGAAGCGCAGCGCGCAGAACGCGGGCATCGACGTCGTGAAGCCCATCAGCACCGTGATCAGCCCCCACGTCAGCATGATCCGCGCGAGCCACACGCGCGCGCCGTAGCGATGCAGCGCGAGCGTGCTCGGCACCTCGAACAGCAGGTAGCCGATGAAGAACAGCGACGACGCGAGCCCGAACGCGGCTTCCGTCATCCCGAGGCTGTGCACCATCTGCAGTTTCGCGAAGCCGACGTTCTGCCGGTCGATGAACGCGATCAGGAACATCACGACGAGGATGGGCAGCAGGCGCCGCGCCATCTTCGACATGATGCGCTGTTCTTCGGCGGACGCGGGGTCCAGGGTGTCGGTAGCATTCACTTCAGGCTCCTTGCGTGAATCGGTTGCATGTCGTTTGAATCGGCGCCGCGCGCAACGATCGCGCGGGTGCGGGGCATGTCGGGGAAAGGAAGCGGCGCCATCAGCGCGACCGGTAGTCGTCGAGCATCGGCGCGAACATCTCGTGCCATGCGCGCGGCTTCGCCTTGATCGTGCCGGCCAGGTACAGGAATTCGACGTAGTCCATCAGCTGGTTCGGCAGTACCGAGAAACGTGTGTCGGGCGCGGCGAGCATCCGCATCACGTCGTCGTGCGACACGCCGACGCCCGACGACGCCGCATACAGCGCGGCCGCCGCGCGCGGGTCCTGCGCGATCAGGCGGTTCGCTTCGTCGAGCGCGCCGAGAAACGCGACGGCCAGCGCGGGGGCCGTATCGACGAGCCGCTTCGGCGCGAATACGACGTCGAGCGTCAGCGGGCCGAGCACGTCGACCGAATTCACGACGCGGTGAATGCCCGGCTGCCGCAGCTCGAGCGTCGAGAACGGCGGCGACGTGAAGTGCGCGGTCAAGCCGTTCTCGCGCCGGATCAGCGCCTGCATCGCCTGCGGATGCGGCAGGTTCACGGTGATCGAATCGAGCTGCGCGAAATGCTTCGCGCCGAGCTGCCGGCTCGCGACCATCTGCAGCACGACCGCCGACAGCGACGTGCGGATGCCGGGCACCGCGATCCGGTCGGACGGCGTGAAGTCGCGCAGCGACACGAGGCCCGCGCGGTTCGCGTTCAGCGACAGCGACGTGGTGGACAGCCCGCTGATGCCGATCACCTCGACGTTAGGAATGCCGCGCGCCCGTGCCCACAGCTCGATGAAACCCGGTGCGCCGGCGCCCGCGAAATCGAGCGTGCCGGCCATCATCGCGTCGTTGACGGAATTGCCGCCGTCGAGCAGCACCCAGTCGACCGCGACGTCGCGCACGCCGTGGCGCGCCGCGTGCCGCTCGAACAGCCGCTGCTTCTCCATCACGAGCAGCGGCAGGTACAGCACCCCGAAGCCTTTCGAGATCCGGACGGTGCGCGGCTTCGCGCGCACGAGCGGCGGCGCGGCCAGCATGCCGATGCCGGCGGCGATCAATGCGCGGCGGCGCGGCGACGTCGTCATGCGCGGGCCGCCGTGCGACGCACGGCAGACGGCCACGCGAAAGCCCGCGTCGCGCTGCGTCGCGCGTTCGTCGTGCCCGTGACATGCTGCATGTTGCCGTCTCCTTGAATATTTCTGGTATTAATGCCGTCCTTGCGTGCTGCATCCGGCTCGACACAGGTTATCGACCGAGTCTGAGAAAATGCTGACATCCCGGCCCCGGGAAAACCCCTAACCCACTCATCTGCGAAACGGCACCATGCGCATTCTCGTCGTGGAGGACGATGCCGAAATCGGCGCGGCGATCCGCAGCCGCCTGGCGCGGCTCGGCCATGCCGTCGATCTCGAGACCGACGGCGCAACCGCGAACGGGCTGCTGCGCGTCGAGCGCTTCGACCTCGTCGTCCTCGACGCGAACCTGCCCGGCATGGACGGCTTCACCGTGCTGCGCAACCTGCGCGCGTCGGGCAGCACGACACCCGTGCTGCTCGTCACCGCGCGCTCGGCGATCGACGACCGCGTGAGCGGCCTCGGCCTCGGCGCCGACGACTACCTGGTGAAGCCGTTCGACTACCGCGAGCTCGACGCGCGTGTGCAGGCGCTGCTGCGCCGCAACAGCGGCCATGCGAACGACGTGCTGACGCTCGGCGGCCTCGTGATCGACCGCAGCAGCCGCCTGGCGGAACTCGACGGCCAGCCGCTATCGCTGTCGCGCCAGGAATTCGCGCTGCTCGAAATCCTCGCGAGCCGCCCGCAACGCATCTTCTCGAAGGACGAACTGCTGAACCAGCTGTTCAGCTTCGGCAACGAGCCGACTGCGAATGCGGTCGAGCAATACGTGACACGCGTGCGCAGGAAGCTGCAGGGCAGCTCGGTCGAGATCCGCACCGCACGCGGGATGGGGTATCAGATTGCCGCGCATTGACTGGTTCCCGAAGACGCTGTTCGGGCGTACGCTGCTGTTCATCGCGCTCGTCGTCGCGTCCGGCGCGCTCGCGCTCGCGGCGATCGCGCGCTACTACGCGGGCGTCGCGGCCGAACGCGCGTACGACCAGTTGCTTGCCGGCGCCTCGATCCAGGTCGCGGAAAACCTCTACGTGCAGGGCGGCGTGCTCGCGCTGAATCCGCCCGTGGCCGCGCTGTCGACGCTGTCGCGCTACGACCTCGTCTACTACAAGGTCGTCGATTCGCGCGGCATCGTCGTGGCCGGCTACGGCGATCTCGCGAGCCCCGCAACGCTCGCCGCCGCAAAACAGGGTCCGGCGTTCGCGAACGGCCTGTACCAGGGGCACCGGATCCGCACGGCAACGATTGCGCGCTACATGCCCGAGGAAAGCACGCCGGGCTGGGCGCTCGTGACCGTTGCGCAGACAACCAACGCACGCCAGCAGCTCACCAACGACATGAGCCTCAAGGTATGGACGCTGATCCTGCTGATGAGCGTGCTCGCGATCGGCGCGAGCGGCCTCGCGATCCGGCGCGGGCTGCGCCCGCTCGCGCAGATCGGCACGATCATCGCCGCGCGCGACCCGGCCGACCTGCGGCCGGTGGCCTTCGACACGCCGAGCGAGATCGACGCGATCATCGGGTCGATCAACGGATTGATACACCGCCTGGCCGAACGCATCAACGCGATGCAGCGCTTCATCGCCGACGCCGCGCACCAGATGCGCACGCCGCTCGCGCGGCTCGACGCGCAGATCGAACTGCTCGACGGCGAATCCGATCCCGCGCGCCACGCGGCACGCCTCGACGCGCTGCGCGCGACCAGCGCGGACGTCGGTCGTCTCACCGGCCAGTTGCTCAATCACGCGATGGTGATCCATCGCACCGAAGCCGTGCCGCTGCAACCGGTCGAACTCGTCGCGCTCGCGAAGGACGTGCTCGGCCGCACGATTCCGCTTGCGGGCGAGCGCGATGTGGCCGTGGCGTTCGCGAGCGATGCGCCGCTGGCGTGGATCGACGGCGACGCGATCAGCCTGCAGGAAGCGCTGTCGAACGTACTGCACAACGCGTTGCTGCATGGTCACGCGGACGACATCGTCGTGTCGGTCGCAACCGCCGGTCACCCCGACGGCGCGATCACGCTGACCGTCACCGACAACGGCCGCGGCATCCCGCGCGAGCACTGGGACGCCGCATTGCAGCCGTTCGTGCGGATCGCGCCGGACGGCAGCGAGCGGCGCACCGGGTCGGGCCTCGGGCTCGCGATCGTGCAGGAAGTGATGAAGGCGCACGGCGGGCGCGTTGGATTCGCGTTTCCCGACGCGGGCGGGTTCGCGGTCGTGCTGACGTTTCCGCGCGCGGCGGCGGCCGGTACGAAAGAGACCTAGACCGCAGGCATCGCGCGAGCGGCGGCACCTGATGCAGATGCGCGACAGCGGTCAATCGTCGCTGTCGTCGCCAGACGCCGTCGCGCTGCGCTCCGCGTGCCGCGCCGCCAGCCGGTCGAGTTCGTCGTACCGGCGGTCGCAAAACAGCCGGCACAACGTGTCGACATCCGCGCGCGATTCGACGTCGATCGTGTCGACGTTCCGCTCCAGCTTGCCCTTTCCGAGGCCGAACAGCCCCTTCTTCATCCGCATCGAAACGGCGAACAACTGGAAGCCCATCGCATGTGCATCGCTCAGCGCGGTCACCCACAACTCCCGCTGATCGTCGGCATGCTGCAGCACGAGGGCCGGCAACGGGCCCGTCTGCGTGTCGTCCCACTGCGCATGCTGCGCGCCCCACGGGAACGCGTCGAACGCGTGCATGAACGACGCGTAGTCCGTCGCGCCTTGCGGATCCAGCTGATCGAAGTCGTAGCCGACTTTCTGGACGGAATAGGTCAACATGCGCGGCACTCCGTGGCGTTCGAGATCGCGAAAACGTCAATCTACCTTGAATGCCGCCACCGATCATTATTTTTCGCAGGCCTGACGGAACGGCGCGGGAGCCACGTCACGCGACGTGGCCCGGCAAACCGCACCGGCCTCCCGTGCATCGCCGCGCCATCGGCACGGTTCGACATCGCGTCGAACGGGAACATGGCCGGCATGCCAGGATCGATTCGCCACCGTTGCGGCATGCAGGCCGCCGGGCCATTCAAGAACGCCCGGCCGCTCCGCCGGCACGCCGCCAGTCATTCGTGCGCGGCATCGTACGCAATCCGGAAGCCCGTGTGTCCGGTCGACGTATCCCGCGGCCGGCCTGTCCGGGCGGCGATGCGGTAGCGATAACAGTAGTCGCGATGACACAGATACGAACCGCCTTTCAGCGTGTGCTCCCGCTCCGCGAGCGCCTGACGGTTCCGGGCCTTTCCCGCGCTCGACAACGACTGCGTCAGGAACGGATCGGCGCACCATTCCCACACGTTGCCGCTGCAGTTGTACAACCCGGCGGGATTCGGCGAAAACGCATCGACCCGAACCGTGCCGGCATACCCGTCCGGCGACGTGTTCAGATGGGGAAACACGCCGTGCCAGATATTGCAGCACTGCATCTCGTCGGACGGCTCCTCATCGCCCCACGGATACCGGCGTGCCTGCGCGCCGCCTCTTGCCGCATGCTCCCACTCGGCCTCGGTCGGCAGCCGGCCGCCGCACCACGCCGCGAAGGCGCACGCGTCGTTCCACGAAACATGCACGACCGGATGCTGCTCGCGCCCGCCAAGCGACGAACCGGGCCCCTCCGGCGCCGCCCAGTTCGCGCCGTCGATCGCCAGCCACCACGGCGCGTCCGCGGTGCCCACCAGATGGTTCGCGGAAACGGCGGACGATCGAAACACGTAGCTCCAGCCGATGCGCTCGGCTTCCGTGCGATACCCGGTCGCGGCGACGAACTCCGCAAACCGCGCATTCGAGACGGCATAACGATCCATCCCGAACGCGCGCAGCGTAACGCGCCGCCGTGGCCCCTCGCCGTCCGCCTTGATGACGGGCGTATCGGTGCCGACCCAGCTCTTGCCTGCCTCGAACCAGACGATGTCCCGGTTCGACGGCACGCCGGCGCCCGTGCTGTGGATGCCCGACGCGCACGCATGCGCCGAAACGGCGGACAGTTGCTGGCGCTTTCCCGCGCCGGGACAGCACGATCGATGCTTGTCGTTGTTCAATTTTCCTCCTCGCCGGACCACCGTTTCTCCGACTCTGCCGGCCACGGCATGTCAAAACCCGGATTGCGTCGCACGTCAATCACTCGACGTCGCCCCGGCCTGCGCTGCGCGCTTGCGCTCGATCTCGGCGCGCATCGCCCGTGCCTGGACGGACAGATGCGCACGCAACCGTTCGGCGCGATCCGCGTGGCTGCGGGCCAGGAGCTGTGCGGGCTCGATCGCGCCGGTGGACGGTAGCCCGAGCCGCGTGTATTGCTCCTGCGGCGCATCGTTGGCCCGCATCAGGTCGCGCATGAGTCCGGCCATCCGCAGTTCGACCGACTCGTCGTACAGCGGACGCTCCTGTTTCGGATCGTCATGCAGGTCGAACAGCAGCGTCCCCGACCGGTACGCATACCCGATCGGCCGGCTCGCGATCTTCATCGTCCGCACACCCTTCGTAAACGAAAAGGGTTCCGACAGTTCGATATCCTGCAGTTCATCGACACCGAACATCTCCCGCATGTGGGTCGGCATCAACGTGTATTCGTACAGCGGTTCGTTACGGTCCGGGTCGGCGCCCGAGCGCATGTACACGTAACGACCGTCGGTCACGTTGACCTGTTCGCCATGCATGCCGAACAGCGCGGCCTCGCGAACGGGAACGTCTTCGTCGATCGTTTTCCCGAGCGCGCCGCCCTGCATGTCCGGCGTGGGCTCGAGGCCGAAGAAATCGAGCAGCGTCGGCGCGATATCGATCATCTGAACGAGCGACTGGCGCCGCACGCCTGCCCGACGGCAGCGCGGATCCCAGATGAACAGCGGCGTGTTGGCGAGTTCGTTGAACCACGGCTGGACCGTCTTCGCCCACCAGCCGTGTTCGCCGAGCATGTACCCGTGGTCGGTGCACACGATCAGCATCGTGTCGCGCCACAGATTCAGCTCGTCCATCAGGTCGAGAACCCGCCCGAGCGAATGGTCGCACATGGACACGAGCGCGGCGTACCCGGCTTGCGCGGCACGCATGTCGCCGTCCGTCTCGCCGGCGGAGACGGGGCCGTAGGGCGGCCAGTCGAAGTGCGCGTCGCCTCGATCGCCCGGGTAAAGGTCGCGATACTTCGGATAGCTGGCGAACGGCTCGTGCGGATCGAATGTCTCGATCTGCAGAAACCACGCATCCTTGTCGTGATTTTTTCTCAGGAACGCTTCGCCCGCATCGAACGTCAGCGTTTGCGGATGAAGATCCTCGGTCGGGTAATACTGGCGGTTCACGAAATCCTGCCGCGCGGCGCTCTCCTTCAACGCGCCCTTGAGCCGGGCCGGCATCGGAGGCGGCCCGAGCTCCGCCTTCCATGGATCGCCCTCCTGCCCCCGGAAGAATTCCCAGCTGCTGTATCGCGTGTGATAGGTCGCGCCGCCATCTTCCCAGTAATGCGGATGATCGCTCGCCAGATGGGCATGAATGCCTTTCTTGCGGAGCATGGCCGGCATCGAATCGTCGAACGGCTCCAGCGGCCCCCAGCTGCGATGCAGAAAGTTGTAGCGCCCGGTATGCAGTTCCCTGCGCGCCGGGATGCAGGCCATGCTGCCGATATAGCAGTTGTCGAAAGTCGCGCTGCGGTCGGCGAGCCGCTGAAAATTCGGCGCGTGGACCCAGGTGTTGCCGTACGGCGGCAGCATGTGCCGATTCAGGCTGTCGTACATCACGAGTATGGCTTTCATGATCGGTTCAATTCACTCTGCGTTTGATGCGTGGTGCGTGGCTGCCTCGTTCACGCGCGTTGCGCCGCCGGAACGGTCGCGCCGCCATGCCCGATGCAACGCATGCGATGATTCAAAGGGTTCCCGTCTCAGCGGGTCTGCGGACTGATGCGCAACCGATTGCGCACCTCGCCGACGCCCGGTACGCGCTGCGCGGCCGACACGGCCAGCGCGGCCTGCTCGGCATCGGCCACCTCGCCGGACAGCGTGACGACGCCGGACTTCGCGAAGATGAGCAGACGGCTCGCATCGAGACGCTTCGTTCGCGCCAGCACGCCCGCCACCTGTTTGCGCAACTTGCGATCGGCCGCCTTCGTCGCCTTGCGCGACTCGCTGCCCGAGGCCGACGCAGCTGACGCTGCCGCCGATGTTGCCGATACCGCTTCCGGCGTCGATGCCGCCCCACCCTTCGATTCCTGAGCCGCCGCGCTCAGTGCACTCAATGCGATCATCGCTGCCGCAAGGTAGCGGCGTCCCGTTCTACCAACCTGCATGTCGTTTCTCCCGTGATGCCCTGGCATCGCGCCGCTTCATGCGCCGCGACGCCATGGGCAATATTTCTAGAACTGCGTCATGACCCCGATCGACACACCGCTCACCGTGCGCCCGTCGGGGCGCAGGTTCAGTGCCGAAACGTTCGTCGGATCCTTCTTGTAGGCCCCCGAGAAGCCGTTCCGGTCGAACTCCACGTAGAGTTCCGACCGTTTCGACAGGAAGTACTCGAGCATCGCGTACGAGCTTGTCTTCCGGCCATCCGCCCCGGCAACGTTTTTCAGGTTGCTGGCCATGTCGTAATAGGTGGCGCCGGTGAACTGCAACGTCGGCGTGATCTGGTAGACGATGCCGACCCCGGGAATGTTGTCGCGCCGCTCGCTGCCGGCCGCGCTCGCCGCGGAAACCGCCAGCGTGCTGTAGCTCAAGTACAGCCGCGTCGGCCCGAGTTGCCACGTCGCGCCGCCCATTGCGGTTTGCGCCCACTGGTTGGTGGTGGCGCTGTAGGTCTTCTGGTACGCGGCCGCGAGCAGCAGCGAGCGGAACTGATAGCTGGCGCCGACGGCCAGGTTTGTCCCAGTGTGCCAGTCGCCGGCCACGCCGCCCGGTGAGTAACTGGCTCTCAGCGCGAATCCGCCGAGCCGGCCGACGTATTTGACCGTGTTGTTGAAACGGGCATCGAGCGTAAAGAAATTGCCGCCCCAGACAATGCCGGGCGTTATCGCAAGCGTCGAGCCATTGGCCTGATTCGGATCGAGTTGAACGCCAATGTCTTCGGCGGCGTTCAGCTGGCGCCCGAGCGTCAGCCGGCCGAATCCCCCCTCCAGTCCGACGTACGCCCGCTGCGAGAAAAGCGTATTCGACGACTTCAGCGCACCGGTGCCCAAATTGAAGCCACTCTGCAGCATGAAGACGGCCCGCACGCCGCCGCCCAGGTCCTCCTTGCCCGTGAAACCGATGGAGTTGCCCGCAATCGAATTGTTGTCGAAGCCGACCTGCTGCCCGCCCTTCCCGCCATCGGTCCATCGAACGCCGCCGCCGAGCGTGCCGAACAACGTCACGCTCGACTGCGCGTGCGCGCTTCCGCCAATCACCAGCGCAATCACACCTAATGTCAGTCTCCTCACCACGCCACTCCTCCAATAATTAATAATCCTTATTAAATTGCATGTTCAACCGGACTACATCGAACCGGGCTTCTCCGAGCCCTGTGCGAGCCGGACGCGAATGCGTACTGAACGTGCCGCCTTCGCGCCCGGTTATTGCCTATCGATCTTCCTGCGCACTCCACTCGCCGGGTCGCGGCAAATCGACCGGCGGGAAACGAGAGCCTTTCGAGGCGGGCAGGACGTCGGCCGTCTCGACTTGCCAGCGCAACAGGCGCTCCAGCAGCCCGGCCTCGATGTCGGCATACTCCGGCTGGCCGGCCAGGTTCGTCGTCTCGCTCGGATCGGTCGTGCGCCGATACAGCTCGGGCGCCTCGTAAAGGCGCCACACATACGTCCATTCCGGCGTCCGGATGACAGCGGCCTTGCCCACGGTTTCCGGTTGCCCGCTTTGCAGCTTCGCCTTGATGTCGTACGGAAAGCCGGCCTGCTCGAAATGGTCGACTTCCCGGGTCAGGAAGCCGCCCTCGCTGAACACCTGCTCCCGATGCGTCTCTCCGGCCGCCCGAAGGCAGGGTGCGAAGCTCTTCCCGTAGTGCGCATGCGTCGCTTCCAGCCCCGCCAGCTCGTGCAGCGTGGGAAACACGTCGATCATCTCGACCATCGCGCTCGAGGTCGTGCCGGCCACCTCAGGCCCGGACGCGCCCGATACGATCAGCGGATTGCGCAACAGGCATTCGTGCACGCCCGACGGCCACTTCTCGGCGAGCCCGAAATCCCCGAGGTATTCACCGTGGTCCGAAAAGAACGTGGTGATCAGGCGCTCCGGCTCCGTGGCCCGGGCAGCCGCGTCCATCACGCGGCCGACATGATGATCGAGTCTCGACACCATGCCGTAGTACACGGCGCGCAGTTCCCGCCATTGCGCATCGGTCAGCTGGTCCCATCCATGCGCGCTGGACAGCGCATCGACATACGCCGGCATCCGGCCACTGCCGACGGCACGCTCGGGCACCGCGGCGCGGTCGTACATCGAGAACCACGGCTCCTCCGCTTCGAACGGCGGATGCGGCGCGAACAGCGGGACATACAGCACCCATGGCTCGCGGGGCGGAGCGGCAAGCCAATGCTCCGCCGTGCGGATCACCACTTCGTCGTATTCGATCGCGGCCTGCTCCTTCGAACGCTCCCCCCGAAAGAACGCACGCACCATCGGGTCGGCAGGATCTCCCTTCGTCTTGCTCTGCAGGAATTCCGCCGCGCTTCGCCGCGTCTCCTCCGGCAGGAAGCCATACTCGTGCGCCGAACGCTCGGTCGCGCCGGGCGCGAACGAGTCGCCGCGACCGCCTGCCATCGCGACGTGATAGCCGTTTTCCTTGAAGACCCGCAGGAAATTCGGCTCGTCCGGCCCCAGCAGGTAACCGAGCGTGCGATGGCCGGCCACGTGCGGATACTGTCCCGACAGGAACGACACGCGCGACGGCGAACAGACACTGTGTTGTCCGAATGCCTGCGTGAATGCGACGCCGCCGGCGGCGAGCCGGTCGAGGTTCGGCGTGAGGACGGGCGTCGCGGGATGGACCGCGTGAACGCAGTCGGCACGCAACTGGTCCGCGACGATGATGACGAAATTGGGCTTCGTGTTCATGAAATATCCGTTGGAAAAATACGCGTCGAGGTCAACGAACCGACCTGATCGCGGCGATGACGATCCCGCCGAGCAACACCGCGCAACTTGCCGCGATGAACAGCGCGTCGAAGCGGATCGCACCGCCCGGCCCCGTCAGCCAGGTGGCGAGAAGGGACAGGGACAACTGCGGCACTACGTTCGCGAGATGGAACACGCCCATGTCCTTTGCCGCGGCATTACGATCGGGCAGCACTTCGGTCACCAGCGCAAGGTCGACGGCCAGATACGCGCCCTGCGCCACGCCGATCCACGCGATCACGACCAGCAATTGCGGGAACGTCGTGCAGAACAGGAGCACCGGAAACCCGAGCGCCATCCCGATGCCGGCCCCGATCACGAAGACCTTGCGGCGCCGCAGCCGATCCGACAGGCGACCGAACACCAGTGCGCTGGCCGTCATGGCCGTCGTGGCCACCAGCAGACACAGGAACATCGCGTGCGGCGTCTCTTTCGTCGACAGGCCGATCCGGTCGCGCAGATAGAACAGCAGGTAGTACTGCAGGCTGCTTACGCCGAACAGCACCAGCGCACGCGACAGCCACGCGATCGCGAAGTCGGGATGCCTGACCGGATTGGTCCAGAAACTCGCCGCCAGTTGCCGCCACTGCAACGGTTTCACGTGGCCGGCATCCAGCTTCCGGTCGTTCGTCAGCATGACGAAGCAGACAATCGCCACCAGCGCGATCGCCCCCTGTACCAGCGCGATCGAAACGAGGTCGGGCGCCAGTTGCCTCGCGATCCCGACGCCCAGCAGCACACCGATCGGCGGCGTGAATCCGACGAGCGACGAATAGACGCCGAGCTTTTCGGAGCGGACCTGATCCGGCAGCACCGCGTTGAGACCGCTCAAGGTCGAATTGAAGGTCAACGCCATCAGCCCCCATCCGAGCGCGAGCTGCGCGGGTGTGCGAGCGGTCGCCATGACGGCCATCGCACCGAGCCCGCCCAGCATGCCGCCCAGGATCCACGGCTTGCGCATGCCCCAGCGCGAGCGCGTGTGATCGCTCAGCACACCGAAGATCGGCTGCGCGATCAGGCCGATGAACGAGCCGATGCCGAGTGCCCGCGCCAGCACGGCTGCCTTGTCGGTCGGCGAGATTCGTTCCGCCAGCATCGGCAGGATCACCATCGGATACGGCAACATCGCCAGCCAGACGCCGACGAAGGCGACCGTCAGCGTCACGCCGAGATACCGGTTGCCCGTTTTGCGGGCCGATACAACCATCAATTCGTCCATAACCTCTCCATTCATCGTCCGCCGCCGTCCGCTCAGCGCCCGAACACCCGCCCGTCGAGTTGCACCGCCCCGACGATCGCGTGATCGGTCGCCGCATGCGCCAGTGCGATGCGATACGTGCCACCGTCGATCCGCCACTGTCCGGCCTGTCCGTCGAACCGGGCCAGCAGGCGCGGATCGACCTTCAGCGACACACGGACGGATTCGCCCGCGCGCAGCGTCACGCGCTCGAAACCGAGCAGCCGCATGCGCGACTCGCCGCATGCATCCGTCAGGTAGAGCTGCGGCACGTCGTCGCCGTCGCGCGTGCCCGTGTTGGTCACCGTGAAACGCGCCGTTACCGTGTCGCCGCCTTCGAGCCGCAGGTCGTCGTACGCGAAGCGCGTATAGCTCAACCCGAAGCCGAAGCCGAAACGCGGCGACCGCCCCGTCTTCGCGAACCAGCGATAACCGACCTCCGCGCCCTCGTGGTAGTGCACCTCGATCGGCGTGCCGAGTTCGACATCGGCACCCGGCAGCGCCGGATGCGGCGTATCCGCGACGTCGGCCGGGAACGTGACCGGCAGCCGGCCCGACGGATTGACGCGGCCCGTCAGGATCTCGGCGATCGCCTGCCCGCCCGCCTGCCCCGGATACCACGCCTGCACGATCGCGGCGACTTCGCCGCTCCACGGCATCGCGACCGGGTTGCCGGTCTGCAGCACGACGACCGTATTGGCGTTCGCGCGCGCCAGCGCGTCGATCAGCGCATCCTGGCCGAACGGCAGCGTCATGTCCGGACAATCGAAACGCTCGCCTTCGTGACGGATCGCGTTGACGATCACGACGTCGGCGCGGCGCGCGAGCGCGACCGCGTCCGCAACGTGCGCGCCGCTGTCGTATTCGACGATCGCGTCCGGCCGTTGCGCACGCAGCGCCGCGAGCGGCGACGCACCGCCGATGCACATCGCGGTCGGCCCGAGCAGCGGATGGCTGCGAATCGGCACGACCGCCGTATAACCGCCGTGCGGCATCACCTGGCTGGAGCCCGACCCGGACAGCACACCCGCCTGCGCGAAACCGCCGATCACCGCGATGCGCCGCGCCGTTTGCGCGAGCGGCAGCACCTCGCGTTCGTTCTTCAGCAGCACGATGCCCTCGCGGGCAATCTGCAGCGCGATCGCGTCGTGCGCGGCGAAATTGACCGGCTCCGGCGCGCGTTCGCGATCGATGCCGACCGCATAACAGGAACGCAGGATGCGCGTCACCATCTCGCCGATGCGCGCCGGCGGCACCTTGCCTTCGTCGTACGCGCGCCGCAGCGGCTCGTTGAACCACTCGGCCTCGTCGAGCTGCGCGCCCGAATGCTGGTCGAGGCCCGCGAGCGCGGACTCCCAGCCGTACACCGCGCGCCAGTCCGACATGATCCAGCCCTTGAAGCCCATCGCGTCCTTGACGACGTCCTGCATCAGGTGCCGGTTGCCGCTCGTGTACTCGCCGTTGACCCGGTTGTACGCGGTCATCAGCGCGCCGGGATCGCCCGCCTCGATCGCGATCTGGAACGCGAGCAGGTCGCTCTCGCGATGCGCATCCGGATCGATCACGGCGTTCAGGAAGAACTTGTTGGTCTCGCTCGCATTGAGCGACACGTGCTTGAGCAGCGCGATCACGCCCTCGCGCTGCGTGCCGGCCACCACGCAGCCGCCGATCCGCCCGGACAGCAGCGGATCTTCCGATACGTATTCGAAGTTGCGACCGTTGCGCACGTCGCGCACCAGATTGATGCCGCCGCCCAGCGCGACGTTGAAGCCGCGTGCGCGCGCTTCCTTGCCGATCGCCGCGCCCATCGTGCGCGCCAGCGCCGGATGGAAGGTCGCGCCGAGCGCCAGCCCGGCCGGGAACGCGGTCGCGCGCTCGTCCGCGGTTTCGGTATGGCGCAGGCCGAGGCTGGCGTCGGCCAGCTTCAGCGCCGGCACGCCGAGGCGCGGCACGCCGGGGACGTAGCCGGCGATGACGGGCAGGTCGGCCGGCACGCGCGGCTCGCGGCCGGTGCGGCCGAACACGCGCACCATCAGGCTGTAGAGCAGCGAAAACCGCTCGTCGTCGGTCATGCGGGCTTCGGTCTCCCGCGCACGGGCGTCGGGACAATCCGCCGGCGCCACGCTCGCGGCGGCCGGCGATTCGATGGGGGTCTGCAGTCGAGTCGAGGATGTCATCACGCGTTACTTCGTATGAATGGGACCGGCCGACACCACGCTTGCACCGTCAGCCGAACTGTTTCCGCCAAATAATTATCCGCGTGGATAATTATTGTTTTGAGCGTATGTGTCAAGCGGGTAAAGGCGGCAACGACGACGGGGTTTTCCCCGACCCGGGCGGACCAGGAGGTCGCCCCGGCGCGCAGCGGCGGGTCGGGACGGCCCGTTGCGGCCGATCCGCGCGGACGGCACAATCCGGGGATTCGATCAAGGACAGGACAGATGCAGATTGCACGGCAGGCACAGCAGGAACGCAGCGAGCAGACCCGTTCGGACATTCTGGGGATCGCGCTCGAACAGTTCTCGACCCGCGGTTTCGACGCGGTCAGCCTGCGCGACATCGCGGACGCGGCAGGCGTGAACCACGCGATGATCCGCTACTACTTCGGCAACAAGGAGAACCTATGGCGCGCCAGCGTGACGCAGCTGTTCGACCGGTTCATGGAAGGCGTCGCGTTGCCGGACCCGGCGTCGGACACGTTCTCGATCGACGCCGTCAAGCAGTACATCCGCAACTACGTGCGCTATTGCGCGGCGCACCCCGAGCACGCGCGGCTGATGATGCAGGAGGCCAATCGCGATTCGGAACGCCTGAAGTGGATGGCGGAAACCTTCGTGCGGCCGCGCCACGATCGCTCGGTGCCGCTGGTGCGTTATGTCAGCGAAACGACCGACGGGCTCGCGCGGATCGACCCGGTCGTGCTGCTGTACATGATTACCGCGATCGCGCAGGTGCCGTACCTGCTGACCGCGGAAATGCGCTACGCGCACGGCATCGACGCGCTCGACGAGAAAGCGATCGATGCGCATTGCGACGCGGTCGTCGCGTTTATCTTCCGTTGATTCAGTAATGAGATAGATCGGCGAGAATCCTCCGCCGACTACGAAGGCATCCCCGATTTCAACTCCCGCGCCACCGAGCGAAGCGTGGACAGAAAAGACGCGAACGCGGGCGACTCCAATGCTCCGGCCCGCATCGCAATCCCAACCGGGGGCAACATCCAGTCGGGGCGAAATCGCAGAATCGCGAGCATGTCCAACGCCTCGTAGAGATGCGCCATCGTCAGCGGCATGGCCGCGATCATGTCCGTGTCACGAATCAGCACGGCATTTGTCAGCACCGACACCGACTCGATACCCACCTTCGGCAGCTCGACGCGATGCGCGACGAAATAGTGTTCGATCGTTTGACGCAGCGGCGCTTCGCGAGGCGGCAGGATCCACGCCTGGCGCGCCAGGCATTCCGGCGTAATCTTCCGCTTCCTGGCTAGAGGATGCCCGACGCGGGCGACCACGCATACCGGTTCGTCATACAGCACCTCCCAACGGAAATTGTCGGACTCCATCGGTCGCGTCATTCGGCCGAGCACGCAATCGAGTTCACCGTGTGCGAGCGCCGTCAGCAGAACGTCGCTCGCGCCTTCCTGCACCATCATCGTGATGCCCGGTTGTTCCTCGCGCAGCCGTGCCAGCGATTGCGGTACCAGCACCGGCAACGCAACCTGCAGCGCGCCAATGCGAATTCGGCCCGCCCCGCCGCGTGCCAGGCTGTCGAGTTCGTCGCGCGCACCGTCCAGATCCGCGAGCAGCAGCGACGCCTTGCCGAACAGTGCCGTGCCGAACGCGGTCGGCGTAATCCCCCTGCGCGATCGTAAAAAGAGCGGTACACCGAACATCACCTCGATTTCCCGCAACAGCTTGCTGGCCGCGGATTGGGTCATGTTCATCCGCTCGCCCGCCTTGTGCAGGCTGCGCAATTCGTCCAGCGCCAGCAGGAGTTCCAGATGGCGGATGCGCAAGCTCGAGCGAATGCGCCGGATCGACGGAACCTCAAAATCTGCAGTCATTCGGTGATTCCTCCTGGTGTTCACTACGCCACGAAACTTCATCAATTGGTCATTTATGCCGGAACTATACTGGCCGTCACTCAAACATCAAATGCGGAGACGCCATGAAGATCACGATGCTGGGAACCGGCGCCGCGCTGCCCGATCCCGACCGCGCACAGTCGGCCATCCTGCTGACGTTGAACAACGGCCGCCACTTTCTGTTCGATTGCGGAGAAGGGGCAACCCGGCAGATGGTGCGCGCCAATATCGACCCGGCGTCCGTGGGGTTCGTGTTCCTGACACATCTGCATCACGACCACATCTGCGACTACCCCTATTTCGTGATTTCGAGCTGGATGCTCAACAAAACGGGAGCGCCGCTGGTGCTCGGACCGAAAGGCACCCGGCACTTCGTCGATCACCTGTTCGAGCATGGCGCGTACCAGACCGACTTCCGCGCACGCAGTGCCTACCCGATCCGGCAACAGAATCTCGAGGCGATACGACCCGAGGTGCGGGAAGTGAGCCCTGGTGTGGTGTTCCAGGACGACGACGTGAAAATTTCGGTCGACTGGGTCGAGCACATCCCGCGCGAGGTATGCGAGTGCTTTGGCGTGCGGGTCGAGGCGGAAGGGAAAGTGATCGCGTTCAGTGGCGACACCGCGCCATGCGATGCGATGGTCAAGCTGGCACGAGACGCCGATCTGCTGATTCATGAATGCACGTTCCCGGAATCCTTCATCGCGCATCGCGCGAAAACCGGGGTGGGCACTTTTTCGCATACCAGTCCGACCGACCTGGGCAGGATCGCCGTGCGCGCCAACGTCAAGAGTCTCGTCGCCACGCACTTCGGCCACTTCGATTCGACCAGCCCGGTACTGAAACGCGCGGCCGCCAAGCATCTACCAGTGGAACAGATGGGGCCGCACCTGATGGACGAAATCGTGACCGACATCCGGAAGAACTATACGGGACCGCTGCGGCTGGCCCATGACCTGATGCGAATCGATTTGTAATACGAAGTCACGCCGACCGTGCGTGCCGTCGAATCGACGACGCCGCACGAATCGCTCCCATGGGAAAGGATTCAAGCCAGGAGCAGCGCATGCACCGGATCAGGATTCCCGATCACGCCCTTCGCCTGTCGCGGCAACGCGGCACGCCTGCAACGTCGCTCGAAGACGTCGACCCGCTTCGATGCGCATTGCTCGTGATCGACATGCAGAACGCCTTCGTTGCGCCCGGCGGCGCACTGGAGATTGTGTACGCCCGCGAGATCGTGCCCGCCATCAATCGATTGGCGGACGCATTTCGACAACGTGGCGCGACCGTTTGCTGGATCCGGACGGATTTTCGCGGTCAAGCCGACGCGTGGAGCAACTGGTTCGGCCGGCGACTCGATCCGGATGCCGCGGCCGTGATGATCGAGAACCTGTCGCAAGGTCATCCCGGATACGAACTCTTTCCGGCGCTGTCCGTGGCTTCGACGGACATGTTCTGCACGAAGACCCGCTTCAGTGCTTTCATTCAAGGGGCTTCGGATCTCGACGAGGTCCTGAGAGGCCGTGGCCTGGACACGGTGGTCGTTACCGGCACAGTCAGCAACATTTGCTGCGAGTCGACTGCGCGCGACGCAATGATGCTCAATTACCGGACGGTCTTCGTCTCCGATGCCAATGCAGCGCGAACTGACGAAGAGCACAACGCCACGCTCGGCAACATGGTGCAGTGCTTTGCCGACGTCGCGTCGACCGACGCGCTTTTGCAGCAACTGAACAGGCGCAGCTGACCCGGGCGAAGCACATCGAACGCCTGTCCCGGCAGGTCCCCGACCGACTTCATGTGTGCGCATCACCGTCGACGCCAATGTCGTACCGGCCGCCCCCCGAAATCCGGCCGGCATCAGAGCATGTATGAGGAAACCGAAATGACGCGCAATACAGCAAGCGATCTGTCGAAAGGGGGATATGCCGCGATCCTGCTGGGCGTAGCCATCGGCGGGTTCGTCGGGTTCGGCTGCTTCTTCTTTCCGAGCCTGGCGATCTTCATGCGCCCGGTTCTCGCGGAGTTCGGCTGGGGACGAACCGAACTGTCGCTCGTATTCTCCGCTTCGCTGCTGGGCTGCGCGTTCGGCGGACCGGTGTGCGGTCACTTCATCGACCGCTTCGGCGTCAGGCGCGCGGCCTTCACCTCCGCGCTACTGCTCGGGCTGCTGATCTTCGTCTTGTCGTCCGTCCACGGATCGGTCTTCCTGATCGCGTCGCTGACGTTCGCGATCGGCTTTTGCGGCGCGGCGACCACCTCGCTCGGATACGTATCGATTCTTCCCCAGTGGTTCGACAAAAGGCTCGGGACAGCGATCGCGGTCGCGACGGTCGGATACGGACTCGGCCAGTCGGTATGGCCGATCGTTTCCCAGGAACTCATTTCGACGACCGATTGGCGAACCGGATATCGGATCCTGTCGGTGTTTCCGGTGGTCGGCGGCGCGATCGCCATGCTGTTGCTCAGGGAGCGCCGCCCCACAACGCGCGGGGCAAACCAGGACGAGCCCGGTCTGACGGTTTCCGAGGGCATCCGCACACGCCATCTGTGGATCATGACGGCCGTATTTTTTCTCGTTGCGTCCAGCTCTCTCGCGTTCCAGTCACAGATTCCATTGCTGATTTCCGATCGCGGTTTCACCGTCGCGGAAGCCGCTCAGGGCCCCGCCGTCGTGGGCCTGGGATTTCTTGTGAGCCGCCTGCTGTGCGGAATGCTGGTTGACCGGTTTCCCGCGACGATCATCTCCTGCCTGTTCTTTTCGCTGAGCGGAGTCGGCTTCCTGTTCTTTGAGACAACGAACAGCCTGGCGATTCTGAAAATCGCGTGTCTCCTGATCGGATTCGCGATCGGAACCGAGCAGGACATGATGGCCTACATGGTAAGACGTTATCTCGGCATGCGGTCCTTCGGCACGTTCTTCGGGTTCAACATGGCCACCTTCTGCCTGGGCGGCGTCGTGGTCCCGCCCTTGCTGGGTCTGTATTACGACCATTATCGGAACTACTCGTTGCCGTTGGCCGTCATGGCGGGATGCATGTTCGCCGCCGCGATCCTGGTCGCCACGCTGGGGCGCTACCGGTACGCGACACAGCCGTCGGCAGCCGGGGTCGAACGTACGCGGGCAAGCGCGCTGTCGCTGCCGGTCGATTAAGACGATCCGATCGGGTGATCGATCATCCCTCCGACATCGGGTCAATGATAATTATTTCGCATAACTATTAAATAGAGAAAACAGAGTTTCATTCAAAAAAGCCAGTATCCACGGAGATCGATCGATGAAGAAGTCGTTATATGCCCTCGCCGTACTCGGCACATTCTCAGGCATCGCGTATGCCCAGAGCAGCGTGACGCTGTACGGAATCGTCGACGAAGGCTTGAACTACAACTCCAATGCCGGGGGCTCCCGGTTGTACAACCTGACGAGCGGCGGATTGCAGGGCAGCCGCTGGGGACTGCGCGGCAAGGAAGACCTGGGTGGTGGACTGAACGCGCTCTTCGTGCTGGAAAACGGCTTCGATGCCAGCAGCGGCAAGCTGGGACAAGGCGGCCTCGAGTTCGGACGCCAGGCATTTGTCGGCCTGGGGAGTCGTTTCGGCACCGTGACACTGGGCCGCCAATACGATGCCGTCGTCGACTCCGTGGGCGCATTTGCCGTCGCCGGTCAGTGGGGCACCGCGATGTCCGCGCACGCTGGCGATATCGACAACTTCAACAATTCATACCGCGGCAACAACACCATCAAGTACACGAGCCCGACCTATGCCGGTGTGACGTTCGTCGGCACGTACAGCCTCGGCGGAGTCGCGGGCAACGTCACGGCAAACCAGATCTGGTCGCTGGGCGCCAGCTACGCGAACGGGCCGCTGACGCTCGGTGCCGCGTACCTGAATGCCCGCACGCCGGCCGCGAACGCCGGCATGTTCGCCAACAATACCGGCACCGGTACGCCGTCCGCGGTCACGACGCCGGTCTACAGCGGCTTCGCTTCCGCCAATACATATCAGGTCATAGGCGTCGGCGGCGCCTACGCGTTCGGCGCGGCGACGATCGGTGCGACGTATTCGAACATCAGGTTCATGAATCTCGGCGCGGTTCCCGGCCTGAACGCCATGCATTACACGGGCACCGCAACGTTCAACAACGCCGAAATCAACTTCAAATACCAGGTGACGTCGGCACTGCTGGCGGGAGCGGCATTCAACTACACGAAGGGCAATTCGGTTGGCGAGACGAACGGCGCGACCAATACGGGGGCGAAATATCTTCAGGCCGCCGTGGGCACGGATTACTTCCTGTCGAAGCGCACCGACGTCTATCTGGTTGCCGTCTATCAGAAGGCATCCGGCACCGACTCGACCGGCGGCTCGGCCGTCGCGGCGATCAGCGCGTTGCCGGCTTCGAACAGCAATCGCCAGACGATGGTCCGCGTCGGGATCCGGCATAAATTCTGACCATCGACGGGGCCAACGCAACACCGACATGTCGCTCGCTCCGTTCGATCGACGTACATTGAATTGTGGACCGCGTCGATGTCTCCCCAGCGCGTGGTCGAAGACATGGAACGGCAGCTAATCGGCGGTATTCGATCCATTCAACCAGGAGAATTTCATGCAGCAGAATCACGTGGATGCAATGCTCGACGTTTGGGCGCGCGTCGATGCCATTCAGGATCAATTCACGGAACTGAGCAACAGGGTCTGGGAGACACCCGAACTCAACTACGAAGAGTACCTTTCCGCCGCGGCGCATGAGCAGTTGCTGCGCAAACTTGGATTTCGCGTCGTAACAGGAATTGCCGCCATACCCACCGCAATGGTGGGCGAAGCCGGTCACGGCGGGCCGGTGATCGCCATTCTCGGTGAGTACGATGCGCTGCCCGGCCTTTCGCAAAAGGCCGGCGTGGACGAGCGGGACCCGGTCCATGAAGGCGGCTGCGGACACGGGTGCGGACACAACCTTCTCGGCGCCGGCTCGATGCATGCCGCAGCCGCGGTAAAGAACTATCTGGAAGCGCACGGCCTGCCCGGCCGGATCCGGTATTACGGCTGTCCGGCGGAGGAAGGCGGCGCCGGAAAAGGCTTCATGGTCCGCGCCGGTGTGTTCGACGATGTCGACGCCGCGATCTGCTGGCATCCGGCGGCGTTCTCCGGCGTCGCCAATCCCGTCTCCCTCGCCTGCAACGAAATCAACTATCACTTTTCCGGTGTCGCATCGCATGCGTCCTCTGCGCCCCATCTTGGCCGCAGCGCACTTGATGCCGTGGAACTGATGAACGTCGGCGTGAATTACATGCGCGAGCATATGCCCGCGAGCGCCCGGATCCACTATGCCGTGACCGACACCGGTGGTACCGCACCCAACGTCGTGCAGGCGCGCGCAACGGTCAGATACCTGGTCCGCGCGGCAGATCTGGACGATCTCCTGCGTTTGCGCGAATGGGTGGACGACATCGCTCGCGGCGCGGCCCTCATGACCCAGACGACCGTGCGTTCGCAGATCGTCAGCGGCGACGCGAACGTGGTAGGCAACACGCCCCTCGAGGATCTGATGCAGGCGCAGTTCGTCGCACTCGGACCGCCGGCGTTCGACGACGCCGATCGTGCCTTGGCCGCCCGGTTTCAGGCGACGGTCGGCGAGGAAGCCGTTTCGTCCGCTTTTCGACGTGTCGGCATGAAGATGGAAAAGGGTCTCGTGCTGTGCAACGCCATTGCTCCCCTGCGCGTCGGCGATGGCTCGCAGCTTGCGTCCACCGACGTGGGAAGCGTCAGTTGGGTCACGCCCACCGTGCAGGCACGCGGGGCCACGTATGCAATCGGCACACCCGGCCATTCATGGCAACTGGTCGCCCAGGGGAAGTCGGGCATCGCCCACAAGGGCATGGTGCACACGGCCAAGATCATGGCCAGCACGGCCGTTCATCTTTATCTGCGCCCTGACATCCTTGAACAGGCCAAGGCCGAGTTTCGTGAACGCGTAGGAGACGAGCCGTTCCGGAATCCGATCCCGGACGACGTGCAACTGCCCCTCCCTGCCGCGCATTGACCATGGAACAGTCCATCTTCGACATCTTCGGCTTCTCGAGCCAGGGGTGGGGCCGGCTGCTTCTGGCCAGCACCGGCACGACATTCGCGGTCGCCGTCTGCGGCCTGCTGACAGGAGGCGCATTCGGCGCGCTCGGCTGCTGGGCCAAGATCGGCGGGCGCAAGCCGCAGCGGGTGCTGGCCACGGCGTACACGACGGTCCTCAGGGGCATTCCGGAACTGCTGGTCATCTATTTGTTCTATTTCGGCGGCAGCACCGCGCTGACCCAGATCGGAAAGTGGCTGGGAGCCAGCGGTTTCGTCGGCATTCCGGGAACCATCGCGGGCGTGCTGGCCATTGGAATCACATCGGGTGCCCAGCTCACGGAAGTCTTCCGCGGCGCGCACAACGCCGTGAACAAGGGTGAGATCGAAGCGGCTGTGGCATGCGGGATGTCGCGCATGTTGCGTTTGCGCCGGATCCTCATCCCGCTGATCTTGCGCCACGCCATGCCGGGTATCGGCAATGTCTGGCAAATGGCACTCAAGGCGTCGGCACTGATCTCCGTCACCGGCGTGGCCGATCTTCTGAGCCAGGCGCAGATCGGCGCGAACGCCACCGGCATGCCGTTTGATTTTTTCCTGGCGGCGGCGCTCCTGTTCCTCGCGATCTCGGCATGTACCGGGCGAGGGCTCCGCACCGCCGAGCGCTTTTATTCGCGTGGAGTGAGGCGACAATAATGGACTTGCAGTTCACCTACGACACCCTCCTCGCGCTGCTTGGAGGCGTACCGCTGACGTTGCAGCTCGCTTCGGCCAGCCTGATGGCCGGCCTGATGCTTGCCGTGATGCTCGCAGCCATGCGCGTATCGGGAAGCGCCCCGCTGAATGCGCTGGCCGGCGCTTACATATTCGTGTTCCGCGGCACACCATTGCTCGTGCAGATCTTCCTTATCTACTACGGCCCGGGGCAGTTTCGGTGGATCCAGGAGAGCGTTCTGTGGCCGTTTCTCCGGGAACCGTACTACTGCGCGCTGCTCTCGCTGAGCCTGTGTACCGCTGCCTATTCCGGCGAGATCATCCGCGGCGGGCTGTTGTCGGTACCCCACGGGCAGATCGAGGCAGCCCAGGCATGCGGCATGCCGTTCCTGCTTCGATGGCGCCGGATCGTGCTGCCGCTGGCATTGCGTCAGGCATTGCCGGCATACGGGAACGAAGTCGTGACGATGGTCAAGTCGACGTCGCTCGTCTCCATCATCACGTTGATGGAGGTCACCGGCATCGCCGCCCGCATTATCGGCGAGACCTATCGAACGCTGGACGTATTTGTCATTGCCGGCGCGATCTATCTCACGCTGAATCTGCTGTTAACCATGCTGGTCGCACGCATCGAGACAGCCTTACGCCCGGATTCGCGTCCGGTGCGACTTGACCCGATCGAACCTGCCGCTGTCGCGACATTCGAGGATCGAGGATGAACGGAACATCGACAAGGAACGATGCGCAAGTGGCGCTGCGGGTCGATCAGCTGAAAAAGAACTTTGGTCGCCACGAGGTTCCGAAAGGCGTCACGCTCGACGCCCTCGAAGACAAAGTCATCGACGACGACAGGACACCTGACCAGTCGTTCGGTCGCAGCCGATCCGTGCGATTCCGGCCGTTCATCTCCAACCATCGATAGCCGGCGGCCCCCGCCCTGCAAAAAGAGGACTTCCCCATGAAAGCGAAAATAACCCTTGCCGCCGCGGCATCCCTGCTGGCTGCCGCACTGCTCGCGCCCACCTCCGCTTCAGCCGAGGACCATCCGTGGAAAACCGTCAAGATCGCCACGGAGGGGGCATTCCGGCCATACAACTTCACCAACCCCGACGGCTCGCTGGCCGGGTACGAAATCGACTACTACAGGATTCTGTGCGCGAAGATGAAGATCGAGTGCAAACTGGTCGTCATCCCGTTCAACAGCCTGATTCCCTCGCTGCTTTCCGGCAAGGTCGACGTTCTGATGTCCGGCCTCTCGGCCACCCCGAAGCGACGCGAAACGATCGCCTTCTCGGAACCCTATAGCTCGATCGGAAGCAAATTCGTTACCCTGAAGTCCAGCCCGCTTGCGAAATTGCCGGGCGACGGAACGATCCTCTGGCTGGACAAGGACGACACCGGCCTGCGGCGATTCGTCGACGCGATCAAGCCGCAGCTCGCGGGCAGGATCATCGGCGTTCAGACAGCGTCCGTGGCAAGCGCGTTCGTCGAACGGTACCTGAAAGGCGACGTGACCGTTCGCGAGTACAAGACCCCGGAGGAAGCCGACCTCGATCTGCTGTCCGGACGCATCGACATCACGCTCGTGTCGATGACCTACATGCAGGGCGCGATGAAGAAGCCGGCGAACGCCCGCCTGACGATGGCGGGGCCGCAATTGTCCGGCGGCGTATTCGGGGCGGGCGCATCGCTCGGGATGCGCAAGGGTGATACGGCATTGCTGAAGATGTTCGATCAGGCCATCGGCGCAACCATCGCCGAAGGCGTGACGCGGCAGCTATCCATGAAATGGATAGGATTCGACACAACCCCGGCTCGATGATGGATTTCGAAGCCGCATGACAGCTCGGCGCGGCACAGCCACCGCGCTAGCGAACCGCTTACGAGGGGCAGCGCCGATCCACTTATCCGGTTGTCCGAATTTGTGCGGCCACCTCTCCAGGCCATGCACCGCCGCGCCCCCGGCCCGGATCGCGCGATCAGGCCGCGACCTCGCCGCCGAGATACGCGTCCCTGATCCGCTCGTCGTCGAGCAGCGCCCTCGCCGGGCCTTCCAGCACGACGCGCCCCGTTTGCAGCACGTACCCGTAATGCGCGATCTCCAGCGCGAGGCTCGCGTTCTGTTCGACCATGAAGACGGTCACGCCCTGCTTGTTGATCGCATCGATCAGTTCGAGCACCTTGTCGACGTAAAGCGGCGACAGCCCCATCGTCGGTTCATCCATGCAGATCAGCTTCGGCCGCGCCATCAGCGCGCGCGCCATCGCGAGCATCTGCTGCTCGCCGCCCGACAGCGTGCCCGCGCGCTGCGTCAGCCGCTCGCGCACGCGGGGAAACAGGTCGAGCACGCGTGCGTAGTCCTCCGCCACCGCCGTGCGGTCGCCGCGCGTGTACGCGCCCATCAGCAGGTTCTCGCGCACGCTCATGTCGCCGAACAGCCGCCGCGCCTCGGGCACGGCCGCGATCCCGCGCCGCACGCGCTGCGGCGTCGCGAGCGCCGTCACGTCGTCGCCGTCGAAGCGCACGACGCCGCGCTTCGGCCGCATCAGCCCGAGAATCAGCTTCATCGTGGTCGACTTGCCGCTCGCGTTGCCGCCGAGCAGGCTGACGATCTGGCCGCGACCGACTTCGAAGTTCACATCGAAGTGCACCTGCACCGGCCCGTAGAACGTGTCGAGGTGTTCGAGTTTCAGCAGCGCATCGGTCATGGTCGTGTCGGATTCGGAAGCAAGCGCGGTCATGCGGCCGCCTGCGTGGTGTGTACCGCGTCGGCGCCGCCCGCATGGCGGCGGCCGAGGTATGCCTCGATCACGTGCGGATCGTGCCGCACGTCACGCGGCGCGCCTTCGGCAATCTTCACGCCGTTGTCGAGCACCATCACGCGGTCGGACACGCGCATCACGAGTTCGAGCTTGTGCTCGATCAGCAGGATCGTCAGGCCGCGCGCCTTCAGCGACTGGATCAGTTGCAGCATCTCGGCCGTCTCCGTCTCGTTCATCCCGGCTGTCGGTTCGTCGAGCAGCAGCAGGCGCGGATGCAGCGCGAGCGCGCGGCCGATCTCCACGCGCCGCCGGTTCGCATACGACAGGCTGTGCGCCGGATGATCGATGCGCGGCGTAAGCCGTTCGCCGAACCCGGCGATGATGTCGCGCGCCTCGTCGCGCAGCGCCGCTTCCTCGCGTCGTACCGACTCGGGCCGCACGAGCGCGCGCCACACCTCGGCCGCCGCGCCGAGCGCGGGCCAGCCCGGCCGCGCCGCACCCAGCCGCGCATGCGCGCCGATCAGCACGTTGTCGAGCACGCTCAGGTTGCCGAACACGCGGCCGTGCTGGAACGTGCGTGCGATGCCGAGCGCCGCGAGGCGTTCCGGCGCCGTACCGGTGATGTCGCGGCCGTCGAACGTCACACGGCCGGCGTCAGGCCGGTCGGCGCCCGCGATCAGGTTGAACAGCGTCGACTTGCCCGCGCCGTTCGGGCCGATCACGCTCAGCAGCTCGCCGTCGGCGAGTGTCAGGCTCGCACCGTCGAGCGCGGTCACGCCGTCGAAGCGGCGCGTCAGGCCCTGCACGTCGAGCAAGGGTCGATTGGTGGTCATCGCGTTCCTCCTCACACCGTGCCGAGCAGGCCCTGCGGCCGGAACCGGACGAGCAGCAGCAGCACGAGGCCGTAGATCAGCATCCGGTAATCGGCCGCCCAGCGGAACAGCTCCGGCAGCCCGATCAGCGCGATCGCGCCGACGATGCCGCCGAGCACGTTGCCGAGCCCGCCGAGGATCACCATCGTCAGCGCGAGGATCGACACCTGCGAATCGAAGGTCTGGTGATTGATGTAGCTGTACAGGTGCGCGGCAATGCCGCCGCTCACGCCGGCCGCGACGCCGCCGACCGCGAATGCGATCGCCTTGTAGCGGTTCGGCGCAATGCCGTGTGCGCGCGCGGCGACGTCGTCCTCGCGCACCGCGCGCAGCGTGCGGCCCAGATGCGAGCGCAGCAGCCGCACCTGCACGAGTGCGAACGCGACGAGCACCGCGAACGTGAACCAGTACGCGGCGCGCGCGGTGCTCGCCCACGGCAGCGGCGCGATACCGGTGATGCCGAGCGGGCCGCGCGTGAGGCCATCCCAGTTCAGGATCACGAGGCTCACCACTTCGCCGATGCCGAGCGTCGCGATCGACACGTAGTGCCCGCGCAGACGAAACGCCGGATAGACGAGCAGCGTGCCGAGCACGGCCGTGATGACACCCGCGCACGGGATCGTCACGGCCGGCGACCAGCCGAGATCCGACGACAGCAGCGCCGACGCATACGCACCGATCACGAGCAGCGCAGCGTGGCCGAGCGAGATCTGCCCGACCGTGCCCGCGACGAGCGTGAGGCTCAGCGCGAGCAGCCCGTAAAGCCACGCGTTGGTGAGCGTCTGCAGCACGTACGGCGACGCACCGAGCCACGGCAGCACGGCGGCCAATACGATCAGCGCGACGAGCACCGGACGCGGCACGCGCACGGCCTTCGCGGCCGCGAGGAAAGTGCCCGTCATCGGCTCGGGCGGCAGCGTGCGGTTCCCGCTGAACAGGCCGTTCGGCCGCCACACGAGGAACACGATCAGCAGTCCGAACGCGAACAGGTCGCGGTAGCTCGTGCCGAACAGCGCGACGCCGTAGCTTTCGACGAGACCGAGCAGCAGGCTGCCGGCGATCGCGCCCGGCACGTTGCCGAGCCCGCCGATCAGCAGCGCGACGACGCCCTTCAGCGTTGCCTGGAAGCCCATCGCCGGATCGATGCTGTTGTAGTACATGCCGACCAGCAGCCCGCTCACGCCGCCGAGCGCGCACGCGATCGCGAACACGGTCTGGTTCACGCGGTCGACGTCGACGCCCATCTGCAGCGCCGCGTCGCGATCCTGCGCGGTCGCGCGCACGGCCCAGCCGAGCCGCGTGAAGCGCAGGAAGCCGTACAGCAGCGCGGCCGCCGCGATGCCGATGCCCGCGATCAGCAGGTCGAGCGAGCCGAGCGTCGCGCCGGCAATGCGCAGATGCCAGTCCGGCAGCGGCGTCGGCACCGCACGCGGGTCCGCGCCGAACGCGAGCTGCGCGAGCTGGTCGAGGATGAAGCTGATGCCGATCGTCGCGAGCAGCGGCGCGATGCGCGCCGCGTGGCGCAGCGGCCGCAGCCCAATTCGCTCGATCGCGACGCCGAGCGCGCCGCAGCCGACGACGACCGCCGCGAGCGCGACCGGCAGCGGCAGCCCGAAGCGCGTCAGGCACAGCCAGCCGATGAATGCGCCGACCATGTACACCGAGCCATGCGCGAAGTTGATCAGGTGCGACACGCCGAAGATCAACGCGAGCCCGACCGCGAGCAGCGCGTAGATGTTGCCGACAATGAGGCCGTTGAGCGTGTAGTCGAGCCAGGAAGCCATCACGATGCGTCCGTCACGTGCATGCGGTTCGGGGTCAGCGCGCGGCGAGCTGTGGTTTCGCGCCGTCCCACAGCGCCCACTGCCCCTGCTTCACGACGAGATACACGGTGCGCGCGCCCGCGACGCGACGCGTCTGCGGATCGAAGCGCACCTTGCCGAAGATCACGCTCGGCACGTCGCTGATTTTCGCGAAGCCGTCGTGCGCGGCCTGGCGCGTCGTGCCGTAGCGGCGCAGCACTTCCGCCGACAGGATCAGCGCGTCGTATGCGCGCGCGACGAACGAATCGGGATCGGCATGGAATTTCGCGCGATAGCGCTGCACGAACGCCTGCACCTCGGGGCGCGGTTCGGCCGGGAAGAAGTTCGATTCGGTATACACACCGTCGACGGCCGCGCCGCCCAGCTCGAGGAATTTCGGCGAATACACGGAGCCGACCGCCGCGATCGGCAGCGTGACGCCCGACGTGCGCGCCTGCCGCACGATCTGCGCGCCGTCCGCGTAGTACGAGATCAGCACGATCGAATCGGGCTTCGATTCGCCGATGCGCACGAGCGTCGAACGGAAATCCTTCTCCGCCGGCTGGTAGCCTTCGGCCGCGACGACCTGCGCGCCGAGCCCGGCCACCGCCTTCGCGAAGATGTCCTTGCTGGTGCGCCCCCAGTCGGTGTTCAGGTACAGCACCGCGATCCGCTTGAAGCCGAGCTCCTTCACCGCGTAGCGCGCGAGCAGCGGCTGCTCCTCGGCCTGGCTCAGCGCGGTGCTCCACAGATAATCGCCGCCTTTTGTAAAATCCGGATGCGAGTTCGTGAAGCCGAACTGGATCAGCTGCCCGCGCTGGTAGATCGGCGATGCGGCCATCGACGTCGCGCTCGAGAAGTCGCCCAGCTCGATCGCGATGCGCGGATCGGCGACGAACTTCTGCGCGATCGCGACGGCCTGGCGCGGGTCGCTGCGGCTGTCCTGGAAGTCGATCGCGAGCGGCCGGCCATGGATGCCGCCGCTGCCGTTGATCTCGTCGAGCGCGAGATCGAAGCCGCGCTTCCATTGCTCGCCGTATTGCGCGTCCTGGCCCGTGAGCGGCCCGCTCACGCCGATCACCACCGGCTCGCCCGATACGCCCGCGGCGAGCGCGCCGCCCGTCGACAAGCCCCATGCGGCAGCGAGCGCCGCCACCGTGCCCAGCACGCGCCGCCATGCGCCGCGTGCGTCGTTCCCCGAAACGTTCATGCGTCCCCCAGCTTCAGTCAGTCGAAAAGAGTGAGGGCATGTAACCATCCGGTTCAAGACGATCCAACGAAGTTTTGCGTATATCGATATCGGGCGCGGCGCGAAGCCGGCGACACCCGCGAACGGCCGCCTGCACGCGCTGCCGCGCGCGATGAGGCGGCACGCATCGCATCGCGTTGATTCGATTGGCGTTTCCGGTACGTGACGCGTCGCCACCGGCACGCATGCGCGCCCGTCCGGCCATCGCGACGATCCTGCGCTTCGCAGTTTTCGCGCTGTCGATAGCAAAATTCATTATATGAATCACGCATGCTCACACTCCTACAATGCGCAAATCGCATCATCGGAAGGTGTCATGGAACTGCATCAACTCGAAGCGTTTTCCGCGGTCATGTCGACCGGCAGCGTGACCGGTGCGGGCGAACTGCTCGGCCGCTCGCAGCCGGCCGTCACGCGGCAGATCCAGGAGCTCGAAGCCGATCTCGGCTACGCGCTGTTCGACCGGCACGGCCCGCGCGTCACGCCGACGCGGCGTGCGTTCCTGCTCTACGAGGAAGTCGAGCGCTCGCTGGTCGGCCTGCGTGCGATCGAGGCGCGCGCACGGGCGCTCGGCGACGAAACCGCCGAACCCGTGCGCATCGCAGCAACGCCTTCGCTCGCGGCGACGCTCGTGCCGGCCGCGCTCGCCGCGCTGCCCGACGACGCGCAGGCGCCGCACTACCAGTTGCGCAGCGAATCGGCCGAGCATGTCGTGCACGAGGTGCTGGCCGGCACGGCCGACATCGGCGTCGTCACGTTGCCGATGGCGCATGCGGGGCTCGACGTGCACTGGATCGCGCAGACGCCGTGTGTCGCCGTGCTGCCCGCCGGCGACCCGCTCGCGGCGCAGCCGCGCATCGCGCTGCGCGATCTCGCGCGCCGCCGCATCGTGACGGTCGCGAACCGGCACCGGCTTCGCCAGCGGATCGATGCGGCATTCGCGGCCGCGCGGGTCGACGCACGCGTCTTCATCGAAACCAATGCGTCGCTGAATGCGGTGATGGTCGCGCGCGCCGGCATCGGGATCGGCATCGTCGATCCGGCCACCGGTGTCGCACTGCCGGTCGACGGCGTCGTCGCCCGCCCGCTCGACGTCGACATCCCGTTCGCGTTCGGCGTCGCGACGCCGGCCGGCAAGGCGTGCACGGCGGCCGTCGATGCGCTGCTCGACGCGCTGCACCGTACGACGCGCACACTGCTCGACGACGTGATCTTTCACGAGGCCGCCGCGCACGACGCGCTGCTGCGCGGCGACCGGCTGCGTGCCGGGCGCCCGTCACGTCCTTCGAATCCTTCACGCCCTTCCAGCCCGCCACGCACGACACGATCGCGCCGCACGCGCCCGGAGGCCGCATGACGATGCCCGCCGATGCACTCCACGCACTCGAAACCCGGCTCGCTCAAGACCTGCGCTGGCTCGACCTGCCCGCGCCGTCGTGGGTGCCGCCGCGCGACGCCGACGGCACACGCGTGCTCGACGTCGCGATCGTCGGCGGCGGCATGGCCGGGCTCGCGGCGGCCGCCGAACTGCGCCTGCTCGGCATCGACAATCAGTGCGTGATCGACCGCGCGCCGGCCGGTTACGAAGGGCCATGGGTCACGTTCGCGCGGATGGACACGCTGCGCTCGCCGAAGCAGCTCGCGGGCCCTGCGCTCGGCCTGCCCGCGCTGACGTTCCGCGCCTGGTTCGAAGCGCAATACGGCCGCGATGCATGGGACGCGCTCTACAAGATTCCGCGCACGCAATGGATGGATTACCTGCGCTGGTACCGGCGCGTGCTCGACCTGCCGGTGCGCAACGACACCACGCTCGTCGCGCTGCGCCCGCGCGACGACGGCCTGCTCGCGCTCGACGTGCACAGCAACGGCGAAGCGCAGACGCTGCTCGCGCGGCACGTCGTGCTCGCGACCGGCCGCGACGGGCTCGGCGGCCCGTACGTGCCGCCCGTCGCGCACCGCGCGCCGCGCGCGCGTTGGGCGCATTCGTCCGAGCCGATCGACTTCGCGGCGCTCGCGGGCAAGCGCATCGGCGTGGTCGGCGCGGGCGCGTCCGCATTCGACAACGCAGGTACCGCGCTCGAAGCCGGCGCCGCGCGCGTCGACCTGTTTTTCCGCCGCGCAGACATTCCGCGCATCAACAAGCTGACGGGCATCGGCAGCCCCGGGCTCGTGCACGGCTATGCCGATCTCGACGACGCGACGAAGTGGCGCTTCATGCACTACGCGCTGACGTCGCAGACGCCGCCGCCGCGCGACAGCGTGCTGCGCGTGTCGCGCCACGAGCATGCACATTTTCATGCGGGCAGCCCGATCGAGACGCTCGCCGAGCATGCGGACGGCCTCGACGTGACGACGCCGCGCGGGCGCTACACCGTCGATTTCCTGATCTTCGCGACGGGCTTTCATTCGGACTGGACGACACGCGCGGAATTCGCGTCGTTCGGCTCGCACGTGCGGCGCTGGAAGGATCGTTATCGGCCGGCATCGGGTTTGTGGCTCGACGAACTCGCGGAATCGCCCGATCTCGGCCCCGCATTCTCGTTCCAGGAACGCGAGCCCGGCGCATGCCCGGCCGTCACGCGAATCCATTGCTTCAACCATGCGGCGAGCCTGAGCCACGGCAAGCTGTCCGGCGATATCCCGGCGATCAGCGCGGGCGCCGAGCGGCTCGCGCGCGGCATCGCGAGCCGGCTGTTCGACGCGGATCGCGATCGCCACTACGACGCGCTCGTCGCATACGCGAACGCGGAACTGCAAGGCGACGAGTGGCGCGACGCCGATGCATGAGTGCTCGCCCATCGACCACATAAACGACGAAGGAATCCTGAACGATGACTGAATCCATCACGCCGGCCGATGCGCCGGACACGATCGATGCGGTGGCCGGCCTGCACGACGGCGACGCGATCGCCGCACTGCGCCGCGCACGCGAGAAGGTGCTGCTTCATACGCGGCTGAGCGAGGCTGCCCTGTTCGATCCCGCGCTGCCCGATCTTTCGTTGATCGAAAGACTGCACACGGCCCGGTATGTCGCGCAAAAATCGAAGGCGCCGGCATTGACCGACACCTATCGCGCGCGGCTGATCGACGCGGGCGGCACGCTCGACGATATCGCACGCGCGGATGCCGATGCGTTCGATGCGCTGCCCCGACGCATCGGCGCGATCCTGGCGCATGCGCGCCTGCTGACGCTCGCCCCTGTCGATGCGCGCCCGTCCGATCTCGACGCGCTGAAGTCGGCCGGGCTCACGACGCCCGCGATCGTCGCGCTGTCGCAGCTCGTGGCGTTCGTCGCGTACCAGTTGCGCGTCGCCGTTGCCGCGCAGGCGCTTCAGGCACGCACTGCAACGGAGGCCGCATGACGACGACCGCCCACGGCTTCACGTCCGACACGCTCGGCTGGCGCGCCTGGCTCGACATCGTTTCGCTCGATGCCGCGACGCCCGAGCAGCTGGCCGTGCTCGACGCGAGCCACCCGCAAGCGAAGACATCCGACTATTACCTGCTGCTCGTCCATCTGCCCGAGATCCTGCGGCAACGCTCGGGCGTGTTCAACGCGATCATGTACGGCCCCGGCGGGCTGTCGCGCGCCGAGCGCGAACTCGCCAGCACGGCCGTGTCGCGCGTGAACGGCTGCGTGTATTGCGCATCCGTGCATGCGCAGCGCTTCGCGCAGCTCGCGAAACGCACCGACGCGATCGAGCAGGTATTCGACGATCCGGCGACGGCCGGCACGACGGCGCGCGAACGCGCGATCGTGCGTTGTGCGATCGCACTGACGGAGCGGCCCGAAACGGTCGATGCGCGCGATATCGCCGCGCTGCAAGCCGAAGGGCTGACCCATGAGGAGATTCTCGACCTGTCGCACGCGGTCGCGATCTTCGCGTGGGCGAACCGGTTGATGCTGACGCTGGGCGAGCCGGTGTTTCCGGAACCGGCGTCACTCGCCTGATGCCTCGCGCCTGATGCCCGACCCAACCCGAACACGGGCTGACGCAGGCCCCGCCCGCGTCACGCCTTGTGCGTCGACAGCAGGATACTCGTCTCGGTATTCGCGATCCCGTCGATCAACCGGATCGCGCCGAGCACACGATCGAAGTGCTCGAGCGAATCGGCATGCAGCTCGGCGACGAGATCCCAGCGCCCGTTGGTACTGTGGATCGATGTGACGTTCGGATGCCCGCGCAGCACCTTCACCACTTCCGCGCCGCGGTTGCCCTGCACGGCGATCGACATCAGCGCGCGGATCCGGTGGCGTTCCGCCGCCGGCTTGAGCCGCACCGTATAACCGACGATCACGCCGTTTTTCTCCAGCCGCGTCAGCCGGTTCTGCACGGTCGCGCGCGCGACCCGCAGTTCCTTCGCCAGCGCGACGACGGGCAGTCGCGCGTTGTCGCGCAGCAGCGCGATGAGCTGCCGGTCGACATCGTCGAGCGTGATCATGGGCGGAGCTTCCTGTTGAACGTGAACCGGCCGCCAGCGTGCCGGAGGCTGCGCATTCTGCGCCAGCGAAACCTGTCAAAGTGCCGGATCGCGTTGGCATTCTGCCAAGTCTATCGATAAATCTGCCACTTTTGCTGTCTTTTTGTTGGCTCGACTCGCGGAAATAATGGCGTATCGACCGGCCGGACACGCCGCGCCGCCGCTTTCCATACAAGCCCGAGCCGCGCCGAAGCACCGCCCGGTCCACCAGAACGCCAGGGACATCCGTACCGGCACTGAGAACTTGGAGACAGACGCATGACCCGCTTCCTCGACGTTCCCGCCACCGCCCGACTGATCGCCAGCACCGGCGTCACGACGTTCCTGCGCGAACTCGTCGACACGCTGCGCGCCGATTACCTGCGCTGGGCCGACTTCGACAAGTCGCCGCGCGTCGCGTGCCACTCGCGCGACGGCGTGATCGAACTGATGCCCGTCGCGAACGCGTCGCTGTTCGCGTTCAAGTACGTGAACGGCCACCCCGTCAACGCCGCGCGCGGGATGCACACGGTGATGGCGTTCGGCGCGCTCGCCGAAGTCGACACCGGCTACCCGCTGCTGCTCGCCGAACTCACGCTCACCACCGCGCTGCGCACGGCCGCCACGTCGGTGCTCGCCGCACAGGTACTCGCCCGCCCCGATTCGCGCACGATGGCGCTGGTCGGCAACGGCGCGCAGAGCGAATTCCAGGCGATCGCGTTCCACACGCTGCTCGGCATCGACGAAATCCGCGTGTTCGACGTCGATCCGCGCGCGACCGACAAGCTCGTGCGGAACCTCGCCGCGTACCCGGCACTGCGCGTCGTGCGTGCCGCATCGACCGCCGACGCCGTGCGCGGCGCCGACATCGTGACGACCGTCACCGCCGACAAGGCATACGCGACGATCGTCACGGCCGACATGATCGAGCCCGGCATGCACCTGAACGCCGTGGGCGGCGATTGCCCGGGCAAGACCGAGCTCGAAGCAGGCGTGCTGCATGCGGGCCGCGTGTTCGTCGAATTCGAGCCGCAGTCGCGCATCGAGGGCGAGATCCAGCAGATGCCGGCCGACTTCCCCGTCACCGAGCTGTGGCGCGTGCTGCAACGCGAGACGGCCGGCCGCGAACGCGCGGACGAAGTCACGGTGTTCGACTCGGTCGGCTTCGCGCTCGAGGATTATTCGGCGCTGCGCTACCTGTATGCGCTCGCGCAGCAGCACAACGCGGGCGTCGAGATCGCGCTGATTCCGCCGGCCGTCGACCCGAAGAACCTGTTCGCGCTGATCGACGATCCGGCCGCGATCGCGCAGGGTCACGCGGCATACGTGACCGAAGCCGTCGCCGCGTTCGCGCGCTGACCGTGATGCCCGGGCGGCCGGTGCGCCGCCCGTTTTCTGCCCTTCGTTCCTGCCTGTCATGAATCTCGTATCGATCCAGGCGCCGGCCGCCGTCGTGATGATCCGGCCGCACCGCTTCCTGCCGAACCCGCAGACCGCGGCCGACAACGCCTTCCAGCGCACGGCCGGCAACGGCACGCCCGACCTGCCGTCGGTATCGGCCGCCGCGCGCGACGAAGTCACGGCCGCCGCGCAGACGCTCGCCGATGCGGGCGTGCGCGTGCATGTATTCGACGACCACGGCGAGCGCGACACGCCCGATTCCGTTTTCCCGAACAACTGGTTCTCGACGCACCCGGGCGGCCATATCGCGCTGTATCCGATGTACAGCCCGAACCGCCGCCGCGAGCGGCGCGCGGACGTGATCGAGATGCTGAAGGCCGAATATCGCGTGCAGGACGTGATCGACTACTCGGGCCTCGAATACGACGACGTGTTCCTCGAAGGCACCGGCGCGATGGTGCTCGACCACGTCGCGCGGATCGCTTACACCGCGCGCTCGCGCCGCGCCGATCCGGTCGCGCTCGAACGTTTCTGCACGCATTTCAATTTCGAGCCGATCTGCTTCGATACGGCCGATGCCGACGGGCGCGCGATCTATCACACGAACGTGATGATGAGCGTCGCCACCGAATTCGCGATGGTGGGTCTTGACCTGATCGCCGACAGCCGGCGTCGCGGAGAAATCGCGCAGCGTCTGACCGAAACGGGGCGCGCGGTGATCGCGCTCGATCCATCGCAGATCGCGAATTTCGCGGGCAATACGCTGGAATTGTCGGGCAAGGACGGGCGTGTGCTCGCGCTGTCGCGGCGCGCGTTCGATTGCCTCACGCGCGACCAGCGCACGGTGATCGAGCGCTCCGCGCGGCTGCTGCCGCTCGACGTGCCGACGATCGAGCTGGCCGGCGGGTCGGTGCGCTGCATGCTCGCGGGGATTCATCTCGCGCGGCGGGCCGTTGCGCCGGACGCGATCGCCGTGGAGTCGGCCGCATCGTTGCGTGAAGCGATGGCGCCGGTCTGACCGCCGCACGATCCGTACTAACGAAAACGGCTGCCGATGCATCGGCAGCCGTTTTTTCAAGGTCGTCGAATCCGTGAGCATCGACGGCATGCTCAGGTATCCCGACGATACCGTCGCGTCACCGCGCCGCTCAACCCGCCAGCAACTTCAACCCGGCCGGCAGCGTCTCGCCGAAAACGCGTACCGTATCGGCTTCGTCGAACGCGATCGCTTCGCGCACCATGTCGATCCACGCCGGCGACGCATTCGCGGCCGACAGGCGCTTGATTACCGCGTCGCGCGTCACGTCCGGCAAATCGCGCGAACGGTCTCCGGTCATCCGCGCAATCTGCGCAGCGGCAAACGCGGCCGGCTCGACCTGTTTCCAGTCGAGCGCGAACAGCGCATCGAGCCAGCCACCGGCGACTTCCGCCGGCACGACGCTGTGCGCACTGCCGTAAAACGGCCGGCGCGCACCGATGCGCCCGAGCGCCCACGCGCACAGCGCACGCTCGGCAGGCTTCTGCAATTGCGCGATCAGGCGTTCGGCCAGTTCGACCTTGCGCTCGACGGGCAGCCGTTCGAGCGACGCGGACAGCCGCGTCATGTCGGCCGGGCCGACCTTGCCCGGATCGAACGGCAGCTTGCGCCGCTTGTCGTCGGACGGTTCGAGGAACGCGATCGCGTCGCGCACCTGCGTCTGCGCATCGTCGTCGAGGCCGCCGGCCACGCGCCGCCACAGCGTCCACCACTCCGACCACACCTGCCCGTCGGTCACGTACTGGATCCCGTCGTCGAACAGCGGCCACAGCTGCTCGATGCGCCAGGCATCGAGCGGATGACCGAAACCCGGACGCAGGCAATACCCGGCAAGGTTCAGCCACGCACGCTCGTGATCGGCCGAGCGGCGGCGGCGGCGTGCGCGCGCGAGCAGCGCGTCGAACAGCTCGCGCGCGAGCGCGACGTCCCACGCTTCACGCGCGCCGAGCACCTGTTCGAGTTGCGCGCGCAACCGGCGCGTGTCTTTCGGCGCGACACCCGCTGCCTTGCTGCCGAACGAGCGCTCGATCAGCTCGATCGCCTGATCGAGCCGCGGATGTCGCGCGGGCGCGGCGTCGTCGCCGTGCACCGGCGCATCGCCGCGCAACTGGAATTCGAGCTTCCAGCGGCGCGCCGCATCGTCGGTCGCGATGCAATGCATCTCGAGCGTGCCGACCTCGGTCAGCGACGCGGTGAGCTTCACCGGCGTTTCGCGCGCGTCGCCGCCCGCCTTCGCGTCGACGACCGTCGCGATCGGCGGTAGCCGCACGAAATCGCCGCCGTCGAGATCGACGAGATCGCCGGGCCGGTACGGGGTCTCGGCCACGGTCGACATCAAGTGAAAACGCACCGGCTGTCCGAGCTGCAACGCGAACGTGCGATCGTCGAGCCGGATCTCGCGGCCCTCTTCCGCACCGCGCGGCAGCAGGCAGACGCCGCGCGCGGCGGAATCGGCCGCGCCGTCGTCGAGCACGAGGAAATAGCTGCGCGCGGACCCGCCGCCGATGCGCGGCGCATGCCCGGCACGCGCGAGCCCGTACGCGACCGCGCCGCGCGCGACGGCCACGTCCGGATGCGCGTTGTGCAGCACGTCGAGCGGCGCGCCGCGCCATGCGCCGAGCGTCTGCGCAAGACGGCCGGCGAGCGCGCCCGCGCGGAACACGCCGCCGTTGAGCAGCAGCGTATCGGGTAGCGGGCCTTCCGCGTGGCGCTGCAGGAACGCGGCGACATGCCGCGTGACGGCCGCGTCGCTCGCATACGGCAGACCGAATTCGACGATCGCGGCGCGCGCACGGCGCGGCAGCTCGCCGGCTTCGACCTGCGGGAAGAACCCGTCGACGACGATCTGCTCGACTTCCTGCCGCGTCAGCTCGGCCGAACGCGCGCCGCCGACGAGCCTGCTGCCCGCGCCGAGCAGCGTGACGGTGACCGACGCGGGCGCATCGTCGCCGAGCAGCCGTTCCTTCGCCGCGCGGCAGCGCTCGACGAGCTGCGACAGGCTCGCGGCCGACAGCCGCGTGCCGGGCTCGGTCAGCCGCGTCTCGACCAGGCGCGCGAGCGCGAGGTCCATGTTGTCGCCGCCGAGCATCAGGTGGTTGCCGACGCCGACGCGCGTGAAGGTGGGCTCGCCGTCGTCGCCCGGCGCGACATCGACGAGCGTGAGGTCGGTCGTGCCGCCGCCGACGTCGCAGATCAGCACGCGCCGCGCGGCGGCGAACGTGTCGCGCAACGTGTCGCGCTGGCCGTACAGCCAGTCGTAGAACGCGGCCTGCGGCTCTTCCAGCAGCCGCAGCGCGGGCAGCTTCGCGCGTCGCGCGGCCTCGACCGTCAGTGCGCGCGCGCCGTCGTCGAACGACGCGGGCACCGTCAGGATCACGTCCTGCTTCGCGAGCGGCGCGTCGGGAAAACGCGCGTCCCACGCATCGCGCACGTGCGCGAGATAACTCGCGCTCGCGTCGACCGGCGACACCTTCTCGACACCGTCGGCCGCGCCCCACGGCAGGATCGCCGCGAGCCGGTCGACCGACGCGTGCGACAGCCAGCTCTTCGCGCTCGTGACGAGCCTGCCCGGCACCTGCGCGCCGAGCGTGCGCGCGTAGCGGCCGATCACGGCCGGCGGATCGCCGGCCGCGTTCGCGCTTGCCTTCGCGGCGGCCGCCCACGGCAGCCGCAACGTATCCGGCGGCAACTCGCCCGCCGCCGGGTGATAGCGCACCGACGGCAGCAGCGGCTGCGCGGCCACCGCGCCGGGGCCGACCAGCTGCTCGACGTCGAACACGCGGATCGCGTCGGAACCGGCCTCGACGTAAGCGACGACCGTATTGCTCGTGCCGAGGTCGATCCCGACCGTATAGCGCTTCATCGCGCTCAGGCGGCGCCGCGCACGTCGAACTCGACCTTCCAGCGCTCGTTCGTGCCGCTCGGGATCGCCTCGAGTTCGAGCGTGCCGGCTTCGGTCACGCGTGCATGCAGCTTCACGGGCACGACCTCGCCGACGGTGCGCCCTTCGGCCGGCAGCGTCGCCTGGATTTCCTCGAGCTCCTGCAGTTCTTCCGGCGACCAGTAGTCGAGCAGCGTGCCGACCTGGTCCTGGCGGCGCACCGACGAACCGAAGAAGCGGAACTGCACCGGTTCGCCGACGACGAGGCCGAACTCCTGCGGCGGCAGCGCCGCGTCCGAGCCTTCCTCCATCCCGAACGGCGCGACGCACAGCGCCTGCACCGGCGGCTCGAGCCCCGGCACCGCGGGCATCGCCGATTCGATCGCGACGTAGTACGCACGCGCCGTGCCGCCGCGAATGCGCACGCCACGGCCGCGCTTCACGTAGCCGTAGTACGCGGCACCGCGCGCGACCGCGAGATCGAGATCCGCGCCTTCGAGCAGGCGCGCGGGCGGCGCGCCTTCGGCGGCGAGCCAGTTGTTGAGCGTATCGAGCACGCGCTGCGTGAGCAGCGTCGACTTGAACACGCCGCCGTTGAACAGCACGGCAGTCGGGTGCAGGAACGTCGCGCCCTGCGGCAGCGTGCGCTGCAGGCCCTCGAGCGAGTCGAGCGCCGCGACCTGGCGGCCGAGGAACGCCGCGAGATGGCGCGTGATGCCCGCATCCTGCGCATACGGCAGGCCGAGCTGCGTCAGGCCGACGCGTGCGCGGCTCACCGGGCGCGCGGCTGCGTCGACCTGCGGGAAGAAGCCTTCGAGGATCGTCTGCGTGAGTTCCGCGCGCGTGAGCTCCGTGCGGATCGACCCGCCGATCAGCTTCGAGCCGCGACTCGGCACGACGAGCGGCACCGCGTCGGTCGACGGATCGGACAGCAGCGTTTCCTTCGCGGAACGGCATGCGTACGTGAGCGCCCGCAGCTGCCACGGATCGGCCTGCGTGCCCTGCTGCGCGAGCTTGCGCGCGACCACGTGCGCGAGCGCGAGGTCCATGTTGTCGCCGCCGAGCAGGATGTGCTCGCCGACCGCCACGCGATGCAGCTCGAGATTGCCGTCGCGCTCGACCACCGCGATCAGCGACAGGTCGGTCGTGCCGCCGCCGACGTCGACGCACAGGATCAGGTCGCCGACCTGCACCTGCTTGCGCCAGCCGCCCTGGCTCTTCTGGATCCAGCTGTAGAGCGCAGCCTGCGGCTCCTCGAGCAGCGTCATCCGCGAATAGCCGGCCGCACGCGCGGCTTCCGCCGTCAGTTCGCGCGCGGCCGGATCGAACGACGCGGGAATCGTGACCGTCACGTCCTGGTCGGCGAACGGCGCGTCGGGATGCGCGTGGTCCCACGCTTCGCGCAGGTGCGTCAGGTAGCGGATCGAGCTTTCCAGCGGCGACACGCGCGACACTTCCGGCGGCGCATCGCTCGGCAGGATCGCCGCGCGGCGATCGACGCCCGGGTGGCACAGCCAGCTCTTCGCGCTCGACACGAGGCGGATCGGCGTGCCGGCGCCGCGCGTGCGCGCCATCTCGCCGACGGCGAAGGCGCGCGAGGCCGTCCACGGCAGCGTCAGGTCGCCCTGCGTGAGTTCGCTTTCATGCGGCAGGTAGAGGAACGACGGCAGCAGGTCGCGCGACTCCAGCGCGCCGGGCGCGGTGAGCTGCGCGATCGGCAGCACCTGCTGCGTGATGGTTTCGCCGTCGCTCGCGGCGCTGTCGACATACGACAGCGCGCAGTGGGTCGTACCGAGATCGATACCGATCGAATAACGCGGATCGCTCACAGTTCCACCTCCGCCGGTGCGACGACCGAGGCGTCGTGGCTGCCCGTCAGCTTCGGCAGGCGCACGTCGGCCACCCGCCAGCCGCGATGGCTGACCGTGCCCGTGAACGGCGCGGCGCCGACCACGTTGCCGGTCACGCGCACGGCCGTCGCATCGAAACCGGCCGGCAGCGTCACGCGGCTGCCCTCGGCTTCGTCGCGCACCGGCACGATCGTGAAGTGTTCGCGCAGCGCGGCACGGCAGCCGTCGTGCACGAGGCGCGCGGCTGCGCCGATCTCGGCGTCCGCGTAACCGGCGATGTCTTCCTCGACGAAGTCGATGAAGCGCGCATCGCGCTGCAGCAGGCCGAGCAGTTGCAGCGCGGCCTGGGGGCTCGCCTCGCGCAGTTCGGGGGCAGGCGCCTTCACGGGTGCGGGTGCGGGGGCCGGCGCAACGGGCGCGGCAGCCGGTGCCGGGGTCGGCGCGACCGGCGCCGGGGCGCCGTCGCGCACGCGCAGCACGCCGGCTGCGAACTCGCGGTTGCCGAGCACGGAGAAGAACGTGCCGACGGCAAGCGACAGCCGGCCGAAGAAGGACAGGTTGGATTCGGGCATGAGGTCTGGACTCCTGTGGGCTCGCGACACGGCGAGCGATCTTGCCTGGGCACCCGGCGGCGGCGTGCGGATTGCGCACTGCCGCCGCCCGGCGCGTGATTCGGTCGCGCCCTCGCGGGTGCGGAAAACCCGTATTTTGCCCTGTGGCGGGCGAACCGGGCAGAAGTTGGGGGACAGAACATCGCGGCGCGACGGTTTCGGTCGCGCCGGCGCGCACGGCGGCCGTGTCCGGCCGCGATGCTGCGGCGCGTCAGCGCGGCTTGCGCCGCCGGGCCGCCTTCGCTTCGAAATCGCGCGACAGCATGCCGAGCGTGACTTCGCCGAAGCGGGCGAGCAGCGTCGTCTCGGCCTCCTTCAGCGTGGCCGACAGGTGCGCGTTGACGGCCTGCTCGATCAGGCATTCGGCCTCGTCGTCGGTGACGAGATCGGAGAACAGCGGCGGCTCGCCCACCGCGCCATAGACGTCGAGCAGCGTGATGTCGTCGAGCGCGACACTCAACACCCACCCGCCGCCATGCCCCTTCTCCGACTGCACGTAGCCGTGGTCGCGCAAACCGCCGAGCAGGCGTCGCACGACCACCGGGTTCGTGCCCAGCATCGTCGCGATCGTCTCCGACGTCAGCGGGCCGTCGGCCTGGTCCATGTGGATCAGCACATGCAGCATGCGCGACAAACGGCTATCGGTTCTCACGGGCGGCGCCCCTCTCTCGAAACTTTTGAAGTTGCGTGAATGATACCACCGCCCTATCATGCAACTTCTCGTGTTTCATGAGTTGGATGCCATCGGAACACGTCCTTCATTCACGCAGGTTCAGGAAAGGAGCGGATGCATGCATGACCATCATGAAGTGATCGTGATCGGCGGCAGCTTTGCGGGGCTGTCGGCCGCGATGCAGCTTGCGCGGGCGCGCCGCCGCGTGCTCGTGATCGACGCCGGCCGGCCGCGCAACCGCGTTGCCGCGCACGCGCACGGCTTTTTCGGGCAGGACGGCAAGCCGCCCGCGCAGATCGTCGAGGAAGCCGCCGCGCAACTCGCCGCGTATCCGACCGTGCGGCGGATCGCAGGCGACGCGCGCACGGCCGAACGCGATGCGGACGGCCGCTTCCACGTGACGCTGGCCGACGGCAGCCGGGCCAGCGCCGACCGGCTGATCCTCGCGACGGGCATCCGCGACGAACTGCCCGCGCTGCCGGGGCTCGCCGAACGCTGGGGCGTCAGCGTGCTGCATTGTCCGTACTGCGATGGGTACGAGGTGAGCGGCCGGCGGCTCGGCGTGCTCGCCACGCATCCGCTGTCCGTGCACCAGGCGATCCTGATTCCGGACTGGGGCCCGACGACGTGGTTCACGCAAGGCGTGGTCGAGGCGAACCACGAAGAAGCCGCGTTGCTCGACGCGCGCGGCGTTCGCATCGAGCGCTCGCCGGTCGTTGAAATCCTGGGCGACGCGCCGCGTATCGAAGCGTTGCGGCTCGCCGACGGGCAGGTCGTGCCGGTCGATGCGCTGTTCGTCGGCGCGCGTACGGCAATGGCGAGCGATCTCGCGCAGCAGCTCGGCTGTGCATTCGACGACGGGCCGTTCGGCCCCGTCGTGCGCGTCGATGCGGGGAAAGAGACGAACGTCGCCGGCGTGTTCGCGGCCGGCGACGCGTCGACGCCGATGAGCAACGCGACGTTCGCGTCGGCGTCGGGCGTGATGGCCGGGGTCGCCGCGCATCGGTCGCTGATCGTCGGGCTGCGCGCGTGACGCGGTGCGCAGCCCCTGGGCTCACGATCAGGACTTCGCGATGTTCTCGAGCATGTGGCGTGCATCGTTGATCAGCACGCCGAAGTCGACCGTATCCGGCGCGGTTTCGACGCCGGTGATCACCGCCGTGATCACCGCCTTCGACCCGTTGTGATACGGATACACCTGCGTGACATACGTCATGTCGCGACCATGCAGCGTGGACACGAAGTAGCTGCTGTAGATCTTGCCCGTCACAGGATCGGCCCAGCCCTGCCGCGCGGTCATCGGACGCGCGAGACGCATGAAGTTCGCGGTCACCGATTCCGAGTTGTACGGCGAATCCACCTCGAAGCGGTAGACGATTTGCAGCGACGTCAACTGCGTGCGCAGGTCCGCGTCGTTGAAGTTCGGCACCGGAAACTTGCCGATCAGTCCCTGCTGATAGGCATTGCGCGTCATCGGCTGAAACGCGACCTGATAACCCTTCGGCGATTCCTGCACGTTGAAGTTGACGTCGTACTTCACGCCCGACCCGGCGACCCCGTTGTCCGTGCGCGCATGGACGACGAACGATCCGGGCGTCAGGTTCTCGAAGCGAAGCCGGTAGTACTGCGCGGTCGCGATGACCTGCACGCTGCGGCTGTCGTAGCCGACATCGCGGACGATGACCGTCGAATACGGCGCGACCTTGCGTGGCTGGATGCCGGGATCGTTCGGAATCTTCAGGACGACGGGCTTCTGGCTCGACACGTCGGTCCGGCCCGCGTCGGACGTCAGCGCGCCCATGATCCCCTGGCCGGCCTGTTGAAGCGGGTTCGTCGCGCCGCACGCGGCGAGCGAAGCGGCCGCGACGACGATTGCGAGGCGGCCTGCCAGGGGACGGGTAAAGACGGACTTCATAAGGTGAGAGGCTCCATTTTTTTCGTTGGAATAGGTCTCGGCCTTCCACGGCATGCACCGTGCTGGTCTGGACACGCTGCACAGAAAGCCGGACGTCGTCTCTATATCGGCGCAATGCGACCGTTCTTTAAGCCGTCGATACCGGCGACGTCGTCCGCGCCGCCGCTCCGATGGCTACGACGCGTGATATGCGGTTTAATGCCCTGCATCGTTCACATTAAGAGACACGAAATGCTCGACCTCGACGACCTTCGGCTCGTACGCGCGATCGGTACGTCGCGCTCGCTGGCCTCCGCCGCCCGGCTGCTCGATCTCACGCCGCCCGCGGTCACGATCCGCCTGCAGCGGATGGAAGCGCGCCTGAACGCCAGGCTCGCGGTGCGGCAACCGAAAGGGGTCGCATTGACCGACGAAGGGCAACGGCTGTACCAGGAAGCCGTCGACATTCTCGAGCGCGTGGAAGCGCTGCCGGTCAGCATTTCAGGCGACCACGGCGACGTGCAGGGCACGCTGCGCGTCGTCGCCCCGCTCGGCTTCGGGCGAAAGTACGTCGCGCGGATCGTGCGCGACCTGCAGCGTGCACACCCGAAACTCGACATCGCGCTCCACCTGTCGGACAGCCCGTTGACCAGCGCGTCGGGGGCCGACGTGGTCGTGCACGTCGGCAGCCTCAAGTCGTCGTCGTGGATCGGCTATCCGCTTGCGCCCAACGAGCGGTTTCTGTGCGCGAGCCCTGGCTATGCCCGTCGCATCAAGGCATTGAACCATCCGTCCGACCTGACCCGATACGACTGCCTGTGCCTGCGCGAGAACGACGAGGACATCCCGCGATGGCGCTTCTCGTCTGGCGACGACGTCAAGGGTGCCCCACGCCGGTCCGCCGTGATCCGCGTCACCGGCGCGCTGTCCTCCAACGACGGCACCGTCATCACCGAATGGGCGCTGGCCGGGCTCGGGATCGTCGAGCGCTCCGAGTGGGACGTCGCGCCGCTGCTCGCGAACGGCAGGCTCGTCCGGCTGCTGCCCGACTGGCACCTGCCGCCCGCGCCGGTCACGGCGCTGTTGCCGTCGCGCACCGGCCGCTCCGCGCGGCAACGGGTCTTCCTCGAAGCCGCGACGCGGTTGCTGAGCCCGCCGCCGTGGCGCGGGAAGGCATGAGTTGCGCCGGGCTCGGACTTTGGCTTCGGCTCGCGCGATCCGGTCGATTAAACCGTGTTTAATGCCGTATTAGCGTTGCGTTAAACACGCGGCCCGTCGACGCCCCTACAGTGTTCGCATCGGCAACCTTCCGAGGCAACACATCGTGGACCTTCAAACCCACAACACCCCGGCCGCCCTGATCGACGTCGGCCGCATGCGTCACAACATCGGCCGCATGCAGGCACATCTGGACGCGCTCGGCGTCCGGTTCCGGCCGCACGTCAAGACCACCAAATGCACGCACGTCGTCGATGCCCAGATCGCCGCGGGCGCGCAAGGCGTCACGGTGTCGACGCTCAAGGAAGCCGAACAGTTTTTCGCGCACGGTATCCGCGACATCGTCTACGCGGTCGGCATGGTGCCCGCGAAGCTCGGCCACGCGCTCGCGCTGCGCCGGCAGGGCTGCGACCTGAAGCTGGTCACGGACAGCCTGCCCGCCGCACACGCGATCGCCGAATTCGGGCGCGCGCATGGCGAGCGCTTCGAAGTGTGGATCGAGGTCGACGTCGACGGCCACCGCTCGGGGATCCCGCCCGACGCCGGCCTGCTGATCGACGTGGGCCGCGCGCTCGTCGACGGCGGGCTGGTGCTCGGCGGCGTGCTGGCGCACGCGGGCTCCAGCTACGACTACAGCACGCCCGAAGCGCTGGCGGCCATCGCCGAACAGGAGCGCAGCCGCACCGTGCGCGCGGCGGAACGCCTCCGGGCCGCCGGGCTGCCCTGCCCGGTCGTGAGTATCGGCTCGACACCCACCGCGCTCGCGGCGCGACACCTCGACGGCGTCACCGAGGTGCGTGCCGGCGTGTACGTGATGTTCGACCTCGTGATGCACAACATCGGCGTGTGCGACCTGTCCGACATCGCGCTGTCGGTGCTGACCACCGTCATCGGGCACCAGGAAGAGAAAGGCTGGGCGATCGTCGACGCAGGCTGGATGGCGATGAGCCGCGACCGCGGCACGCAGCGTCAGGCGCGCGATTTCGGCTACGGGCAGGTGTGCACCGAACACGGCGACGTGCTCGGCGGCTACGTGATGAGCGCCGCCAACCAGGAACACGGGATCGTGTCGCGCACGGGCGCACCCGACTCCGGCATCGCGCAACGGTTTCCGATCGGCACCCGCCTGCGCATCCTGCCGAATCACGCGTGCGCCACCGGTGCACAACATCCCGAGTATCAGGCGATCGGCGACGACGGCAGCGCGCAGGCGTGGCCGCGCTTCTACGGGTGGTGAGCCGAACCGCACGCCCGCATCTTTTCGCCGATACATTGACTATTTGTCCAAATCTGGACAAAATTTAAACACCCTCGTTTTGCGTTGCGCCGAAAGCGCTTGCCCGAACATGCCGACAGACGCCCGACTCCTGCTTCTCGACCGCGATGCCGTCGAACCCGCCCTCGAGGCCGCGCAAGTGACGGCGGCGGTTCGCGAAGCCTTCGTGCTGCACAGTCAACGGGCCGGGCGCGTGTTTCCGGTGGTTCGCGAGAAGCTGCACACGGGCGGCGTATTCGGGATCAAGTCGGGCGACGTCGCGCGCCAGGCGCTGCTCGGCTTCAAGGCGGCCGGGTTCTGGCCCGGCAACCGGGCGCTCGGCGGCGAACCGCATCAGGCCACCGTCGCGCTGTTCGATCCGGCCACGGGCCGCCCGCTGTGCATCATGGACGGCAATGCGATCACCACCGCGCGAACCGGTGCCGCCGGCGGCCTCGGGCTGCAACTGCTCGCGCGGCGCGACAGCACGCGAATCTGCGTGTTCGGCACGGGCGTGCAGGCGCGCGTCCAGCTCGACTACGCGCTCGGGCTGCTGCCGCAACGCTGCACGGTGCGGTACGTGAACGTCAGCGGCGAGCCTGACCCGGGGTTCGAATCGGCGTTCCGGGAGCGATGCACGATCGGCGTGGCACGCGACCGGAACGACGCGGTGGCCGATAGCGACGTGGTCATCACGGCCACGCCGGGCGGCGGCCCGCTGTTCGATGCGGATGCGGTTCGGCCGGGCACCCACCTGACCTGCGTCGGCGCCGACACGGCCGGCAAGCGCGAGCTTCCGGCCGGCGTGCTGGAACGCGCGCGCATCGTCGTGGACGATCACGATCAGGCGCGCAGCATCGGCGAGTGCCAGTGGGCGCCGGATTTGCCACGCACTGAAATCGGTGACATCCTCGCCGGAGCCGCGTCGGTCGACCGCGCGCCGCACGAGATCACCGTCTTCGACATGACCGGGCTGGCGCTTCAGGACCTGACCGTCGCCCGCTTCCTGTATCGACAGGCCCTCGAAAACGGCACCGGAATCTCTATTCCGTGGCCGTGGTAAACGAAACCCTCTCGTCAACCGCCATGCGTCTCGCCAAAGTTTCCGCCCTCTCGTTCGACCTGGACGACACCCTGTGGCCGTTCGGGCCGGCCGTCGTACGGGCCGAAGCGGCGCTTCACGCATGGTTGATCGAGCACGCGCCCGGTACCGCGCGTGTGCTGTCCACGCAGCAGGCGCTGAGCGGGTTGCGTGAGGAATACGAACGATTATTCCCCGGGCTCGCCGGCGATTTCCGTGCGATGAGGATCGGATCGATCCGGCTTGCGCTGGAGCGTGCGAACGAGGATGTCGCGCTCGCCGAGCACGCGTACGCGGCGTTCTTTGCCGCGCGCAACCGGGTCGAATTCTATGACGATGCGTTGCCGGCGCTCGCGTGGTTGAGTGCGCGGTTTCCATTGATCGCGGTGACCAACGGCAACGCCGACCTCCGGATGACCGGCGGCGGCGAATACTTTCGTGCGACGCTCAGCGCGCAGGCATTCGGGGTCGCGAAGCCGGCGCCCGGGATCTTCCATGCGGCGGCGGAAACGCTCGACGTGCAGCCGGCGGAACTGCTGCACGTCGGGGACGACTATCACCTCGATATCGTCGGTGCATTGAACGCGGGGCTTCAGGCAGCGTGGGTGGTTCGCGACCCGCATCCGGAACCGGAACGCGTGCAGCAACAGGCCGCCGCGCCGCACCTGACGCTCAACGACCTGTCGATGCTGTGTCGCGCGCTCGGCGGGCCTGACGACGTAGCGTGAGCGCAAGCGCCTGCGTGCGCCGCGTGCGCGACGCACGCATTACCGCCATGACTTGCTGATGACAGGCACTCGCCCGCTGCGCAAATGGAACGGCCGGCCGCCGCACGCTCACGCCGCCTTGCGCGCGTCCGCGATCCGCTGCGGCGCGTTCGGCCGCGCATACAGCCGTTCGAGGTATGCCCGCAGCTGCGGGAACGATTCGATCAGGTTGCACTCGCCGGCCCAGTCGATCAGGTAAGCCGTCACGCAGTCGGCCACCGTCAGCGTGTCGCCGACGATGAACTCGCGCCCTTCCAGATGCTTGTCCAGAATCGCGGCCATCGTCCTGAAATCGTCGCGCGCCAGCTCGATCTCGGCCGGCGAGCGCTTCTCCGGCGGATACAGGAACGAATGCCGCGTGATCCGCCACAGCGGCTGCTCGAGCTCCGTCACCGCGAACATCACCCACCGGTAGGCCTGCGCGCGCAGCGCCGGATCGACCGGAAGCAACGCCTTCTCCGGGTACTTGTCCGCGAGATACAGCACGATCGCGGCCGATTCGGGAATCACGAGGTCGCCGTCCACCAGCACGGGCACCTTGCCGGCCGGATTGAGGCGCAGGAATTCGGGCCGCTTGTGCTCGCCCTGGAGCAGGTTCACCGAGACGAACTCGAAGTCGGCATCCAGCTCCTTCAGCCCCCACAGCGCGCGTTGCGAGCGGGTGCCGGCAAATCCGTAAAGCTTCATCGCCAGTCTCCATCCAGAATGTCGGAAATGTCCGCATGCCGGCCACGGCGCTTCGCCGATCCGCAACGCCTGGCCTCGCGCGTCGGTTACGCGCCGGGAATCGCCAGCACCGGCATCACGTCGATCGCCACGCCCGGGAACAGCGTGAAATGCGGATGGCCTTCGAACAGGGCGGCCGCCGCATCGTGCGACGCCGCCCGCACGACGGTAAAGCCGCTCATCGCGTTCGACGTGTCGGTGACGCCGGCCGCATCGATCGTCTTCGTCTTGCCGAGCGGCCCGCCCATCTCGACGATCGCGTCGCGATTGCGGTCGACCCAGGCATGCCACGCGGCGATACCGTCGCGCTCGCGCGTGCGCCGTTCGTCTTCCGGCAGCGCCAGCCAGGCCTTCATGGCCGGGCTATCCTTGGCGCCGAGAAATACCGCGAGATACAACTGCTGTTGAGCACTCATGCCGCCTCCTCCGGTGACGGGCACGACGGACTGCCGCGCCTCGACCTTGACACGATAGGTTGATATCAACACAATTGCAACATGGCACGAAAAGAAAAGCTCCCTTTCGAAACGACGCTGATGGTGCGCGATTGCTGCCTGTGCCTGCACATGCAGCGCGCGGCGCGTAATCTTGCGCGGATCTTCGACGATGTGCTGCGCCCGCTGGACCTCACCAACGGCCAGTTTTCGCTGCTGATGTCGCTGAACCGGCCGCAGCCGGCGCCGATGAAATCGGTCGCCTCGCTGCTCGCGATGGATCGCACCACGCTCACGGCCGCGCTCAAACCGCTCGAGCGGCGCGGCCTCGTCACGATTGCGCAGGACCCGGACGACCGGCGCAGCCGTCTGCTCGAACTGACGCAAGCCGGCCACGACCTGCTGGCCGAGGCATTTCCGCTGTGGCAGCAGACGCATGCCGAGATCGAACGGCCGTTCGCACCGGAGGAAGTCGATCAGTTGCGTGGCCAGTTGCGTGTGCTGTCCGTCGATCCGGCCGCACGCGGCTGAACGGAACCGGCGCGCGACTTACCGCGGCAGGCCGGCCGGCTTCCGGCCCTTCTTCGGCAACAGCAGTCGGGCGAATTCCTGCAGGAAGGCCACGGGCCCGTGCGCATGCAGCGCGTGCCCGCTGCTCAGCGCGCCGTCGATGACGGTCGCGAGCCGCAGCGCGAAGGTTTCCGGTTCGTCCACGCCCATCGCGCCCGCCAGCTCGGTCAGCCGGCGCCGCAACTCCTGCTTGTGCGCGACGGCCACCTTGCGGGCCGGATGATTGCCGTCCGCGTATTCGGCGGCGATGTTGATCTGCGGGCAACCGCGATAGCCGGGGCGCGCGATGCGTTCACCGATCCATTGCAGCTGCGCATCCAGTTCCTCGCGCGGCGTGCGCCGGTACCGCGCGGCCACCGCATCCCAATGCGCCCAGAAATCGGCGTCCTCGCGCAGCAGGAACGCTTCGATCAAGTCGTCCTTCGTCGCGAAGTGACGATAGAGGCTCGTCTTCGCCACACCCGCCTGCGCGACGATCAGATCCACGCCGACCGCGCGCGTACCCTCCCGGTAGAACAACTCGCTGGCCGTTTGCAGAATGCGTTCGCGCGTATCGGGCGCGTTCCCTGGTGTACCTGTTTCCTTTTTCATCCCGACCCGGCCGTACTGGCCGCCCTTGCCGCAACAGTGAGCCGATCATAGCACCGCAGGATTGACGACGATACAGGTCTGTACTATAAAACAGACCGTTCTGTATCGGAGTTGATCATGGACGATCGAATGACGGTTGCAGTCTATGGCGCCACGGGTCATACCGGGCGGTTTGTCGTCGCCGAGCTGGCACGGCGTGGCCTGCGCGCGATCCGCATCGGCCGCGATGCGGCGCGGCTCGCGGAAGGCGGCGACGAAGCGTCGCTCGCGCGCGTCGCCGCGATCGACGATCCGGCCGCGCTCGACACCGCGCTGCGCGGCGCGGATACCGTGATCAACTGCGCGGGGCCGTATCTCGATACCGCGCTGCCGCTGGCCGATGCCGCACTGCGGGCCGGCATCCCCTATCTCGACCTGACGGCCGAGCAGCCGTCGGTGCTGGCGCTGGCCGAACACTGCGATGCCCGGGCACGCGCCGCGGGCGTGACTGTCGTGCCGGCCGCGGCGTTCTACGGCGGCCTGGCCGATCTGCTCGTCACGGCCGTCGTGGACAAGAGCCTGCCGATCGAGCGCGTCGATATCGCGACCGGGCTCGACCGCTGGCACCCGACGCGCGGCACGCGCGTGACGGGCGAACGCAACCGCGCGGTACGGCTCGTGCAGAAGGACGGAAAACCGACGCCGGTGCCGTCGACCCCACGCGAACGCGCATGGCCGTTCCCGCCGCCGATCGGCCGGGTCGACGTCACGCTGCTGCCGTTTTCGGAAGTGATGACGCTCTCGCGCCACCTGCGCATCGACACGATCGAATCGTGGCTCGCGACGCTCGCGCTGCGCGACGTGCGCGATGCCGCCACGCCGCCGCCCGAGCCGACCGACGCGCTGGGCCGCTCGGCGCAGCAGTTCGCGATGGACGCGATCGTCGTGCAGGGCGGCACGACGCACCGCGCGACCGCGTCCGGGCGCGACATCTATGCGGTCAGCGCACCGATCATCGTCGAGGCCGCCGTGCGCCTGATGACGGGCCGCACCGTCGTGTCAGGCGGCGTGCGCAGCCTCGGCGAACTGTTCGACGCACGCGACTTTCTCGCGGCGCTCGATTCGGTGGCAGTATCGTTCGGCACGACGACCGACCCGGTTTTCCACAAGGAGACACAAACATGAGCAGCAACGAGAAAGGCGCGTATTTCCGGTCGCTTCACCGCGCGGGCCAGCCGCTGGCGCTATTCAACGTGTGGGACGCCGGCAGCGCGCGCACGGCGGCCGACGCGGGCGCCGTCGCGCTGGCAACCGGCAGCTGGTCGGTCGCGGCGGCCAACGGGTTCGTCGACGGCGAGCAGATGCCGCGCGCGCTCATGATGGACGTGCTCGAGTGCATCACGCGCGCGACCGACCTGCCCGTCACCGTCGATCTCGAAAGCGGGTACGGCGAGCGGCCGGAAGATGTCGCCGCAACGATCGCGCTCAGCATCGAGGCCGGCGCGATCGGCTGCAACCTCGAGGACAGCTTTCCGGCGACGGGCGAATTGCGTGACGTCGAAGCCGCCGCAGCGCGTCTCGCGGCAGCCCGGCAGGCTGCGGACCGGGCAGGCGCCGACTACTTCATCAACGCACGCACCGACGTGTTCTTCAAGGCGCCGGCCGACACGCACGACGAGCGCCTGCTCGATGCCACGCTGGCCCGCGCACACGCATACGCGGCGGCCGGCGCCGACGGGCTCTTCGTGCCCGGGCTGCGCTCGCCGGCGCTCATTCGCGCGCTGACGGCCGCATCGCCGCTGCCGGTGAACGTGATGCGCGTCGCGGAGACGCCGACATTGGCCGAACTCGCGGACTACGGCGTGGCCCGTATCAGTCACGGGCCGTATCCGTACCTGCAGGCGATGAAGACGCTGGCGGAGATGGTCAGGCAAGGCGGCTAGGCGATTCGCGGGACGAACGGCCTCGCGCGCGCATCGATCGAACGATTACATCCCATGTAATTGGCGCACGACACGGCCGCTCCTACGCTTCGGGTGTCGCGCCGCCATTCCGGCGGCGCTCATCGCCCCGGAGACGTCATGTCCGCCTACCCGCTTCACACCCTCGCCTCGGCACCGGCTGAATCGAAGCCCGTGCTCCAGCAACTCCAGCACACGTTCGGCACGATCCCGAACATCGCGGCGGCCATGGCCGCGTCACCGGTGCTGATCAACGGCTTCATCGGCCTGTTCGAGCGCGTGCACGCAAGCAGCCTCACCGAGCCGCAGATCCAGACGCTCCTGCTCACCAACGCGGTCACGAACGCGAGCGAGTGGCCGGTCGCATTCCATACCGCGCTGGCGCTGAAACAGGGTGTGACCCACGCCGACGTCGACGCGATCCGCCGCGGCAACCTGCCCGGCGATGCGCAACTGGCCGCGCTGTCGGCCACGGCACGCCAGCTGATCGACACCCGCGGCCGTCTGGCCGATGCCGACCGGCAGGCGTTCCTCGACGCCGGCTTCAACGATGAACAGTTGCTGGAAGTGATCGCGGTGGTCGCCGCGTCGACGATCACGAACTACGTCGGCAGCGTGACGCGGCCCGCGCTCGAAGCGCCGTTCGACGCGTTCGCGTGGCATGCGCATGCCGCGTGAGTCCGATATAGTCGTTCGCGTCGCTCACGGAACGCCCACGGAGGCACGATGAACGCCAGCCGCCGCGATCGGCACGCGCCGCCGCACGAACTGGGCCGGTTGCTGCGCTACTGGCGCGACGTGCGCGGCGTGAGCCAGCTCGACCTGTCGCTCGACGCGGGCATCTCGCAGCGCCAGATCAGCTTCATCGAAAGCGGGCGCAGCGTGCCGGGCCGCGACACGCTGCTGACGCTCGCACAGACGCTCGATGTGCCGCTGCGCGAACGCAACGCGCTGCTGCTCGCGGCCGGTTATGCGCCCATGTATTCGGAAGCGCCGTGGGATGCACAGGAGATGCACGGCGTGATCCGCGCGCTGGAGCGGGTCGTGCGCCAGCACGAGCCGTTTCCGGCGATCGTGATGGATCGCCACTGGAACGTGCTGATGACCAACGACGCGGTACCGCGCTTTTTCGGCTGCTTCATCGACATGGCCGCGCGCGACGGCCCGCGCAACCTGCTGCGCCTGATGTTCGATCCGCACGGCATGCGGCCGTTCATCGCCGACTGGGATACGGTATCGCGCAGCCTGCTGCAGCGCGTGCATCGCGAATCGGTCGGCCACGTGATCGACGACGACACGCGGCTGCTCCTCGACGACCTGCTCGCCACCTCCGATGTGCCGAGCGACCGGGCATCGCCGCCGGCCCCCGCCGCCGCGCCGTCGCTGCCGGTCATCCCGATCGGCTTCGTGCATGAAGGCGTCGTGCTGCGCTACTTCTCGCTGGTCACGACGGTGGGGACGCCGCAAAGCGCCGCCGCGCAGGAATTGCGCATGGAATGCATGTTCCCCGCCGACGACGCAACCGACGCGCGCCATCGGCAGTTGCTCGACGCACACGCGCCGATGCGCTGAGCGGGGGCATCCGGCGCATGCGCGACACCTTCGAAACTCAGGATGCCTTGACGAAATCGATGAACGCGCGCAGCGCCGGCGGCACGAGGCGGTGCCCCGGGTAGTAGAGAAACGGCCCCGAGAACGGTCGCCACCACGGTTCGAGCACCGGTTCGAGCACACCGCTGTCCATATGCGGACGCAGCCAGTCTTCGAACAGATGCACGATCCCGGTGCCGGCGATCGCCGCGTCGACCATCAGGTCCGTCGCGCCGCCGATCTGCACCAGCAGCGGCCCGGGGGCCGGCTCGACCCGCACGACCTCGCCGTCGCGCTCGAACTCCCACGGCGGCATCGCGCCGCTCGCGAAGCGTCCGCGCACGCAGCGATGGTCGAGCAAATCGCGCGGGTGACGCGGCCGGCCATGACGGTCGAGATAACCGGGCGCGGCCGCGGTCGCGAAGCGCTGGACGCGCGGGCCGATCGGTACCGCGATCATGTCCTGTTCGAGCCGTTCGTCATAGCGGATGCCGGCGTCGCACCCGGCCGCCAGCACGTCGACGAAGTTCTCGTCGGCGATCACTTCGAGCCGGATATCCGGGTACGCATCGAGGAAACGCGGCACGATCGCGGGCAGCACGAGCCGGGCCGCGCTGACCGGCACGTTGAGCTTCAGCGTGCCGGTCGGCTTGTCCCGGAATTCGCCGACCCCGTCGAGCGCCGCTTCCACTTCGGTGAGCGCGGGCCCGAGGCGCAGAAGCAGCCGCTCGCCGGCCTCGGTGAGCACGACGCTGCGCGTCGTGCGGTGCAGCAGGCGCACGCCCAGTCGTGCTTCCAGCCGGCGCACGGCCTCGCTCAGCCCCGACGCGCTCAGGCCCGTCATGCGCGCGGCGTCGCGAAAGCCGCTGGCGCGCGCCACTGCCATGAACGCATTCAGGTCGCCCAGATCGGTTTGCATTGTTCGCCTTTTCGTACAACCCGTGCGGATTATGACGGCTTATCGCGCAGACGGCCAATGCCTATGCTGGACGCACTTTCGACAGGAGCACAGTCATGTCCGACATCCGACACACCGCCGCCTTCCGGCTCGGCGATCGCCACGTCAAACGCATCGGCTACGGTGCGATGCAGCTCGCGGGACCGGGCGTATTCGGTCCGCCGAAGGACCGCGATGCCGCCCTGAACGTATTGCGCGAAGCCGTCGCGTCCGGCGTCGACCATATCGACACCAGCGATTTCTACGGCCCGCACGTGACCAACCGGCTGATTCGCGACGCATTGCATCCGTATCGCGACGATCTCGTGATCGTCACCAAGATCGGCGCGCGACGCGGCGACGACGCATCGTGGCTGCCCGCCTTCGCGCCCGCCGAACTCGAACGGGCCGTACACGACAACCTGCGCAACCTCGGAGTCGACGTGCTCGACGTCGTCAACCTGCGCATCATGTTCGACCCGCACGGGCCGGCAGAAGGATCGATCGAGGCGCCGCTGAGCACGCTCGCCGACCTGCAGCGGCGCGGGCTCGTCCGCCACGTCGGCCTGAGCAACGTCACGCCCGCGCAGATCGCGCAGGGCCGGCGGATTTGCGACATCGTGTGCGTGCAGAACCACTACAACGTCGCCCATCGCGGCGACGACGCGCTGATCGACGCGCTCGCCCGCGACGGCATCGCCTATGTGCCGTACTTTCCGCTCGGCGGCTTCTCGCCGCTGCAGTCGTCGACACTGTCCGACGTGGCGGCGCGCGTCGGCGCAACGCCGATGCAGGTCGCGCTCGCGTGGCTGCTGCGTCGCGCGCCGAACATCCTGCTGATTCCCGGCACGTCGTCGGTCGCGCATCTGCGCGAGAACCTCGCGGCGGCCGGCCTCGTGCTGCCGGACGATGCGCTCGCGGACCTCGACCGCATCGCAGGCACCGGCACCGCCTGACGCCCGACGGGCGGACGGCCGCCGACGGGCCTGCACCACCGCGCCACCGTGCCGGCCTGCCGGCCGGTCAGGACGTGGCGACGCCGACCCGCTTCGGCACGCCCGTCACGATCGCCGCGACCGCGACGGCCAGCACGACGGCCGCGCCCACGAACACGCCGGCCGCGCCGTTCGCGTCGAACACGACGCCGCCGGCCGCCGCCCCCGTCGCGATGGCAAGCTGGATCGCCGCGACGATCAGCCCGCCCGCGCTTTCGGCTTCATCGGGCACGGTGCGCGTGACCCAGGTCGACCACGCGACCGGCACGCCGCCGAAGGCCATCCCCCACAACGCGACGAGCACCGCATCGATCATCGGTGCGCGGCCGAGCGCGACGAGCGCGACGGCGAGCACGACCATCAGCGCGGGCATCGCGATCAGCATCGGCCGCAGCCGGTGTTCGAGCACGCGGCCCGCGAGCGACGTACCGACGAAGTTGGCGATACCGTAGCCGAGCAGGATCGCCGACAGGCCGTTCACGCCGACGCCCGCGACCTGTTCGAGGAACGGCCGCAGATACGTGAAGAACGCGAAATGCCCGGTAAACACGAGGATCGTCGCGAACATCCCGAGGCCGACGGTCGGCCGGCGCAGCACGTCGATCAGCGTCCGCAGCCGCGTCGTGCCGCTCGGCGGCAGCGACGGCAGCGTGACGAGCTGCGACACGAACGCGATGCCGCCGAGCGCGCCCGCGATCAGGAACACGTTGCGCCAGCCGATCAGGTGACCGAAGTAGCTGCCCATCGGCGCGGACGCGATCGTCGCGACCGCCACGCCGCTGAAGATGATCGACAGCGCACGCGGCACCATCGCCGTCGGCACGAGCCGCATCGTGGTGGCCGTCGCCATCGTCCAGAAGCCGCCCAGCGCGACGCCGAGCACGACGCGGCCGATCAGCAGCATCGTCAGGCTGGTCGCGAACGCGACCGCGAGATTCGACGCGACCAGCAACACCGAAAACGCGAGCAGCACGCGCCGCCGGTCGATCGTGCGCGTCACCGCGGAGATCAGGAGGCTCGTGACGAGCGCCACCGTCGCGGTGGCCGTGACGGCCTGCCCGGCGACGCCTTCGGTCACGCCGAGGCTCTCGGCCATCGGCGTCAGCAGGCTCGCGGGCAGGAATTCGGCCGTGACGAGCCCGAACACGCCGAGCGCCATCGCAAATACCGCGCCCCAGGCCGGTTCGCGGGGGGCCGCCGTCGCGGCGACAGAGGAAATTCCGGGATTCATGCGTCGTTCCGTGTCGTTTAGGGAAAATACCGATGACGGCGTATCGTAAGGAACCACGGCAGGACGGTCTATGACATACAATCCGCTCTTGTTGATCGATCGTCCGAATCTCGCCATGTCCGAGCCCCTGTCTTCGTCCACGTCCGACGTACACGACCTCGTCAGCGAACTGCTGCTGGGGATGCGCCTGAGCGGCGTCCAGTACCGCCGCATCCAGGTGGCGCGGCCGTTCGGGCTGAGTTTCGGCGATGCGCCGGGCCGCGCGCAGTTCCATTTCGTCGGGCGCGGGCCCGTGCTGCTGCGCGACGCGAACGGCGAGACGATGCGGCTCGAAGCCGGCGACGCGATCCTGCTGCCGCACGGCGGCATGCACGCGCTGGTCTCCGACCCCGATGCGCCGTGCCGCGAGATCAACGGCTTCGAGGTCGCGAAGATCTGCGATACGGTGGCGTCGGTCGCGTCGGTGGCATCGGCGGGCGCGTCGCCGGCAAGCTGCGCGACGACCGAGCCGGGTGCCGGCGACGCGCTGATCTTCAGCGCATGCATGGAGCTCGACCTCGGCGGCATGCAGCCGCTCGTCGGCACGATGCCCGAGTTCATGCACGTCGGCACGCTGCTCGCGCGCTACCCGGAAATCCGCCCGATGCTCGATGCGATGGAGCGCGAGTCCTGCTCGGCGCGCGCGGGCTTCGCCGGCATCCTCGCGCGGCTCGCGGACGTGGTCGCGGCGTTCATCGTGCGCGGCTGGGTCGAATGCGGCTGCGGCGACGCGACGGGCTGGGTGCAGGCGCTGCGCGAACCGAAGCTCGGCCGCGCGATCGTCGCGCTGCATCGCGATCCGGGCCGCAACTGGAGCGTGGCGGAACTCGCCACCGAAGCGGGCGTGTCACGTTCGGTGTTCGCCGAACGCTTTCTCGCGGCCACCGGGATGACGCCCGTGCGCTACCTGACCGAGCTGCGGATGCGGCTCGCCGCGCAATGGATCACGCGCGACCACGAGACGATCGAGGCCGTCGCGTACCGGCTCGGCTATGGCTCGCTCGCCGCGTTCAGCCGCGCGTTCAAGCGCGTGGTGGGCAAGCCGCCGGGCGCCGTGCGCGCGGACGGCGAGGCGCGCGTCGAAGCGTAACGCGCGACGTGCCACGCGCCATGTTTCGCGCGTGATGCCGGCCGCGGCCGCCGGCCGTCGCCCGAGTTGCCGCCCGAGTTGCCGCCCGAGTTGCCGCCCGAGTTGCCGCCCGAGTTGCCGCTCGAATCGCCGCCCGAATCGCCGCCCGAATCGCCGCCACGCGTGATTGCCGCGCTCAGCCGCTGCGCGCTTCCAGCCTGTCGACCAGCGCCGTCGCGCACTGCACGGCAAGCGCCGCGCACTGCTCCGCATCCACCACCGCGCCGCCGGCAACGGTGCCTTGCACGATCCGGCCCAGCAATTCCTTCGAGAGATCGGCGATCTCGTGATCCCGTTCCGTCATGATGTCCCTCCTGCGCGCCGACCGATGGTCTCCACGCGCTCACGTCCCCTGCCCGTTCAACGTTCAGCGCCCTTTCGCCCGCACGACGATCTGCGCCTGCGTGTCGCGCTCGATGCGTTCGAGCGACGCGCGCAACGCCGTGAATTCGTCCGGCGTACACACCTGGCGGCCGAAATCCGCCGTCATCCGCCGCGAGACCTGCACGACATGCGCGGCCGCGTCGAATACGTAATGCGACGTGAAGTCGACGAAGCGGTCGTGCACGGCCGTATCGGCCGGCAGGTCGGTCACCGCGACGTCGGCCGGCAGCGCGATCTGGCCGGTCTCGTCGAACGTGCCGCCGATACAGCCCCACGGCTGCGTGCGCACAGGTTCGGCCAGCCAGCTCTCGACCTGTGTCGCGATGCCGCCCGTCAGGCTCGACAGCGCGGGTAACGCGGTCGTGCCGTCGGGCCATACGAAATGATCGAGCGTGCCGGAAAGCGTCACGTCGAACGGCCCGTCGGTCGCGCGCCGGTCGCTGGTCGACAGTTGCGCGCGGCCGCGCAAGCCGCTTTGCCGCAGACGGTTGTTCGCGAGCTGGACGATGGCGTCGGGTGTCGCGCGACGAAACAGGTTGCGTTCGAGTTCGGCCGTCCAGCCGTCATCCTCGATGTACGCGTGAAACTGCGCGGCACCCGGCCCGGCCGCATCGATTTGAACCCGCGCGACGCGGCCGCGCGGCTGCGTGGCCGGCGTCCGTGACAGCACGCCCGTATCGACGAGCAGCGCGGGGCGATCCATCACGATGGGCGGCAGATAGCCGAACGCGATGCCGGCCGTCGTCGTATCCGCATAACGGGCGAGGTCGGGCAGCCACGTGATCGCATGATTGATCGCCCCGCCGCCGTAACCGGGCACCGACGGCAGCGTGTAGACGGACCCGAGATTGATCAGCACCGGTTCGCTGCGGATGCCGACCGCCGCGAGCAGCGCGCCGAACAGCGCGACATGATCCTTGCAGTCGCCGTAGCGGTTGCGCAGGATGTCGGTGACGCGATGCGGCGCGGCAGCCGTTTCGCCGAGAAACAGCCCGACGTAGCGCACGTTCGCCTGCACCCAGTCGTACAGGATGCGCGCCTTGTCGCGCGGATCGGCGGCGCCCGCGGTCAGCGCGCGCGCCAGTTGCGTCACGGCCGGATCGGCCGTGCCCGGATCGACGGCCGCGTTGCGGTAGCGCGCGGCGAACGCCGCATAGTCGGGCAGCGTCGACACGACGAGCCGGTCGCCGTAGGTCGCGTAGCCGACCGCGCCGTTCTCGATGCGGTCGTACGGGCCGTGCCGGTAGTCGAACTCGTAGCGCGTGCGGCCGTTCGCGGTGACCGGCGGCAGCGCGACGTAGCCGCGCGCATCCGCGTACAGCGGCATGTCGGCCGGCACGTCGAAGATCAGCCGCTGGTTGTCGACCGGCTCGCGCGACGGCTCCACGGTGTAGCCGAAGTAGCCGCGGTTGACGGGCTTCGTGCGGGTCTTGCGGAACGCCACGCGCGTGCTCGACCCGGCTTCGACGCCGGGAAACACGACGGTGCGCAACAGCCCGTCCTGGAACGTCGGCGCGCCGGCCGAACGCGGTTCCTGCACGTCGCGGATGCCGTCCACGCCGACCGGATGCGCGACACCGTCGCGGTCGATCGTCTCGGCCGCGAGCAGTTCCACCTTCTCGAGATTCTTGTCGAACCACACGTAGCGCTGCGCGACGGCATCGATGCCGTTCGCGTCGTTCGCGCGCAGCGTCGAATCGTCGTGCTCGTCGAGCGAACCGTCGTGCTGGATCATGAATTCGTGGACGTCGCTGACGAGCGTGACGGGCGCTGTGCCGGCCGCGTCGGCTGTGTCGGCCGCGTCGTGCGGCGCGTCGGCGGCCACGCTCGCGCCCGGGCTCGCACCGGCCGCATGCGATGCGCCGAGCGCAACAGCACATGCCAACATCCAGCCGGCCAGGCCGACAGAAAAGCGCACCACATCGCACCTCGTCGCGGTTCGGAAAACGCGGCCGCGCGGCGGGCAAGGTCACGCGCGCGGCCCTCGTGCCGGCCAGTGTGGGCGACGCATCCGCACGCGTCAAGCCGGCGCAGGCCGACCTACAATGAGTCATCGATGTGTCATCGCGCGCGGCCGGGAGGCACCATGGAAAGCGCAATCGTGGAAGGCGTCGTCCTGCTGGCATTCGCCGCACTCGCCGCGCTGTTCTTCTTCAAGCGCCCGGGGCGCGACCGCGCGAGAGCCAGATTCCATCATCCGCTGCTACGGCGGCCGAACCGTCCGCATCGGCATCACCGGCCCTGACGGCCGCTGCCCGGTCGCCGGCGAAGCGTGCCGCGTCCACGCGGGCGTGCAACGCGGCCGCGCCCGCTCGCTAACCGACGTTCATCGGCAGCAGCACCATCTGCTTGCCCTCGACGTGCAAGCGCGCCTGCAACTCGACCGGCGTCTGGTTGTGCAGCCAGGCCGTCAGGAAATTCACGCGCCGGAAAATCAGCTTGCTCGCGAAGCACACGGCATTCGGGTACGCGTCGAGCGTCGACGACGCGAGGTTCATGAATTCGACCACGGGGTTCGTGCCGAACGCGATCCGGTAGTCGGCCGCGATGCCGCTGCGACGGCAGTGCGCGACATAGTAGTCGAGCGCCTCGGTGATCGAGTGACGCAGCCGTTCGAGATGTTCGTGACCGTCGTACGCCTTCGCGTCGACTTCGCCCACCGCGAGGAAGATCACGTTGCGGAAGTGCCCGGGAAACAGCCGGTTGACCCACAGCAGCGCGTGCATGCTCGCACCGCGATGCTTGCCGACCAGCAGCACGGCGGTCGGCTGCGACGGGTCGGGCTTGCCCGGCGCGACCGTCTCGTCGACTTCGGGCGCCTTGCCCGAGAACAGTTCGTCCTCCTTGGCGAGTTGCGCGCGCGTATACGCGTAGTGGCGGTTGATCATGAAGCACAGCGCGATCACCGCGCTCGTCACGAGCACCGTGAGCCAGCCGCCCGCCGTGAACTTCTCGATCAGCGTGATGCCGAGCACGGTCGCCGTCACGCTCAGCCCGAGCGCCGACAGGAAGAAGTGCTTGAGCCAGCCCGGCTCGCTGCGATGACGCCACCAGTACGTGCACAGCCCGAGCAGCGACAGGCTGAACGTGAGGAACACGTTGATGCTGTACAGCACGACAAGCACGTCGACGTTGCCGTGCGTCCACAAGAGGATCAGCAGGCTCGACAGCCCGACGACGATGATGCCGTTCTGCCGCACGAGGCGCCCCGACAGGTCGCGGAAATGGCGCGGCACCCATGAATCCGACGCCATGTTCGACAGCACGGCCGGGCCGTCGAGGAAGCCCGTCTGCGCGCCGACCAGCAGCAGCCCGGCCTCGAACGCGAGCACGGCCGCGAGCAGCGCGTGGCGCGCGAACGCCGAGCCGAGCCCGAGGTGGTCGATCACGCTGCCGAACACGACCGCGTTGAGCGTCTCGCCGTCGACGGGCTTCGCGTGCCACAGCATGTACAGCAGGATGATGCCGCCGGCCGTGAACGCGAGCGACGTCGACATGTACCACATCGTCACCTTGCCGTTCGGCACGCGCGGATCGGCAAGCATGTTCACGTTGTTCGACACGGCCTCGAGGCCCGTATAGGTGCCGCCGCCGAGCGAGAACGCGCGCATCAGCAGCGCGAGCAGCACGAACAGGCCGAGCGACTGCGACATGCCGTGCGCTTCGTGCACGGCGTCGGGCACGACCATCGCGAGGCTGCTGCCGTGCACGGCGACGCCGTACACGATCAGCCCGAAGTGCAGGATCACGAAGCCGATGAAGATCGGCAGCAGCACCATGATCGATTCGCGCATCCCGCGGAAATTGAGCCCCGTCATCATCAGGATCAGCACGATCTCGGTGGTGAGCTTGAAGGCTTGCGCGCTGACCGGCAGCAGGCTGAAGAATGCGTCGACGCCGCTCGCGAGCGACGTCGCGACGGTCAGCACGTAATCGACCAGCAACGCCGCGCCCGACACGAGCCCGGGCTTCGACCCGAGCAGCGCCGTCGCGACGCGGTAGCCGCCGCCGCCCGTCGGGAACAGCTCGATCACCTGGTTGTAGCCGAGCGCGATGATGAACACGGTCGCCGCCGTCGCCAGCGCGAGAAACAGCGCGAGCGCGTGGTGCTGGCCGAGCGCGAGGAACGCCTCCTCCGGGCCGTAGCACGACGACGACAGGCCGTCGGCGCCGAGCCCGACCCAGGCCAGCAGCGGCGTCACGGCGATCGCATGCCGCGTGCGCGGATCGAGGGGGTCGAGCGGCTTGCCGACGAGCAATTGCCACACTTTCTGGAATGCGGTCATGGTCCCCTCCCGGAACGTCCGGCGCCACGCGCTGCGTGATCCTTTAAAACTAATCGACGCACGGGCGCGGCGCCAGTCCGCATCTTCCATAGGGGCCGCCCGGCGGCCCGGCACCGCTTTCAGCGTGTAAACGAACGACGCCGGCAGCCACGCGCCGGATCGTCCGCCCGCACGCACTCGCGCAACACGACGAACCTGCCCCGGCGACATTCGAGGCGACCTTCGCGGTGACCTTCGTGGCGACCTTCACGGTGATCTTGCCGGCCGCCTTCCCGCGCCCGCCGGCCCCACACGTCGTACCGCCCGATACCGGCCCGCCCCGCTCGC
>NZ_LDUL01000110.1:0-23528 GCF_001043615.1 Burkholderia sp. LK4
TGGCGGCGGTCACGGTAACGGCGGCGGCCATGGCAGCGGCGACGGTGGCAACGGTGGCCACGGCAATGGCGGTGGCAACGGCAATGGAAACGGCAGTGGCGGCGCCGGCAATGGCGGTGCCAACGGTGTCGGCAATGGCCATGGCAGCGGGAACGGCAATGGCGGCGGTCACGGCAACGGCGGATCCTCCGGGGGCAACCACTGACCTGCCGCGTTGCCCGGCCGGGTGTCGTCAGAGCATCTCGAGCGCGCGCTTGCTGCGTGGCGGACGGAAGTACGCGTCAAGCTGCGCGCGCTCGTCGTCGCTGAACATGAAATCGAGCGCGGCCCGGTTGTCGCGCACGTGTTCGATGCGCGACGCCTTCGGGATCGCGAAAACCCCCGGCTGCGCGAGCACCCACGCAAGCGCGACGCGCATCACCGACACCCCGCGCTGCCGTGCGATCTCGTCGAGCGGCGAGCGCTTCGGCAGCCGTCCATGATCGACCGGGCTGTAGGCCATCGCCGGCATCCCGTGCCCGGCAAGCCATGGCAGCAGGTCGAATTCCGGGCCGCGCCGCGCGATGTTGTAGAGGATCTGGTTGGTCGCGCACGCGCCGCCACCGGCTTCATCGACGAGCTCGGCCATGTCGGCCGTATCGAAGTTGCTGACACCCCAGTGACGGATCTTGCCCGCGCGCTGCAGCGCTTCGAAGCCTTCGACCGTTTCATCGAGCGGCACCGAGCCGCGCCAGTGCAGCAGATACAGGTCGAGGCGATCGGTACGCAGGCGCTTGAGGCTCGCATCGCACGCGGCAACGACGCCGCGCCGGCTCGCATGGTGCGGATACACCTTGCTGACGAGGAACACGTCGTCGCGCAGGCCCGCGAGCGCCTCGCCGACCAGTTCCTCGGTCGCGCCGTCGCCGTACATCTCGGCCGTATCGACCAGCGTCATTCCGAGCGCGACGCCTTCGCGCAGCGCGGCGATCTCGTCCGCGCGCCGGGCCGGCCGCTCGCCCATCTCCCACGTGCCCAGGCCAAGCTTCGGAATCGTCTCGCCGTCCGGCAGGACGACCGTGGCGATCGTGTCTGTCATGCGTTCCTCGTTGCGGATTCGTGGCCGCGCACCGCGACCCAGGCATGGAATACGACGCATCAGTGTAGTCAATCGGCGCGCGATTCACCTATTGCACGGCAAAAACCGGCTATAACGGCGCCACGCGATGACTTAGAATGGCCGCACCCTGATCGATACCCACTCCATGAAGGCATCCACGGACGACCGCTGGCAGGACCTGCGCCCCGACCCCGACAACGACACGCCGCTCTACCTGCAGCTCGCCCGCAAGCTCGGCGACGCGATCCACGACAACCGCTGGACAGCCGGTGAGGCATTGCCCTCCGAGCGCGTGCTGTCCGATGCACTGGGCGTATCGCGCATCACCGCGCGCAAGGCGATCGCGCTGCTCGTCGAGCAAGGCCTGATTCGCCGCACGCAGGGCGCCGGCAATTTCATCCAGCCGCGCTACGAGGATCCGCTGTCGCGGCTGTCGAGCTTCAGCGAAATGCTCGAACGGCGCGGCTTCAAGCCGAGCTCGCAATGGATCGCACGCGAGATCCAGCCGGCGAACCGCGACGAAGTGATCCAGCTCGGGCTGTCGCCGGCCGCATCGGTCACGCGCCTGAAGCGCCTGCGCCTCGCCGACGGCATCGTGATGGCCGTCGAGAATTCGACGTTTCCCGCGACGCTGATCCCCGATCCGCAGGCAATCGGCGGGTCGCTGTACAGCTATCTCGAAGCGCGCGGCACGCCGATCGTGCGCGCGCTGCAGCATTTCCGCGCGGTCAACGCGACCGACGAGATCGCCGAGCAGATGGGCATCGCACCGCACGACGCGCTGCTGCTGATCACACGAATCGGCTATACGTCGGACCAGCGCGCGATCGAACTGACCGATACCTACTGCCGCAACGACTACTACGACTTCGTCGTCGAACTGCGCAAGTAACGCCTGCCGCGCCGCCGGCGCTTACAGCCAGCACGCATCGTCGGTGCCGAGCGGCACGGACGGGCGCGCAAGCGACGGCGGTGTCACCGATAAGCGCTCGGCGGGCCGCACCGCGTCGAGCATGCCGAACGGCGACGCGATGCGCTCGATCCGGTCGCATACATCGGTGCGCGCGAAATCGGGTGCCTGCAGGCCGTCCGGCACGATGCCGAACGACTGCAGCCAGCGGCCCGTCTGCGCGAGCGACAGTCGCATGTGCCAGCTTCCCCCTTCGCGTGCCCGGCGCGCGAGCGCGATCATCGCGCCGAACGCCGCGAGATAACCCGTTGCATGATCGAGCGCCTGGCACGGCAGGTGGCGCGGCGCGTTCGCGTGCGCGGCCTGCTGTTCCTGCCACGCGATCCCGCTCGCCGACTGCACGAGACTGTCGAAGCCGCGCCGCTGCGCCCACGGCCCCGCATGCCCGTACGCGGAGATCGACACGCACACGATGCCGGGCCGCCGCGCCGCCAGCGCGAGCGGCCCGAAGCCGCGCGCCGCGAGCGCACCGGGCCGGTACGACTGCAGGAACACATCCGCATCACGAGCGAGCGCGTGCAGCGTATCGATGCCCGCGTCGTCGCGCAGATCGACCCACGTCGAACGCTTGCCACGCCCGTTGTCGATCACGAGCGGCGCGATGTTCGGCAGGTGCGGGCCGTTGACGAGCAGTGTCTGCGCGCCGTGCGACGCCAGCGTGCGGCCCGCGACCGGCCCCGCGATGATCCGCGTGAGATCGAGCACGCGCACACCGGCAAGCGGCTGGCCGGCGTCGCCTCCGCCGATCGGCTCGACGGGCGCATCGCCGATCCGCTCGATCTCGAACAGCGGCAGCGCGGCAATCGCACGCGCCTGCTCGTGCGCCGCCCACTCGTCAGGTGTTCTGATCAATGCGGCGCACAGCCCTGCCTCGGCCAGCGCGGTGTCGAGTGCTGCGCCGTCCCGCATGCGGATCGCCGCGGCGACGTCGTCCCGCCGCGCGCCGCAGCCGAGCACGCCGAGCATCCCCTGCAGGTGATGCGGGAAGTTTGCGTGCAACTGGATCCAGCGTCCGTCGCGCGTCTCGTAGAAGCCCGTCACCGGATGACGCAACTCCGGCGGCGGGCCGTCGTCGACACGCAGATAGCGTTCGCTGCGGAACGCGACGAGCGCGTCGCGCACCGACACGTCGACGGTTTGCGCAACGCCCGTGCGAAGCCGGTGGCATTCGGCCGCCGCGAGCCCGGCTGCCGCGATCGTCGCCGCGGCCAGCGTGCCGACCCGGAAGGTCGACGGCAGCGTCGGGTCCTGCCCCGTCACGGTCGCGCGTGCCAGCGCGTCGGGGTCGCCGTGTGCGAGCCGCCACAAATGCGTCAACGCGAGTTCGGGTGTCATGGCGGGACGGGACGTGGGGGGAGACAGGATCGAGTCTAGAATTCGCGACCGTCGCGAGCAATCCTGATTGTGCGAATCGGCACCTCGCACACGGTCGCAGCGCGGATGTATCGCCTGCTCGCCGGCGCGCGCAACCGGCTCGACATCCCCAACGCACGGCAAGTCTGCCTGCATCCTCGGTGCCGGCGTGCCCCTCCATGCGCACGTGAACCGCGCCGCGCTGCGCTCGCTGCCGGGCGGCACGGCCACGCTCTGTCGCTACCGCGCGGACGAAATGCGGCAGCTCGCACGCCGTTATCCCGAAGCGAAACGCCTGGAATACGTCGGCGAGCATTCGCTCGACCGGCGCATCCCGGCGCCGGGCTCGCCGACCACGCGGATCGCCGATGGCCGCACGGCCGGCCGGATCGCGCATGCGCCCGAGCAATACCAGGACGCACGCCGATCCGCCAGCGCCGGGGGCTAGGTCGGCAGCGATGCGGGCGCGTGACGCCGGCCGTCGCGCGATGCGACGAGCGGCCGCCACCACGCCTGCGCGGCGCGCACGGCGGGCGCGTCGAGCGGACCGAACGCGAACGTCGCGCCGTGCGCCCCCGCGCTGACCCAGACGCGCATGCCGGGCGTGAGCGTCAGCGAATCGCCGGCGCCGAGCCAGTGATCGTCGATCCGGCCCTCGATCGTCACCCAGACCTCGCCGTCGGCGACCTCCAGCGCGGTGCGATCGACGATCCGCCACCGGCCGGCCGGCTCGTCGCCTTCGATCACGTAAAGTCGCAGTTCGCGCATGGCAGCCTCCTGGTCGCACGGGTCCGATGGCACCAGTATTTCGGACAGCGGCAGCACACGGACAGATACGGCGACGAACACTTTCGGCTGAACTGTACCGGTCGCTCGACGAGGACAGGCGCCCGCCGGCCGGACTTCGCACCGCCGTTGCGCCGAACCTGCACGGCGCGACGGCTTTCCCTACAATGTCGGCTGTCCCGCACCACCGCCCCGCCCCCATGTTCCAGCGCCCGCCTGCCGCCGCTCCCGGCGAAAAGAACCTCACCGTGATGCTCTGGCTCGTCGCAACGGGCTTCTTCATGCAGACGCTCGACTCGACGATCGTCAACACGGCGCTGCCGTCGATGGCCGCGAGCCTCGGCGAGTCGCCGCTGCGCATGCAGTCGGTCGTGATCGCGTACTCGCTGACGATGGCGGTGATGATCCCCGTGTCGGGCTGGCTCGCCGATACCTTCGGCACGCGGCGCGTGTTCTTCAGCGCGATCCTGGTGTTCTCGCTCGGCTCGCTGCTGTGCGCGAACGCGCATACGCTGCAGCAACTCGTCGCGTTCCGCGTCGTACAGGGGGTCGGCGGCGCGATGCTGCTGCCGGTCGGGCGACTCGCGGTGCTGCGCACGTTCCCGGCCGAACGCTACCTGTCCGCGCTGTCGTTCGTCGCGATTCCCGGCCTGATCGGCCCGCTGATCGGGCCGACGCTCGGCGGCTGGCTCGTGAAGATCGCGTCGTGGCACTGGATCTTCCTGATCAACGTGCCGGTCGGCGTCGCGGGCTGCATCGCGACCTTCTATTCGATGCCCGATTCGCGCAACCCGGCCGTCGGCCGCTTCGACCTGAAAGGCTATCTGCTGCTGACGATCGGCATGGTCGCGATCTCGCTGTCGCTCGACGGCCTCGCCGATCTCGGCATGCAGCACGCGGCCGTGCTCGTGCTGCTGATCCTGAGCCTCGCGTGTTTCGTCGCATACGGCCTGTACGCGGTGCGCGCGCCGCAGCCGATCTTCTCGCTCGAGCTGTTCCGGATCCACACGTTCAGCGTCGGGCTGCTCGGCAACCTGTTCGCGCGGATCGGCAGCGGCGCGATGCCGTACCTGATCCCGCTGCTGCTGCAGGTGAGCCTCGGCTACTCGGCGTTCGAGGCCGGGCTGATGATGCTGCCGGTGGCGGCGGCCGGGATGTTCTCGAAGCGGATCATCACGCGCCTGATCACGCGCTACGGCTATCGCAAGGTGCTGCTCGTGAACACGATCATGGTCGGCGTGATGATGGCGAGCTTCGCGCTGATGCGCGACACGGTGCCGGTCTGGGTGAAGATCGTGCATCTCGCGCTGTTCGGCGGCTTCAACTCGATGCAGTTCACCGCGATGAACACGCTGACGCTCAAGGATCTCGGCACGGGCGGCGCGAGCAGCGGCAACAGCCTGTTCTCGCTCGTGCAGATGCTGTCGATGAGTCTCGGCGTCACGGTCGCGGGGGCGCTGCTCGCGACGTTCACGGGCATGCTGCGCACCGTGACGCCGAGCAACACGCTGCCGGCATTCCATGCGACCTTCATCTGCGTCGGGATCATCACGGCCGCTTCCGCATGGATCTTCGCGCAGCTCGCGCCCGAGATCCGCAGCACCGCGCGCAAGACCGACCCGTCCGAACGCGCGTGACGCGCTGCGCGCGCCGAACCGGGTCGGCGCGCACCATTGCGGTGCAGCGCGGGCCGTTCGATGCGCCGGCGATGACCGACGGCCCGGCCGCGACGCGCCGCCGCACGGGGTACGATGCCGTGCACGCTTCTTGCTCGCCTATTCTCTAGGTAAACTGGCAGTCTTCCTTCGGCCGACATCATGAGCATGATCGAAATCGATCCCCCCGGCTTTCAGCCGCCCCGCCCCATCGCCGGCGACGACGGGAACCGGCGCACCGTGCTGTACGGCGGCTACACCGTGTTCAGCGTGTTCCAGCCCGTTTTCTCGGTGTCGCACCGCCGCGCGATCGGCTATCACGCGTCGCTGCGTGCGCACGACGAGGACAGCCGCCAGGTGGCGTCGCACGAGGTGTTCACGCAGGCGGCGCGGCGCGGCGACCTGCTCGAGCTCGGCCGGCTCGCCGAATCGCTGCATCTCGGCAACTTCCACGCGTTCGACAGTCATGACGAATGGCTCTTCCTGAGCCTGCATCCGGCCGCGCTGATGGACACCGTCTACAGCGACGCCCTGCTCGCGAACCTGAAGGCGCTCGGGCTGCCGCCGCATCGCGTGGTGCTCGAAGTGCCCGAGCAGGCCGGCGGCGAAACGCCGCGTTACGCGGCGATCGTCGACGGGCTGCGCAAGGCCGGCTTCCTGATCGCGCTGGTCGGGTTCGGCGCGAAGCATTCGAACATCGACCGCGTGTGGCACCTGCATCCCGACATCGTCACGCTCGATCGCGGCATCCTCGCGCAGGCAAGCGAGCACTCGCATCTCGAACGCGTGCTGCCGGGGCTCGTGTCGCTACTGCACGAATCCGGCCAGCTCGTGCTGATGGGCGGGCTCGCGACCGAGCGAGACGCGCTGATCGCGCTCGAGTGCGACGTCGATTTCGTGCAGGGCCAGTATTTCGCGGGGCCGAGCGTCGAACCGGTGCAGCCGCAGGCCGCCGCGGGCTGCATGGATACGCTGTCGGCCGCATTGCGGCTGCGCGTCGCGCAACGCGAGCGCACGCAGGCGGAACGGCTCGCGCCGTACGTCGCGGCGCTCGAGGAAGCGAGCCGGAAGCTCGGCGCGGGCGAGCCGCTCACCGACGCGGCGGCCGTCGTACTCGGGCTGCCCGAGACCGCCCGGTGTTTCCTGCTCGACGCATCGGGGCGCCAGATCGGCGACAACGTGCTCGCGCGCGGCAGCGTATCGCAGCGCGCCAAGCGCTTCCGGCCGCTGCTGCACTCGGAAGGCGCGAGCTGGGAACGGCGCCCGTACTTCATCGACGCGATGCGCGCGCCGGGCCACGTGCACCTGACGTCCCCCTACCTGTCGATCAACGAGGCGCACCTGTGCGTGACCGCGTCGATCGCCGCGCCGGTCGCGACCGGCATGCAGGTGCTCTGCGTCGACATCAACTGGGAAGCGGCACTCAACCGCGAATGAGCCGGCCGCCGCGCCGCGCTCACGCGGCGGCGGCCTTGCGCGCGATCAGCCGGTGCACGCGCTTGCCGGACGATGCGCTGACGACCTCGTGCTCGTCGATCACCTGCGTGCCCGCGCCGAGCGCCGCCCGCATCCGCGCCGCATCGAGCGGCGTGTAAAGGCGGCCGCGCTCGTCGCGCAACGCGCCGTTGCCGGCCACCCGCCAGCTCATGTACAACGTGCCGCCCGGCATCAGGAGCTCGGCCAGCCGCGCGGCGGCGGCCGCCGCATCCGCCTGTTCGAGATGCATCACGACCGTTTCGCACAGCACGTTGCGAAACGCGCCGGACGGCACGCCGGCCAGCGCGGGCAGTGCGGCCAGCTCGAAGGTGAGGTCCGGATGGCAGCGCCGCGCCTCGTCGAGCAGTGCGGCGCTCGCGTCGTAGCCGCGCACGTCGAAGCCGCGCGACGCGAGCCAGGCCGTATCGCGCCCGGCTCCGCAGCCGACGTCCGCGGTCGGCCCCGGTGAGAAATACTGCTCCAGCAGCGCGTACATGTCGTCTGGCGCGGCCTGGTCGAGCCAGTCCTGCGCGTATTGCGCGGCGTGGGCGTCGTAGGCATCGAGAGTCGGGCGATCCACCATGGTGACAGCTCCGCATAAGCGTCGTATGACGCACCGCGCATCTTGGCCACAGCACCTGCCGTGCGGCCCCCACGCCCCGCGCGTCGGCTTGCGCGGCCCCTACGCGGCCCGCACGTCGCCCGCGCGCACTGCCTGCGCGGTCAACTCGGCCCACAGTGCGTCGCCGCGCCAGGCCGGGCGCGCCGCCGCACGTTCCGCGTCATGCACGAGCGCGCACAGTCGCGCATTGACGGGCGCCTGCGCGCCGAAGCGCGCGGCCAGCCATACGACCTCGCCGTTGATCCACTCGACTTCCGTCGCACGCTGCGCCGCGAGATCGTCGGACATCGACGAACGCGCGAGCGGGTCGACCGCGAGCATCCGGCCGCCGAGCACGCGGAACGCGAAATCGGGCAAGTCGAGCACGGCCGGGATCCACGCGGCCGGCAACGGCGTCAACCGCGCAGGCCGGATCGCGGCCCGCGCCAGGCAGTGCAGCGCTTCGCGCTGCGCGAGCGCGACGCAGCGCCGGTACGCACGTTGCGCGAGTTCGTCGCGCAGCGGCAGGTTCGCGAGCGCATTGACCGCGTTGTTCAGGTTGAGCAGCAGCTTCGCCCACTGCACGGCCCGCATGTCGCGATGCAGCGCGAGCGGCAGCCCGGCGCGCGCGAATGCGTCGACAAACGGCGGCAGCGCGGGAGACGCGTCGGCCGCAAGCGCGCCGGCCGAGCCCTGGTGAAACGCGCCGGGCGCGCGCTCGATCACGTTGAACGGCACCATGCCGGCCAGCACGGTTGCTTGCGGCAGCGCCTCGCGCAGCACGTCGGCATTGTGCAGGCCGTTCTGGAAGCTGATCACGACCGTGCCGGGCCGCAGCACGCCGGCCAGCTGCGCCGCGGCCTCACGCGTCGCGGCCGATTTCACCGCCACGAGCACGAGCCGCGCCGCAGCCGCAGCCGCCGGATCGGTCGTGAACACGACATCGGCCGGGGCGAGCGTCGCGCGATAGCCGCGCCGGTCGGTCAGCGTCAGCCCGTGCCGACGAATCGCATCGCCGATCCGTGCGCGGCCGACGAGCGTCACCTTCGCGCCGGCCGCCGCGAGCCGTCCGCCGAGATAGCAGCCGACGGCGCCCGCACCGAATACGCAGACCGGTGCGTCAGACATGCGAATGCGCGCCGCCGTGCACGGGGCCGGCCCGCCGCTCGACTTCGCGGCGCACTTCGCCGCGCAGTCCCGCGAAGAACGCGACCTCGGCGACGACGAACAGCGGCCCGACCATCAGGCCGACCAGATCGTCGACGAAGGCGGGCTTGCGCCCTTCGAACCAGTGCCCGACGAACTGGACGATCCAGCCGACGACGAACGCGCCGATGCCGGTGGCGAGCCATTGCGCGGTCGGCAGCAACGCGAGCGCCTGCGCGCCCCACAGGCCCAGCGCGAACAGCGCGGTCATCACGATCCCGAACCGCAGGTCGAGACGCAGGTAGAACACCGCGAACGCGACGGCGAGCAGCAGCGCCGGCGACAGCGCGACGCCGGCCAGCATCCCGAGCGCCGGCCGCGACAGCAGCACCTCGACCGCGAATACGATCATCGGGATCCCGACCAGATGCGTCGCGATGTTGCGCGCGTCGCGGTGGTAGGCCGCATACTGGGAAAGATGGTCTTCGAGCGTCTTCATCGCGTCTCCTGGTCGGTTGTTGGGCGCTATGATGCGCGTCACGCCCGAGAACCTCTGTCAGCTACCCGACATCGCGTGCCCATGCCCTCTTCGCTCGCCCCGTACCTGCCGCAGATCGAAGCGAACCCGTGGTTCGCCGCGCTGCCGCCCGCGTTGCGCGCGGACCTGCTCGCCCGCGCGGCGCTGCGCCGGCTGCCGGCCGGCCATGCGCTGTTCCGGCGCGGCGACCCGCCGTGCGGGCTGTACGCGGTACTGGCCGGTTCACTCACGATAGGTGCGGTCGATCCGCAGGGCAAGGAGGCGCTGCTGACGGTCGCCGAGCCCGTCACGTGGTTCGGCGAAATCGCGCTGTTCGACGGCCAGCCGCGCACGCACGACGCGATCGCGCTCGACGACGCACTGCTGCTGCACGTCCCGCAGGCCGCGCTGCTCGCGATTCTCGACGCGACGCCGCAATACTGGCGGCAGTTCGCGCTGCTGATGGCGCAGAAGCTGCGCCTGAGCTTCCTGACCGTCGAGTCGATGAGCGTGATGCCGGCCGCGCAGCGGCTCGCCGCCCGCCTGCTGATGATCGCCGACGGCTACGGCGGGATCAGCGCCGGGCGCACGCGCGTGCGGCTGTCGCAGGAAACGCTCGCGTCGATGCTGTCGATCACGCGGCAGACCACCAACCAGTTGCTGAAGGCGCTGCAGGCCGACGGCATCGTGCGGCTGCACGTCGGCGAGATCGAACTCGTCGATATCGACGCGCTGCGCCGCGCGAGCGGGCTGGGAGACGGCACGCGCTGAGCAACGCGCACCGCACCGTGATGCGTTACCCCGCCACCGCCGGGTTGCGCTATCGTGGCGGCTCGTCCGCTCCCCCATCGCTCCGCCTTGAATCCATCGACCGCCGCCCCCTCCCGCCATCCGTGGCCCGTCTTCGTCGCGTTCCTGCGGCTCGGCCTCACGTCGTTCGGCGGCCCGGTCGCGCACCTCGGCTACTTCCGCGCCGAATTCGTCACGCGGCGGGGCTGGCTCACCGAACGCACCTACGCGGATCTCGTCGGGCTGTGCCAGTTCCTGCCGGGGCCCGCGAGCAGCCAGGTCGGGATGGCGATCGGCCTCGCGCGCGCCGGCTACGCGGGCATGTTCGCCGCGTGGCTCGGCTTCACGCTGCCGTCGGCGCTGCTGATGATGCTGTTCGCGCTCGGCGTGCACGCGACGGGCGCACCGATCGAAGCCGGTGCATTGCACGGGCTGCGCATCGTGTCGGTCGCCGTGATCGCGCAGGCCGTATGGGGTATGGCACGCACGCTGTGCCCGGATGCGCGCCGCGTCACGCTGATGGCCGCGGCCGCGTGCGCCGCACTGCTCGCACCGGCTGCGTGGACGCAGATTGCGGTGATCGTCGCGGCCGGATCGGCCGGCCTCGTGCTGCTGCCGCAGCCGGCACGCGACGCACACGAGCCGTTGCCGCTGCACGTGTCGCATCGCGCGGGCCTGCTGTGGCTCGCGCTGTTCGCGGCGCTGCTCGTCTCGTTGCCGTTCGCCGCCCGCGCGCTCCAATCCGATACGCTCGCCGTCGTCGATGCGTTCTTCCGCACCGGCGCACTCGTGTTCGGCGGCGGCCACGTGGTGCTGCCGCTGCTGCAGGCGGCCGTGGTCGCGCCCGGCTGGGTCGGCGATGCGGCGTTCCTGGCCGGATATGGTGTCGCGCAGGCCGTGCCGGGGCCGCTGTTCACGTTCTCGGCATTCCTCGGTGCGTCGCTGCGCGATGCGCCGAACGGCTGGCTCGGCGGCACGATCGCACTGGTCGCGATCTTCGCGCCGTCGTTCCTGCTGGTGGCCGGCACCGCGCCGTTCTGGGAGCGCCTGCGCCGCAGCACGCGGATGCAGGCCGCGCTCGCGGGCGTGAACGCGGCCGTCGTCGGGCTGCTGCTCGCGGCGCTCTATCACCCGGTCTGGACCGATACGATCATGACGCCGCGCGACCTGGCCGCGGCACTCGTCGCCTTCGTCGCGCTGGTGTTCTGGCGTGTGCCGCCCTGGGCCGTCGTGATCGCGAGCGCGGCGCTCGGCTGGGGGCTCGGCCTCCTCGCCTGACCGGGCACGCGCGGCACGTTTCGCTGCGGCAAAAACAAAAAAGCCCTCGAAACGAGGGCTTTTCTGCTGGGTACCGCGCGCCGTCGCGGCGCGCAGGTGCCGGACCTTACGCGAAGTTCTTCGCTGCGAAGTCCCAGTTCACGATGTTCCAGAACGCTTCGACGAACTTCGGACGTGCGTTGCGGTAGTCGATGTAGTACGCGTGTTCCCACACGTCGATCGTCAGCAGTGCCTTGTCGGCCGTCGTCAGCGGGGTTGCTGCGTTGCTCGTCGACACGATGTCGAGCGAACCGTCAGCCTTCTTCACGAGCCATGCCCAGCCCGAACCGAACGTGCCGACTGCGGCCTTCGTGAACGCTTCCTTGAATGCGTCGTACGAACCCCACTTCGCGTTGATCGCGTCGCCCAGCGCGCCCGTCGGTGCGCCGCCGCCGTTCGGCGACAGGCTGTTCCAGAAGAACGTGTGGTTCCAGATTTGCGCGGCGTTGTTGAAGATGCCGCCCGACGACTTCTTCACGATCTCTTCCAGCGACAGGTTTTCGAATTCCGTGCCCGGGATCAGATTGTTCAGGTTCGTCACATAAGCCTGATGATGCTTGCCGTAGTGGTACTGGATCGTCTCGAGCGAGATGGTCGGCGCGAGTGCGTCTTCAGCGTACGGGAGCGGCGGGAGCGTATGAGCCATGGCGATTCCTTCGTTGAGTATGTAGGGGGGCTTGTGTTGAATGCTGCCGAGCGTCCGATTGTAGGCGAGGACGAATAACCCCGCAAACTCACGGGCCATTTATCCGCGGTATGCGGAAAAGCGATGTTCGCGCATCGTCCACAGGGACGAGCCGATACCGCGCAACCGCCGTTCCCGCGCGTTTTGCCCGGTCGCGGCGCGTGCGCCGCTCACGTCAGATCGTATCGGCGAGGCGCGGCTGCACGTCGGCGAGCGACACGTCGGCCGAGCCTTCGGCGAGGTGCACGGTCAGGCGGCGTTGCGGCTTCAATGCGTTCGGCGTGCGCACCGCGCGGCCCGTCTGCGCATCGATCAGCGCCGCATAACCGCGCTCGAGCGTGCGCTGCGGGCTCAACACCTCGAGCCTTGCCGCACAGGCTGACACGCGAGCCGTGTCGCGTTCGTGACGGCGCTGCAATGCGAGCGCAAGGCGCTGCGACAGCCCCGCGAGTGCCTGGCGCGCCTGCGACGGATCGGGGCGCGCGCGCTGCCAGCGCAACTGCGCGAGCGCGAACCGCGCGCGCGCGTCGCGCACCGGCCGCGACGCCGCCGACGCCAGCCGCACGGCAAGCTGCTCGACGTGCGTGCGCTGCCGCTGCAGCCGCTCGGCCGGGCTCACCAGCCGGCGCGCGAGCCAGTCGAGCTGCTGCGCGCGCTGCTCCAGCCGGCGCTCCATGCCGCGGGCGAGCGCACGCTGGCGCTCGCCAACCTCGCGCAGCAGCAGTGCGCGCTGCGGGCTCGCGAGCTCGGCGGCGCCGGTAGGCGTCGGCGCGCGCAGGTCGGCCGCGAAGTCCGCGATCGTGAAATCGGTCTCGTGCCCGACGCCGCTCACGACCGGCAGTTCGCTCGCCGCGATCGCGCGCGCCAGCGCCTCGTCGTTGAACGACCACAGATCCTCGATCGAGCCGCCGCCGCGACAGACCAGCAGCACGTCGACCTCGCGGCGCGCATTCGCGGTCTCGACGGCCGCGACGAGCTTTTCCGCCGAGCCCGCACCCTGCACGGGCGCCGGATAGACGATCACCGGAATGTGCGGCGCGCGGCGCGCGAGCGTGGTCAGCACGTCGCGCAGCGCGGCGGCCTGCAGCGACGTGACGATGCCGATCGCGCGCGGGTGCGGCGGCAGCGGCCGCTTGCGCTCGGGCGCGAAGAGTCCCTCGCCCTCGAGCTGCGCCTTCAGCCGCAGGAACGCCTCGTACAGGCGCCCCTGGCCCGTGCGCCGCACGGCCTCGACGTTGAGCTGCACTTCGCCGCGCGGCTCGTACATCGTCACGACCGCGCGTACCTCGATCCGGTCGCCTTCACGCGGCGTGAATTCCGCGTATTGCGCGCGGCCACGGAACATCACGCAGCGCATCTGCGCCTGCTGGTCCTTGATCGAGAAATACCAGTGGCCGCTCGCGGCGCGGGTGAAATTCGACACTTCGCCCGAAATCCACAGCAGCGGAAACGAGCGCTCAAGCATCGTCGAAATCGCGCGATTGAGCGCCGAAACGGGTATCACTTCGTCGCCGCCGCGGGTGGCACCCGGCGCGGCAAATGGGGAGTCGGAAGGCATGGACGGTCGGATGAATGCTGGCGGCGACACGATAGTCCGACACGCGCGCGACGTCCAGCGCCGGGCGTGTGCGCGGTGACGCGCGGAAGGTGTCCACACTTTGGCAAGCGTCGGCCTAAAACGCCGGAAAACCGCGGAAAAATCCAGACGATTTGAGATAACGTATTGATTTTTATATATTTTTAAAACTTTCGAAACGATTCTCATCCGATTCGAGGCCCGCCCGGCGGGCGTTTGACTCATTCGAACGGGGAGTTCTTCACAGAGTTATCCACAAGCCGTCACGATCCGGCCCCGTGGGCTGCGTCGGCCGGTCGCGCTTGCCGCGCCCGCCTGCGGCGCGCTAGAGTGCCGCCTTCCGCAGACCCCGCGGCATGCGCCGCCCAACGGAGAATCCGCCTTGACGAATCCGTCCCACGCCGCGGCGCACGACCTGCCGCGCCCGGCCCGATGAGCGCGCCCGACGGCCCGCTCGCCCGGCTCGAAGCGCGCCTGACGCGCGAATGGCAGCGCCGCGGCGCGCTCGCGTGGGCACTCACGCCGTTCGCGTGCGTGTTCGGCCTGTGCGCGGCGCTGCGGCGCACCGCGTACGCGCAGGGCTGGAAGAAGCCGGTCGACGTCGGCGTGCCCGTCGTCGTCGTCGGCAACGTGACCGTCGGCGGCACCGGCAAGACACCGACCGTGATCGCGCTCGTCGACGCGTTGCGAGCGGCCGGCTTCACCCCCGGCATCGTGTCGCGCGGCTACGGCGCGAACGTGAAGGCGCCGACCGCCATCACGGCCGCGTCGCGCGCCGGCGCGGGCGGCGACGAGCCGCTCCTGATCGCACGCCGCACCGGCGCGCCCGTCTGGGTCTGCCCGGATCGCGTCGCGGCCGCGCAGGCGCTGCGCGCCGCGCATCCGGACGTCGACGTGATCGTCAGCGACGACGGCCTGCAGCACTACCGCCTCGCGCGCACGGTCGAACTCGTCGTGTTCGACCACCGGCTCGGCGGCAACGGTTTCCTGCTGCCGGCCGGGCCGTTGCGCGAGCCGCTGTCGCGGCACCGCGACGCGACGCTCGTCAACGATCCGTACAGCGGCGCGCTGCCGCCGTGGCCCGACACCTATTCGCTCGCGCTCACGCCGGGCGCCGCATGGCACCTCGACCAGCCGGCGCTGCGCCGCCCGCTGTCGCAATTCGCGAACGAGCGCGTCCTCGCCGCGGCCGGCATCGGCGCGCCGGAACGCTTCTTCGCGACGCTGCGCGCGGCCGGTCTCGCGCCCGCGACGCGCGCGCTGCCCGATCACTATGCGTTCGCCGACAATCCGTTCGTCGACGACGCCGTCGACGCGATCCTGATCACCGAGAAGGATGCAGTAAAATTGGGCGCTTCCTGGCGCGACGCTCGACTGTGGGTCGTCCCCGTCGAAGCCGCGCTCGATCCTCGCCTCATTGCCCTCGTTGTGGAGAAACTCCGTGGACGCTCGCCTGCTTGAAATCATTGTGTGCCCTATCTGCAAAGGCCCGCTCCACTATGACCGTGCCGCGCAGGAGCTGATCTGCAACGCGGACAAGCTCGCCTACCCGATCCGCGACGGCATCCCCGTGATGCTGGTCGACGAAGCGCGCCAGACCGTCGAAGGCACGCCGGTCGACCCGGCCGGCCGCTGAGCCGCCCGACCCCGCTCCAGCCCGAGCCGCGGCCCGTCTGCGGCCAGGGCGCCGAACCCTCCGGGCGACCCGCGCCAGGCGCGCCGCCCGCTCCGTTCTTCTCACCGCCCGCCCCGATGACTCACCCGCAACCCTTCATCGCCGTCATTCCCGCCCGGCTCGCGTCGACGCGGCTCCCGAACAAGCCGCTCGCCGATCTCGGCGGCAAGCCGATGGTCGTACGCGTCGCCGAGCGTGCACGTGAAGCGGGCGCGCAGCAGGTGCTCGTCGCGTCCGACGCGCAGAGCGTGCTCGATGCCGCGCGCGATCACGGCTTCGAAGCGGTGCTGACGCGCGCCGACCATCCGTCCGGCACCGACCGTCTCGCGGAAGTCGCGGCGACGTTCGGGTGGAGCGACGACACGGTCGTCGTCAACGTTCAGGGCGACGAGCCGCTGATCGACCCCGTACTCGTGCGCGACGTAGCGTCGCACCTCGCCGCGCATCCGGCGTGCGCGATTGCGACGGCCGCCCACCCGATCCACGACGCGGCCGACGTGTTCAACCCGAACGTCGTGAAGGTCGCGCTCGACGCGCAGAGCGTCGCGCTGTACTTCTCGCGCGCGCCGATTCCATGGAGCCGGGACGCGTACCAGCCGCACTGGCCCGACGTCGCAGCCATGCCTGCGCCTGCTTTCCCGGTCTATCGGCACATCGGCCTCTATGCGTATCGCGCGCGTTTCCTGCGCACGTATCCGACGCTTGCGCAGGCGCCGATCGAACAGGCCGAGCAGCTCGAGCAGCTGCGCGCGCTGTGGCACGGCGAGCGCATCGCGGTGCTGATCACCGAGTCCGCGCCCGAAGCCGGCATCGACACGCCGGCCGATCTCGCACGCGTGCAGGCCCTTTTTCAGCCGGGACCAAAATAACCCGTGGCATAATCAGGCGATTGTGCGAGCCGTCCGCGACCAGCGCGTCCTCGCTTGACCCCGCCCGCGGCCCTGCCGGCAGCCGCGCGTCGCTCAACCCGACGCGCCGCATCAGACCGGTCCGCCGCGCGCCAGGCAAGCGCCGCGCCCACCGTCGCGGCGCTTTTTGCGTCTCGCCACACGAATCTACATACTGGAGATATCACCATGCGTTTGATCCTGTTGGGCGCGCCCGGCGCGGGAAAGGGCACCCAGGCAAACTTCATCAAGGAAAAGTTCGGCATCCCGCAAATCTCGACGGGCGACATGCTGCGCGCGGCCGTGAAGGCCGGCACGCCGCTCGGCGTCGAGGCGAAGGGCTACATGGACGCCGGCAAGCTCGTTCCGGATGCGCTGATCATCGGCCTCGTCAAGGAGCGCCTGAAGGAAGCCGACTGCGCGAACGGCTATCTGTTCGACGGCTTCCCGCGCACGATCGCGCAGGCTGACGCGATGAAGGAAGCGGGCGTCGCGATCGACTACGTGCTCGAGATCGACGTACCGTTCTCGGAAATCATCGAGCGCATGAGCGGCCGCCGCACGCACCCGGCATCGGGCCGCACGTACCACGTCAAGTTCAACCCGCCGAAGGTCGAAGGCCATGACGACGTGACGGGCGAGCCGCTGATCCAGCGCGACGACGACAAGGAAGAAACCGTCAAGAAGCGTCTCGAAGTGTACGAAGCGCAGACCAAGCCGCTGATCACGTACTACGGCGACTGGGCGCAGCGCGGCGAGGAAAACGGCCTGAAGGCGCCGCAGTATCGCAAGATCTCGGGCCTCGGCGCCGTCGAGGAAATCCGCGAGCGCGCGTTTGACGCACTGAAGTAAGCAGCGCGTCGCGCACCCGCAAGCCGCCCTCCCCGGGCGGCTTTTTTTTGCCCGGGCGGAATTCGCACGACCGTTCTGGTATCGCCGCCGCGTGAGGGTGCTCCGTACAATCGGCGGGTGCGGGCGTCTGTGTTACCGGTGCGCCGGCATTTCAACCGATCACGGGGCAAGAATCAGACAATCGCATTGCCCCCGGAAGCGTAACTTGTGCTGAAGCGCGGACGGCGGTCGACCGCCTTGCATGGGACCGCCCCAAGCGCTGAAGCGCCAAGGGCGGTCGACCGCCTTGCATGGGACCGCCCTAAGCGCTGAAGCGCCAAGGGCGGTCGACACGGAGACAGTCATGGACATTCGCGGCAACGTATTTCTGATCACGGGCGGCGCATCCGGCCTCGGTGCCGGCACGGCGCGGATGCTCGCGCAAGCAGGCGGCACGGTCGTGCTCGCCGACCTGAACGACACGGCAGGCACCGCACTCGCGACCGAGCTGGGCGGCATCTTCGTGCACTGCGACGTGTCGAGCGAGACCGACGCGCAGGCGGCCGTCGACGCAGCGACGCGCGCAGGCACGCTGCGCGGCCTCGCGAACTGCGCCGGCATCGCGCCCGCCGCCAAGACCGTAGGCAAGGACGGCGCGCATCCGCTCGACGTGTTCGCGAAGACGATCAACGTGAACCTCGTCGGCACGTTCAACATGATCCGGCTCGCGGCCGCCGCGATGGCCGCCACCGCGCCGACCGCGGAAGGCGAGCGCGGCGTGATCGTCAGCACCGCGTCGGTCGCCGCATTCGACGGGCAGATCGGCCAGGCCGCGTACGCGGCGTCGAAGGCCGGCGTCGCGGGCATGACGCTGCCGATCGCGCGCGACCTGTCGCGCAACGGCATCCGCGTGATGACGATCGCGCCCGGCCTGTTCGAGACGCCGATGCTGCTCGGCATGCCGCAGGACGTCCAGGACGCGCTCGGCGCGATGGTGCCGTTCCCGCCGCGGCTCGGCAAACCGGCCGAATACGCGCTGCTGGTGCGTCAGATCGTCGAGAATCCGATGCTCAACGGCGAAGTGATCCGCCTCGACGGCGCGATCCGGATGCAGCCGAAATAAGCACGCAGAAAAAACGCCCGCATCGCGGGCGTTGTGTCATTCACGGTTCCGGCTGGCAGCACGGCGGCGGCTCAGTCCTCGCCGTCGCGCTGCATCCGCTGCCGCAACTCGGTCACTTGCGATTCGACGACGGTCGCGTCGTCCGCGTCCGGCCGCTCGCCGAGATACTGCTCGAGATCCTCGAGTGCGGGGCGCAGGTAGTCGAGCCGCGCATACGCGAAACCGCGGTCGCGGACTTCGTCGAGATGCTCGGGCAGCAGGATCACGAGCCGCTGCTGCACCGCGAGCAGCCGTTGCCAGCGCTCCGTCTGAAGATAGATCGTCTTCAGGTTGCGCAGCATCCGCGCGATGATCTCGCGGCTCGTCGCCGGCTGCAGCAGTGCGCGCAACGCGCTGTCGACCGCACCGGCCGCACGCGCGACGTACGGCTCGAGCATCTCGACCATCTCGGCTTCGGACAGCGAATGGCCGTTGGCCGGGTCGATGATCAGGTCGCCGTCCGGCAGCGTGACGCGCAGCAGGAAATGGCCGGGGAACGATACGCCGCGCGCCGGCACGCCGATCTGCTCGGCGAGCTCCAGGTACAGCACCGACAGCGAGATCGGAATCCCGCGCCGCCGCTTCAGCACGGCGTTCAGGTGGCTGTTATCGGGGTCGTAGTAATCGTTGTGATTGCACGCGAAGCCGAGCTCGCGGAAGAAGAAGTCGTTCAGCGCGGCGACGCGGCCCTTCAGGTCCGTGTCGTCGGCGAGCCGCCGGCGCAGCCGCGCCGCCAGCATGTCGAGTTCGGCCAGCGTGCCCTGCAGGTCGAGGTCGGGATAGGCGTCCTGTGCCAGCGACAGCGCCGCTTCCGTGACGGGCAGGCTGTCGTCGTCTGCCACGAGCGTGCTGAAGTAGTCGAGGACGCGGGTCATTGCGGTCGTCACTTGGCGCGCCTTCTGAAATAAGCGTATTTGAAGCCCATCACCCACAACATACCGAAATATAGTGCAGCGAACAGCACGAGGCACGCGGCCATCAGCGCGATGCGATCGAGCGGCTGCGTGCGCATCCCGGTCCAGTCGAAGCTGATCGACAGCCAGTGCATCAGGCCCGCGAGCACGAGCGCCGCACCGATCAGCTGCACGAAGAAGCGCAGCCAGCCCGGCGACGGCTGGTAGATGCCGCGCTTGCGCAGCCCGAGGAACAGCAGCAGCGAATTCAGGCACGCGCCGACGCCGATGCTCAGCGTCAGGCCCGCGTGGCCGATCAGCGGCACGAACACGTAGTTCGAGATCTGCGTGACGATCAGCACACCGATCGCGATCTTGACGGGCGTCTTGATGTCCTGCTTCGCATAGAAGCCCGGCGCGAGGATCTTGATCAGGATGATGCCGACGAGGCCGATCCCGTAGGTGGCGAGCGCGCGCGCGACCATCGTGACGGTATGCGCGTCGAACTTGCCGTAGTTGAAGAGGGTCGCCGTGAGCGGCGTCGCGAAGAAGAACAGCGCGAGCGCGCTGGGTGCCGCGAGCAGGAACGTGACGCGCAGCCCCCAGTCGAGCAGCGCCGAATACTCGTGCGAATCGGCGTCGACGTGCGCCTTCGACAGGCTCGGCAGCAGGATCGTGCCGAGCGCGACGCCGAGCAGCGCCGTCGGGAATTCCATCAGGCGGTCGGCGTAGTTGATCCACGACACGGCGCCCTGCCCGAGCCGCGACGCGATGTTGGTGTTGATGATCAGCGACAGTTGCGCGACCGACACCGCGAACGTCGCGGGCACCATCTTCGCGAGCACGCGCTTCACGCCCGGGTGGCGCAGCGCGCGCAGCGGGTTGAGGCCGATCAGCGGCACCATGTCGATCTTCTTCAGGCCCGGCAGCTGCACGAGGAACTGCAGCACGCCGCCGACGATGACGGCCCATGCAAGCGCGAACACCGGCACCTTCAGGTGCGGCGCGACGAACACGGCCGCGGCGATGAACGCGACGTTGAGCAGCACCGGCGCGAACGCGGGCAGCGAGAAGCTCTTGTACGTGTTCAGCACGCCGGATGCGAGCGTCGTCAGCGAGATGAACACGATGTACGGGAACATGATCCGCGTCATCGTGACCGCGAGCGGGAACGCCTGCCCGTCGGTGTGCAGGCCGGACGCGACCGCGAACACGACCCACGATGCGCCGGCGATCCCGAAGACCGACAGCACGGCTAGCGCCCACGCCAGCACCGTCGACATCGCGTCGACGAGCGCTTTCGTCGCATCGTGCCCCTGCTGGTTCTTGAACTCGGCGAGGATCGGCACGAACGCCTGCGAGAACGCGCCTTCGGCGGACAGGCGGCGCAGCAGGTTCGGGATACGGAAGGCGACGTAGAACGCGTCGGTGTATTGACTGGCGCCGAACGCACGGGCGATCAGCGTCTCGCGGGCCAGTCCGGTCACGCGCGACAGCAGCGTGAAGCCGCTGACCGTCAGCAGGGCTCGGAATAGATTCATGGGGCGCTTATTATACGGACGTTGCGTGGCCCGGCCAGCGGCCGATGCCGAAAAGCGCGCACGCCACCGATGCCCCGCCCGACGGTTGTCACGTTCAACTTGCCACTCGCTTGATTTTGTTGCTATAATCGCCGGTTTCTGGGCTCGTACATGCACGGCAACTGCCGTTTTCATGTCCCGGCCTCGGTTAAAATCACCGTTTTTTTATGCGCCCCTGGGCAATCGTTCTCAGGGGACGGATCGAAAAGCAGCGCTTGGCCGTCAGGCTCCAAGCTCTGGAAACAGGACAGGATAAGGAACCGTCATGGCTAACTCCGCACAAGCACGCAAGCGCGCCCGCCAGGCCGCGAAGGCAAACTCGCACAACTCGGCGCTGCGCTCGAAATTCCGTACCGCGATCAAGTCGGTTCGCAAGGCTGTTGAAGCCGGCGACCAGGCAAAGGCTGCCGAGCTGTTCAAGGCTGCCGTGAAGACGATCGACACGATCGCCGACAAGAAGATCGTTCACAAGAACAAGGCCGCTCGCAGCAAGAGCCGCCTCGCCGCGGCCGTCAAGGGTCTGCAGGCAGCAGCGTAACTCCGGCGCGCCCGCTCACGCGGGCGTTCCTGTTTCCTGCGATCGCAAAAAAGCCCGCCTAGGCGGGCTTTTTTGTCGCCTGTCGCCGGCGCACATCCTGCGGGCCGGCGACATGTGCCAGGACGGGCGCCAGGGTGGGCGCCGCATGCGCCCTCGCCCGTGCCGGCATCACTTCTTCGCGTCGTAGTCCGGCAGTTCGCACGCCTCGGTGACGACGAGATTGTTGTCCTTCGCGAAATTCAGCACGAAATCGAACGCCATCGGCTCGACGTCGCGCAGCCGGGAATCGAGGATCACGCACTTGAGGTCGCCGAGCATCGTCGGACGCACGTAGAGCGAATACTTGAGGCGCGCGTTCGGCCCGCTCGCCCCCGGCCCGAAGCAGGCCATCACACCGGCCAGACGTTCCGACCAGTCGCTCGGGCGAAACTTTTTCCCGTCTTTCGTGATGCCCTGGATGAAGAATTCGGTCGGAGGGGTTTCAGCCATGTGGTTACCCAAGTGACGGCCCGGCGATGTCCAGGCAACGGCGCCTGGATACGCGAACACAAAGCTGAAACGGACGGCGGCACAAGCATTCCGATATCCCGAAAACGAGACGTCGACGTGCGCCGCCGGCGGACTGCACCGGATTTGTGCAGCGCACGGCTTGTGTCCGGCAGAGCGCGAAGAGGCTTGCCTGCCGGGCTGGAGAAAACTTTTGGATTATACCGCAGCGCGCCATCGCGCGTCGTCCCGACACCCCTCCTCCTGCGCCGCCCGCAGTGCACGGCGATCGCGCCCCGTTTCTCTCCCCGGCTCGTCAAAGCACAGAAAATCCTTTATGCTGCTTTGAGTTATCCACACCCGACGGCGGCGCCGTCCGGCCTTGCTGCCGGGTGCAACCCGCCGCATTTCGCTTCATGACCGCCAAAACCATTCGTCACTACCTGCAGTTCAAGGATTTCTCGCTGGAAGACTACGAGTACGTGCTCGAACGCACGGGTATCCTGAAGCGCAAGTTCAAGAACTACGAGACCTATCACCCGCTGCACGACCGCACGCTCGCGATGATCTTCGAGAAGAACTCGACGCGCACGCGCCTGTCGTTCGAAGCCGGGATCTTCCAGCTCGGCGGTCACGCCGTCTTCATGAGCACGCGCGACACGCAGCTCGGTCGCGGCGAACCCGTCGAGGATTCCGCGCAGGTGATCTCGCGGATGGTCGACATCATCATGATCCGCACGTTCGAGCAGGAGATCATCCAGCGCTTCGCGGACAACTCCCGCGTGCCGGTGATCAACGGCCTGACGAACGAATACCACCCGTGCCAGGTACTCGCCGACATCTTCACGTACTACGAACACCGCGGCCCGATCGCCGGCAAGACCGTCGCGTGGGTCGGCGACGCGAACAACATGCTCTACACGTGGATCGAAGCCGCGCAGATCCTCGGCTTCAAGCTGCGCCTGTCCACGCCGCCCGGCTACGCGCTCGACATGAAGCTCGTGTCGCCCGACAGCGCGCCGTTCTACGAAGTGTTCAACGATCCGAACGAAGCGTGCAAGGGCGCCGATCTCGTCACCACCGACGTGTGGACGAGCATGGGCTTCGAGGCCGAGAACGAGGCCCGCAAGCAGGCATTCGCCGACTGGTGCGTCGACGAGGAGATGATGGGCCACGCGAACCCGGACGCCCTCTTCATGCACTGCCTGCCCGCGCACCGCGGCGAGGAAGTGACGGCCGGCGTGATCGACGGCCCGCAGAGCGTCGTATGGGATGAAGCGGAAAACCGCCTGCACGTGCAGAAGGCACTGATGGAGTTCCTGCTGCTCGGCCGCCTCAAGCACTGACGCGCCGGCACCCGGCAACCCATGTAAAAAGCGCCGATCGTGAACTGCACCCCAAAAGTTGGATACCGATCCAACCTTTGGGGTGTTTTTCATGACGAAGTACGACGAGCAGTTCAAGCAACAGGTGGTCAGCGCGTATCTGTGTGGCGATATCGGTTTT
>NZ_LDUL01000111.1:0-26546 GCF_001043615.1 Burkholderia sp. LK4
GCCTTGTAGATCGGCGCCGTGCGACAGCACTGGCTGCAGGATCCAGAGCGACAAGTTGGATTCTCGTGTGTGATACACACAACCTAAATTACTGCTTCTTCCAAGATTGGTTGTGCTGCGAAGCCAGCGCAACAACCCTCTTTGCCTGATGACCATAGCGAGTCGGTCCCACCCCTTCCCATCCCGAACAGGACCGTGAAACGACTCTACGCCGATGATAGTGCGGATTCCCGTGTGAAAGTAGGTAATCGTCAGGCTCCCCTCAAGCCAGAAACCCCCGCCCGACAAGGCGAGGGTTTTTGCATTGGCGCGGCGGAAATGCGTGAGTGATCGGGATCGGTGGCATGGCCGGAACTTTCACATTACTCCTCCCAGGTGCCCCCAATCGCAACGCCCGGTTTTTCGAAATGATCGGTATCATTCGTGATCCCCCGATCTATTGATCGTATCTCCGATCAAAATCCCAGCTCCCTCCTCTCCGTGTACCGGCTAGCGACGTCGTGCACGTTCTGCCCTCCATCGTCGACAACGCATATCGGACGGGCCATACAAGCACCCCCGCAGATGACGCGTGGTGCAACCGAAACTACCCTGGCTTCCTCCAATCGCTTTTTGGTCAGATAACCCAGAATCCGGACGAAATGAACGCTTTATTCGGCGCGTCCACGTAAAATTTGCGAACCCCCATCTATGCACTCAAAACGATGAACGCCGCGATTCAGGTAACCCGGGCCGTTTGCCCGCACGATTGTCCGGACACGTGCGCAATGCGCGTGACCGTCGAGAACGGCAAGGCGATCAAGGTCACGGGCGATCCCGATCATCCGCCGACACAAGGCGTGTTGTGCACGAAGGTCAGCCGATACGCCGATCGTGTTCATCATCCCGATCGCCTCACCGTTCCGCTCAAGCGCATCGGCGCCAAAGGGGAAGGGCATTTCGTACCGATCAGTTGGGACGAGGCGTTCGACGAGATCGGCCGTCGTCTCGGTGAAATTGCGGCGCGCGCAACGGAAGCGATCGTGCCGTACAGCTATGCGGGGACGATGGGGCTCGTGCAAGGAGAGGGCATCGCCCAGCGCTTCTTCCACAAACTGGGCGCCTCGCGGCTCGAGCGCACGATCTGCGCGGCGGCCGGTGCTGCGGGGTTACGGTACACATATGGTGGCAGTCTCGGTATGCATCTCGAGCATTTCGAGGAAAGCGAACTGATTCTGATATGGGGAGCGAACCCGATCGCGTCGAGTCTGCACTTCTGGACGCGTGCGCAGGAAGCGAAGCGCCGAGGCGCCCGTCTTGTCGCCATCGATCCGTACCGTTCGCTGACAGCGGAGAAGTGTCATCAGCATATTGCGTTGAAACCGGGCACCGATGGCGCGTTCGCACTCGGCATGATGCACGTGCTGATTACCGAAGACCTGCTCGATCACGACTACATCGCCAGCCATACGCTCGGATTCGACGCACTCAAGGAACGGGCGATGTCCTATCCGCCGGATCGTGTCGCGCAGATTTGCGGCATCGACGCGTCGGAGTTGATCGATCTTGCGCGTCGTTACGGCGCTACCCGGAAGGCATCGATCCGCCTGAACTACGGCATGCAGCGCGTTCGCGGCGGTGGCAACGCGGTACGCGCGATCGCAAGCCTGCCGGCGCTGACGGGTGCATGGCGCGATCGGGCCGGTGGGCTGTTGCTCTCGTCGTCGGAATCCGCGCCGGTGAACCAGGCTGCGCTGCTGCGCCCGGACTTGATGCCGGGCTGGCCCCACAAGCTGCCGCGCATCATCAACATGAACGCGATCGGCGACGCGCTGTTGCACCCGGGCGATGCCACTTTCGGACCGAAGGTCGAAGCGGTGATCGTGTACAACTCGAATCCGGTGGCGGTCGCGCCTGATTCCTCGAAAGTCGCGGCGGGGTTCGCACGCGACGACCTGTTCACGGTGGTTCTCGAGCATTTCAAGACAGATACCGTCGATTTCGCCGACATTGTGCTGCCGGCGACCACGCAACTCGAGCATCTGGACATCCACAAATCGTACGGCCACACCTACGTGATGGCGAACCTGCCGTCGATTCCTCCGGTGGGAGACGCGCGGCCGAATACGGAGATCTTCCGCGGGATCGCGCGCAGCATGGGGCTGGACGAGCCCGCGCTCTATCACAGCGACGAAGAGGTCGCGCGTGCGGCCCTTCGCTGGGACGATCCGGCACTCGACAGCGACTGGGACACGCTGAAGCGCGACGGTTGGCTGAAACTCAAGCTGCCGGAGGCGCCGTTCGCGAACGGCGGTTTTCGTACACCATCCGGCAAGTGCGAGTTCTACAGCCCGCGGCTCGAGCAGATGGGTGTTGACCCAGTGCCCGACTACCTGCCGCCGTTCGAATCGGCCGAGGCGGCACCCGAGCTCGCGGCGCGCTATCCGCTCGCGATGATTTCGCCGCCGGCCCGTCACTTCCTGAACAGCACGTTCGTGAACGTCGACAGCCTGCGTCATACCGAAGGCGAGCCGCATCTCGACATTCACCCGTCGGATGCCGATGCACGGGGCATCGCGGAGGGCGATCTCGTTCGCATCTTCAACGACCGCGGATCGATGCAGGCGCTCGCGAGAATTACCGATCGTGCACGTGCAGGGCTCGTCGTCGGGCTGTCGATCTGGTGGAAGAAGCTGTCGCCGGACGGCAGGAACGCGAACGAAGTGACGAGCCAGGCGCTCACCGATCTCGGCAATTCGGCGACGTTTTACGATTGCCTTGTGGAAGTAGAACGCATTTGACCGAATATCACCGTATCATCCGACGAATCTCCACGGAAGTTCGAAGTGGACGTCTAACCCTGTTGTATCGGGACGGGCGAGCCGTTACGATGCGTTTTAGCACGATCATTCGAAAATCCGTGAGGAGACGCGCAGTATGAACAAAATTTGGCTGAAATCGTACCCACCCGGCGTTCCAGCCGAAATTGACGCGTCTCCTTATCCCTCCGTTCCAGACCTGCTGGACGAAAGCTTCCGCCAGTACCGCGACCGCACGGCGTTCGTCTGCATGGGCAAGGGCATCACGTACGGCGAACTCGACAAGCTGTCGCGCCAGTTCGGCGCCTGGCTTCAATCGCGCGGTCTAGCACGCGGGGCGCGCGTTGCGATCATGATGCCGAACGTGCTGCAGTATCCGGTGGCGATCGCCGCGGTACTGCGGGCGGGCTACACCGTCGTCAACGTCAATCCGCTCTACACGCCACGCGAGCTCGAACATCAGCTGAAGGACAGCGGTGCGGAGGCGATCGTCATCCTCGAGAATTTCGCGTCGACGCTGCAGGCTGTCATCGCGAATACGAGCGTCAAGCACGTCGTCGTCGCGTCGATGGGCGATCTGCTGGGCATCAAGGGATGGCTCGTCAACTACGTCGTGCGCAACGTGAAGAAGATGGTGCCGGCCTGGCAACTGCCGTCGTTCACGCGCTTCAAGGCCGCGCTGTCGGAAGGCGCGCGGCAGGCATTCAAGGCACAGAAGATCGGCCCCGATGACGTCGCGTTCCTGCAATACACGGGCGGGACGACAGGCGTGGCAAAGGGGGCGACGCTGCTGCACCGGAACATCGTGTCGAACGTGCTGCAGGCCGGCGCCTGGCACCATCCGGCTCATGAGAAGTTCCCGGAGGTGAAACAGTTCGTGACCGTTGTCGCGCTGCCGCTGTATCACGTGTTCGCGCTGACCGTCTGCGGTTTCCTGACGATGCGTACCGGGGGCATGGGCATCCTGATCCCGAACCCGCGCGACATCGCCGGCATGATCAAGGAACTGAAGGGTTACCAGATCTCGACGATCCCGGCGGTCAACACGCTGTATAACGCACTGCTGAACCACCCCGAATTCAATCAGCTCGACCTGTCGAAGCTCGTGATCGCCAACGGCGGCGGCATGGCGATCCAGGAAGGCGTCGCGAAACGCTGGTATGAAAAGACCCATACGGCGATCATCGAAGGCTACGGGCTGTCCGAAACGTCGCCGGTCGCGACCTGCAATCCGGTGACGGCGACCGAATACAGCGGGACGATCGGCCTGCCGCTGCCGTCGACCGAAGTGGCGATTCGCGACGATGCCGGCAACGACGTCGCGCTCGGCGAACCCGGCGAGATTTGCATCCGCGGGCCGCAGGTGATGGCCGGCTACTGGAACCGGCCGGACGAGACCGCGAAGGTCATGTTCGCGGACGGCTTCTTCAAGACGGGCGACGTCGGCGTGATGGATGCGCGCGGTTACGTGAAGATCGTCGACCGGAAGAAGGACATGATTCTCGTATCGGGCTTCAACGTGTACCCGAACGAAGTCGAGGACGTGGTGGCGTCGCATCCGGGCGTGTTCGAGGTGGCGGCGGTCGGCGTGCCCGACGAGCATTCCGGCGAAGCCGTGAAGCTGTTCGTCGTGAAGAAGGACCCGGCGCTCACCGACAAGGACATCCTTGCCTACTGCAAGGAGCGCCTCACCGGCTACAAGCGGCCGAAGCTGGTCGAGTTCCGTACGGAGCTGCCGAAAACGAACGTCGGCAAGATCCTGCGGCGCGAATTGCGCGACGGACGCGCGTAACGGCGCGGTCGATCGAAGGAAAAGGCCCGGCACATGCCGGGCCTTTTTGTTTGCAGTGCGGCCCCGAGGAGGTTTGTCTCCGTGCGAGGCTGTCTCCGGAATGGGCTTGCGGCCGCGGCCGCGCGTTTCGATGGCCGCAAAGGCAGGCGGCATGGCCCCCACGACGAGCGCGCAACGCCCGGTGCGATTCGCCGCACTCCGGCTTTGCCGTTCTGCACCGCAAAAGAAAAAGGCGCCCGGAGGCGCCTTCAATATGCTGCGGCTTGTCAGGCAAGCTGATTAGAACTTGTGACGGATGCCGACGCGTGCCGCGACCTGGTTGCTGGTGCTCGACCCGGCCAGGCCGTTGATCGCTGCCGTTGCCTTCAGGACGTTGCCGTTCGAATCGAGCACGTTGCCCGATGCGTGCTGGTACACGCCGATCACGTAGACGTCGGTGCGCTTCGACAGGAAGTAGTCGACGCCCAGCGAGCCCTGGTGGTACTTGGCTGCCGAGTTGCCGTCGATCTTGCTGCCTTGCGTGTAGTCGTACGCCGCGCCGAGAATCAGCGCCGGGGTCAGCTGATACTTGAAGTTGATTTCGCCGTTGTTGAACGTCGCGGTCTGGTTCACGAACGGGCCTGCCGAGAAGCCCTTGAACTTCGTGTTCGAGTACGTCGCGCCGATCGTTGCTGCGCCGAACGTGTATGCGCCGCCTGCACCGATGACCTGGTACGTGTTCGCGTTGTTCGCGTACGCGCCGTAGATCGGCGACGAGACCGACGAAGACGCGGAACCGTTGTTGAACATGCCGCCGAACTGGTTCGGCGTACGTGCGTTCAAGTAACCGACGCCCAAGACCAGCGGGCCGTTGTTGTAGCCTGCGCCGAGCGACCAGACCTGGTTCTTCGAGAACTGGCCTGCCTGACCGCCGAAGCTGTACAGGCCGCCGAACGAGAAGCCACCGTAGGTCTGGCTCGTGAACTTGACTGCGTTGTTCACGCGATAGGCGTTGTTGAAGTTGTCGAGGTCGCCCGGGTGAGCGGCGATGTAGCCGCCCCACTGGTCGCCCGCCTCGAGCGGGCCGACGAAGTCGACGACGGAGTCGTATTGACGACCCAGCGTGACCGTACCGTACTGGCTCGACAGGCCGACGTAAGCCTGACGACCGAACATCAGGCCGCCCTGACCGAGCTTGCCGCTGTTCACGTCGAAACCGTTTTCGAGGGTGAAGATTGCCTTCAGGCCGCCACCGAGGTCTTCGGTGCCGCGCAGGCCGAAGCGGCTGCCTTGCATCACGCCGCTGGCCATGCTGTACAGGTGCTTGCCGCCCGCATTGTTGTTGAAGAGCAGGCCTTCATCGATGATGCCGTAAAGCGTCACGCTGCTTTGCGCATGGGCAGCGCCAGCGAACGCGCCCAGCGCGACGAGCGCGAGAAGCGACTTTTTCATTAACGGATCTCCAAAAATCACTGAATTTTTCTGGCGGGGCGGATAGTTATGTTCTGTCGACGGGCCCCATCAACTTCGCAAGAAGTCGCACGTAATGTAGCAAAACCGGTTTTTGCCACAAAGCGAAATGCCGCAGCTCAAGGCCGCCATGTTTCCTTTATGCAACAATGGTTAAAATCACGGGTTAACCGCAATTTCCGCTGAATAATCAAGTCGGTTACGCAGCGGACTCGTGCCCTTGCCGCTCGCGGCGGCACATGCAGCCAGGAGAAACAGGATGGTGTTTGATGAACTGATCAGCGAATTCGATCGCGGCCTGCGGTCGCTGACGGGCATTAGCCGAATGAGCCGGCCGGTGCCCGCGCCGGCCGAGGCGCCCGCCGTCGAATTGACGCCCGCGGAGCGTACGCATGCCGCCGGGCTGATGCGCGTGAACCACGTCGGCGAGGTCTGCGCTCAGGCGCTGTACCAGGCGCAGAAGCTCACCGCGCGCACGACATCCGCGAAGGCGATGTTCGAGGAAGCCGCGCGCGAGGAGGAGGATCACCTCGCGTGGACCGCACACCGCCTGAAAGAGCTCGACTCGCGCCCGAGCCTGTTGAACCCGCTCTGGTATGCGGGTTCGCTCGCGATCGGCGTGGCGGCTGGCGCGCTCGGCGACAAGGTCAGTCTCGGCTTCATGGCCGAGACCGAACGGCAGGTCGAGAGCCATCTCGAAGGCCATATGTCCGAGCTGCCGGCGGCCGATACCGCGTCGCGCGCGATCGTCGACCAGATGCGTATCGACGAGGTGAAGCACGGCAAGGCCGCCGCCGACGCAGGCGGGATCGAACTGCCGCTGCCCGCGCGAATGCTGATGCGCGCCGCGTCGAAAGTCATGACGAGCACTGCGTACTATCTGTGAGATTCGCACCGGGGCGACGCGTGACGTCGCCCCGGTTCCCCGCCGCTGATACCGCCCGTTTATTCCTCGTTTTCCCGCCCCCGAAAGCCCCGTCCGCACACCCGTCTGGCCCGTCTTTCTCACGTATCACCTTCACAAGTTGCACTAGCTCATTCATTTATAACGGTTTTTGGAATGAAGGGGCGTGTGAGCATGTGCGCGTAAGTCCTTGTTCTAACTAACAAAATTCGTCAAAAAAGCGGGCCGCTCCCTTGACCGTGCCACACCCTTCCTCTAAAGTGGGAGACAGTGTGAGAAAGTGTATTTTTGTGTGATTTGGCGGGCTATTCCGGCTAAATTCTCAGCATTGAGCGGGTGCTTCGGTGCCCTGAACGGGAGAGCGGAAAGTGTTCCAAGGGGCGTCGGCGCTGACGCTCGATGCGAAAGGGCGGATGTCGGTGCCGGCTCGCTATCGCGAAGCGCTGCAAGGACAGGCAGAAGGACGGGTGACTGTGACCAAGCACCCGGACGGCTGCCTGTTGCTGTTTCCGCGCCCCGAATGGGAAGTATTCCGCGCCAAGATCGCTGCGCTGCCGATGGACGCGCATTGGTGGCGGCGCATTTTTCTCGGCAATGCGATGGACGTCGATCTCGACAGCGCCGGCCGGATTCTTGTATCGCCCGAGCTGCGCATGGCAGCTGGACTGGAAAAGGAAGTCATGTTGTTGGGAATGGGTAGTCACTTCGAGCTGTGGGATTCGCAGACCTACAACGCGAAGGAGCAGGCGGCGATGGCGCAGGGCATGCCCGACGCGCTGAAGAATTTCACGTTCTGATTGCGGTGACGGAGACGCCCGCGATGGGAAACGAATTGCGGCATCGAACGGTGCTGTTGGATGAAGCGGTCGAGTCGCTCGTGACGCGGCCGGACGGCGTTTATGTCGACGGCACGTTCGGGCGCGGCGGTCATAGCCGCGCGGTGCTCGCGCGGCTGGCGACGGCCGGGCGGCTGATTGCGTTCGACAAGGACCCGCGAGCGATCGAGACGGCGCAGGGCATCGAGGATGCGCGCTTCTCGATCGTGCATGACAGCTTTGCATCGATGCGCGACGCGCTTGCGGCGCGCGGCATCGAGAAGGTGTCGGGTGTGTTGCTGGACCTGGGCGTGTCCTCGCCGCAGGTGGACGATCCGGCGCGCGGCTTCAGCTTCCGCGCCGATGGCCCGCTGGACATGCGGATGGATCCGACGCGCGGCGAGTCGGCGGCGGAATGGCTCGCACGGGCTTCGGTGCAGGAATTGACGGAGGTGATACGGGATTATGGGGAAGAACGGTTTGCTTTTCAGATTGCAAAGGCGCTTGTTGCTCGCCGGGCAGAGTCCGACCGTCTTGGGCCTCTCGACACCACGGGCGAGCTTGCCCAAATCGTGGGTCACGTCGTCAAAACCCGTGAGAAGGGCAAGGATCCGGCAACCCGCACCTTTCAGGCTATACGGATTCACGTCAATCAAGAGCTTGCGGACCTGCAAGTCGTACTAGACGCGGCACTGTCGTTGCTGGAGCAAGGGGGGCGGCTGGTGGTCATCAGCTTTCATTCACTCGAGGACCGGATCGTCAAGCGATTCATGCAGGCGCACGCGAGTGCGCCTGCGGTCGATCGTCGCCTGCCGATCCGCGCCGTCGATCTCCCGAGCCCGCCGCTCAAGATCATCAGCCGCCAGTTTCCGAGCGAAGCGGAAGTCGCCGCGAACCCGCGCGCCCGCTCGGCCGTGATGCGCATTGCGGAGCGCGTCACGCCATGAGCCGCTTCAATATCTTCCTGCTGATCATCGTGATGGGCTGCGCGCTGTCGGTCGTCAATTCGACGAACCAGCAGCGCCAGATCTTCATCCAGCTGCAGCGCGCGCAGTCGCAGGAGCGTCAGCTCCAGCAGGACTACGCGCAGCTTCAATATCAGCAGAGCGCGCTGTCGAAGACGTCGCGCATCGAGCAGCTTGCGAACGATTCGCTGAAGATGCAGCCGATCTCGACCGGCCGCACGCAATACCTGACGCTGCCGCCGGGCGCGGCGAAGGCGATCGACGCGCCGATCCCGGCTTCGGCGGACACGGCCGGCAAGGGCAAGGGAGGCGCGCGATGAAGCCGTCCCAGAAGCGCCAGAACGTGAAGTTCTCGTCGAGCCCGGTGCTGGGCGTGCATCTGCCGATGTGGCGCTCGAAGCTGGTCGTGTTCCTGCTGTTCATGGCGTTCGTCGCGCTGGCCGCGCGCGCGTTCTGGATCCAGGGGCCCGGCAACGCGTTCTACCAGAAGCAGGGCGAAAGCCGCTACCAGCGCACGCTCGAGCTGCCGGCGACGCGCGGCAAGATTCTCGACCGTAACGGGCTCGTGCTCGCGACGAGCCTGCCCGTGCGCGCGATCTGGGCGATTCCCGACGCGGTGCCGGACGATCTCGATGCCGACAAGGTCAACCAGCTCGGCAAGCTCCTCGGCATGACGTCGAAGGAACTGCGCGTGAAGCTGTCGGAAGACAAGGGTTTCGTCTACGTGAAGCGCCAGGTGCCGATCGACGTCGCGGACAAGGTTGCCGCGCTCGACATTCCCGGTATCTATCAGCGCAACGAATACAAGCGCTTCTATCCGGAAGGCGAGATCACCGCTCACCTGATCGGCTTCACGAACGTCGAGGACGAAGGGCAGGAGGGCGTCGAGCTCGGCGACCAGAAGATGCTGTCCGGCACGTCGGGCGTGCGTCGCGTGATCAAGGACCGGCTGGGGCACATCGTCGAGGACGTCGCCGAGCAGATCCCGCCGCACAACGGCACCGACGTCGACCTGTCGATCGACAGCAAGATCCAGTACATCGCGTACGCGAACCTGAAGGCCGCCGTCGAGAAGTTCAAGGCAAAGGCCGGCGCGGCCATGGTCGTCGACGTGCGCACCGGCGAGGTGCTCGCGCTCGTCAACTACCCGACGTACAACCCGAACGACCGCTCACGCATGACGGGCGAGCAGTTGCGCAACCGGATCATGACCGACGTGTTCGAGCCGGGCTCGATCATGAAGCCGTTTACAGTGTCGCTCGCGCTCGACCTGCACCGCGTGACGCCGAATACGCTCGTCGAGACGGGCAACGGGCATTTCGTGCTCGACGGCGCACCGATCACCGACGACGCGGGTTTCGGCACGCTGACGGTCGGCGGCGTGATCCAGAAGTCGAGCAACATCGGCGCGACGAAGATCGCGATGACGATGCGGCCCGAGGAAATGTGGAATATGTATACGAGCATCGGCCTCGGCCAAGCGCCGAAGGTCGGGTTCCCGGGCGCGGTGGCCGGCCGCCTGCGTCCGTGGAAGAGCTGGCGTCGCATCGAGCAGGCGACGATGTCGTACGGCTACGGCCTGTCGGTGTCGCTGTTCCAGCTTGCGCGCGCGTACACGGCGATCGCGCATGACGGCGAGCTGATGCCCGTGACCATTTTCAAGACCGACCCCAATCAGCCGGTCGTGGGCACGCAGGTATTCAACCCGACCACCGCGCGCGAAGTGCGCGCGATGCTGGAAACGGTGGTGGCGCCGGGCGGCACGTCGCCCGATGCGGCCGTGCCGGGTTATCGCGTCGGCGGCAAGAGCGGCACCGCGTACAAGCATGAGGGGCACGGCTACACGCGCAAGTACCGCGCGTCGTTCGTCGGGATGGCGCCGATGCCGAATCCGCGCATTGTCGTCGCGGTGTCGGTCGACGAACCGACCGCCGGCAGCCACTTCGGCGGCCAGGTGTCCGGCCCCGTATTCTCGGCGATCGCCGGCGACACGATGCGTGCGCTGAACGTGCCGCCGAACATGCCGATCAAGCAGCTTGTCGTGTCTGACGATTCGCCGGCAGCACCTTCCGCAGCGGGGCCGCAAAAGCTGGCCGCGGGTGGCGGCGCGAAGCATATGATCGTGTCCAGCACGACGCGTAATTCACCAGGAGTTGTTCGATGAGCGCCGCTCGCAGTTCCCATCCGGCGCATCAGCAGATCGCAGCCGCGCTTGCGTGGCTGCATCAGCATGTGGCCCCCGCAGCGCAACTGCATGCCGACACGCGCAGCCTCAAGGCCGGCGACGTGTTTTTTGCCTATGCGGTCGACGGGGCCGACAACCGCGCTTTCATTGTCGATGCCGTCGCGCGCGGCGCGGCCGCCGTACTGTATCAGCCGGAAGGGCTGGCCGCGGCGCCGGCGGTGCCCGTTGCGCTGGCCGTGCCGGCGCTCGACCAGCTCGCCGGCGAGATCGCCAGCGGCTGGTACGGCAATCCGAGCGACAGCCTGCTTGCGGTGGGCGTGACCGGCACGAACGGCAAAACGTCGTGCACGCAATGGATCGCCGCCGCGCTGACGGCGCTGCACCAGCCGTGCGCGGTGATCGGCACGCTCGGCACCGGGATGCCCGGCCAGCTCGTGCCGACGGGGTTCACGACGCCCGATGCGCCGCAACTGCAGCGCAGTCTCGCGCAGTTGCGCGATGCGGGCGCGAAGGCCGTGGCGATGGAAGTGTCGTCGCACGCGCTGCACCAGGGGCGCGTGAACGGTACGGGTTTCGACATCGCGGTGTTTACGAACCTCACGCAGGATCACCTCGACTATCACGGCACGTTCGATGCGTACGAGGCCGCGAAGGCGAAGCTGTTCGCGTGGCGCGGCCTGCGCGCGGCAGTCGTCAACCGCGACGATGCAGCCGGTCGGCGCCTGCTCGAGAAGCTCGCCGGCCGCGTGCGCACGATCGCGTACGGGATCGGCGACGCACCGGCGCCTGACGCCGATCGCGAACTGGTCGCGCTCGACGTGCGCGCCACCGCGACCGGCACGGCGTTCCACCTGCGTTCGTCGTGGGGGGAGGCGGACGTCGAGGTCGGCACGCTCGGCACGTTCAACGTCAGCAACCTGCTCGCGGTGCTCGGCTCGCTGCTCGCGGCCGACCTGCCGTTCGACGCGGCGCTCGCCGAGATCGCGCGGCTCGAGTCCGTCAACGGACGGATGCAGCGGCTCGGCGGCCGGCTGCAGAACGACGAACCGCTCGTCGTGATCGACTATGCACACACGCCCGACGCGCTCGAAAAGACGCTCGACGCGCTGCGCCCGATCGCCACGGCGCGCGGCGGCCGGCTCGTCTGCATGTTCGGCTGCGGCGGCGATCGCGATGCGACGAAGCGCCCGCTGATGGGCGCGATCGCGGAGCGGCTCGCCGATGAAACCGTCGTCACGAGCGACAACCCGCGCAGCGAGGATCCGCAGCGCATCATCGACCAGATCGTCGCGGGCATGACCGCGGCCGATCACGCACGTCGTATCGAGGATCGCGCGAGCGCGATCCTGCAGGCCGTGCGCGGCGCCGCACGCGAGGATGTCGTCGTGCTGGCCGGCAAGGGCCACGAGGCCACGCAGGAAATCATGGGCAAGAAGCGTACGTTCTCCGACCAGGATCACGCGCGGCTCGCGCTGGCAGCGCGCGCGACACACGGCAAGGGAGGCGCCGAATGACGATGCTCAGTCTCGGCGAAGCCGCTCGCCTGATTCCCGGTGCAACCGTCCACGGCGATGCGGGCGTCACGTTCGACCGCGTGTCGACGGACAGCCGCACCGTCGGCCCCGGCGACCTGTTCGTCGCACTGAAAGGCGAGCGCTTCGACGCGCACGACTTCCTTGGCGATGTCGCTGCGCGCGGTGCGGCGGCGGCGCTCGTCGCGCACGTGCCGGCGGGCGTCACGATGCCGGCGATCGAAGGCGGCGAAACACGTGCCGCACTCGGCGCACTGGCACATGGCTGGCGCAAACGATTCGCGCTGCCGCTCGTCGCGGTGACGGGCAGCAACGGCAAGACGACCGTCAAGGAAATGATCGCGTCGATCTTCGCGGCGGCGGTCGGCGCCGACGCGCGGCTCGCGACGGCCGGCAACCTGAACAACGACGTCGGCCTGCCGCTGACGCTGCTGCGCCTGTCGTCCACACATCGTCTCGCGGTGATCGAGATCGGGATGAACCACCCGGGCGAGACCGAAGTCCTCGCGCGTCTCACGGCGCCGACGGTCGCGCTCGTCAACAACGCGCAGCGCGAGCACCAGGAGTTCATGGCGACGGTCGAAGCGGTCGCGCTCGAACATGCGGCCGTGATTCACGCGCTCCCGCCGGACGGCGTTGCGGTGTTCCCGGCCGACGACGCGTATGCGGGCATCTGGCGCGTCGCGGCCACCGGCAACCGGATCCTCGATTTCGCGCTGCATGACGCCGAACGGCAGAACGACGCGCAGGTCACGGGCCGTCTTCACGGCGGCGAACTCGTGATCGATACGCCCGCGGGCGCCGTCACGGTGCGGCTGCGCGCGCTCGGCGAGCACAACGCGCGCAACGCGCTGGCCGCCACGGCCGCGGCGCTGGGTGCCGGCGTCGCGCTGTCGGCGATCAAGCAGGGTCTCGAATCGTTCGAGCCGGTCAAGGGCCGGCTGCAGGTGAAGCAGGCGATCGCGGGCAGCCTCGCGGGTGCGACGGTCGTCGACGATACGTACAACGCGAATCCCGATTCGATGCGTGCCGCGATCGACGTGCTCGCCACGCAACCGGCGCCGCGCGTGCTGGTGATCGGCGACATGGGCGAGGTCGGTGACGAAGGGCCGGCTTTTCATCGCGAGGTCGGTGCATACGCGCGCGAGCGCGGGATCGACGCGCTGTTCGCGCTCGGCGACGCATCGCGTGATGCGTGCACGGCGTACGGCGACACGGCACGCCACTTCGACGACATCGGCGCGCTTGTGGCGGCGCTGCTCGCGGCCGGTTACGGCGCGCAGGCGACGCTGCTCGTGAAGGGCTCGCGGTACATGAAGATGGAGCGCGTGGTCGACGCGCTGACGAACCAACCCGCGGCGGGCACGGCGCCCGCGGCACACTGAGTAGAAGGAAGGAAGCATGCTGCTGGCGCTGGCGCAATGGCTGCAAGGAGACGCAAGCTTTTTGCGCTTGTTCACGTACCTCACGTTCCGGGCGGTGATGGCCACCATCACCGCGCTGGGGATCGGGCTCGTGTGCGGACCGTGGGTGATCCGCAAGCTGACGCAAATGAAGGTCGGTCAGGCCGTGCGCAAGGACGGCCCGCAGACACATCTCGTCAAGTCCGGCACGCCGACGATGGGCGGCGTGCTGATCCTGATCGGCATTGCGGTCGCGACGCTGCTGTGGGGCGACCTGACGAACCGTTTCATCTGGATCGTGATGCTCGTCACGTTCGGTTTCGGCGTGATCGGCTGGGTCGACGATTACCGCAAGGTCGTCCACAAGGACCCGCGCGGGATGTCGTCGCGCGAGAAGTATTTCTGGCAATCGGTGATCGGGCTGTTCGCGGCCGTCTACCTCGCCTTCAGCGTGTCCGAGGCGAACAACGTGCGCGTGTTCGACCTGTTCATGGCGTGGGTGAGGAGCGGCCTGTCGATGGGGCTGCCGGCACGCGCCGACCTGATGCTGCCGTTCCTGAAGTCGATCAGTTATCCGCTCGGCGTGTGGGGCTTCATCGTGCTGACGTACTTCGTGATCGTCGGCGCGAGCAACGCGGTGAACCTGACCGACGGCCTCGACGGCCTCGTGATCATGCCGGTCGTGCTGGTCGGCGCGTCGCTGGGTGTGTTCGCGTACGTGATGGGCAGCGCGGTCTATTCAAAATACCTGTTGTTCCCGCATATCCCGGGCGCGGGCGAACTGCTGATCTTCTGTTCCGCGATGGGCGGGGCAGGGCTCGCGTTCCTCTGGTACAACACGCACCCCGCGCAGGTGTTCATGGGCGACGTCGGCGCGCTGGCGCTCGGCGGCGCGCTCGGCACGGTCGCGGTGATCGTGCGCCAGGAAATCGTGCTGTTCATCATGGGCGGCATCTTCGTCGCGGAGACGCTGTCGGTGATGCTGCAGGTGTCGTGGTTCAAGTACACGAAAAAGCGCTACGGCGAAGGGCGGCGCCTGCTGAAGATGGCGCCGCTGCATCACCATTTCGAATTGTCCGGCTGGAAGGAAACGCAGGTGGTCGTGCGTTTCTGGATCATCACGCTGATGCTGTGCCTGTTCGGTCTGACCACCCTCAAGCTGCGGTAAAGGAAAGGTAACAAGGATGTCTGGCGAGATGTTTGGAGATCGGCAACGGCCGATGGTGCTCGTACTGGGGCTCGGGGAATCGGGTCTCGCGATCGCGCGATGGTGCGCGAGGCACGGGTGCCGGCTGCGCATTGCCGATACCCGCGAGGCGCCGCCGAACCTTGCCGCGCTGCAGGCCGAAGGCATCGATGCGGAATTCGTCGGCGGGGCGTTCACGCCTGCGCTGCTCGACGGCGGCATCGAGCTCGTCGGGCTGAGCCCCGGGCTGTCGCCGCTCGAACCGGCGCTCGCGGCGCTGGTCGCGGCCGCGAACGAGCGCGGCGTCGCGGTGTGGGGCGAGCTGGAATTCTTCGCGCAGGCGCTGCGTGCGCTCGGCACGAGCGGCTACCAGCCGAAGGTGCTCGCGATCACGGGCACCAACGGCAAGACGACGACGACGAGCCTCACGGGCCTGCTGTGCCAGCGCTCGGGCAAGAAGGTCGCGGTCGCGGGCAACATCAGCCCGGCGATGCTCGACCGGCTCGCCGGCGCGATCGACGAAACCGCGCTGCCGGACGTATGGGTGCTCGAACTGTCGAGCTTCCAGCTCGAGACCGCGCGCACGTTCGCGCCCGATGCGGCCGCGATCCTGAACATCACGCAGGACCACCTCGACTGGCACGGCAGCTTCGAAGCGTACGCGCAGGCAAAGGGCCGGATCTTCGGCGCGACGACGACGCGCGTGCTGAACCGCGACGATGCGGCCGTGATGAAGTTCGCGCCGGCAGCCGGCGCGGCCGACGCGCCGCGTACGGTCACGTTCGGCCTGAACGAACCGGTGCAGGACGGCGACTACGGGCTGTCGCGCGACAACGGCATCGCGTGGCTGGTGGAAGCCGTCGATCGCGATGCACCCGACGAAGCGGCGACGACGAGTCGCCGGCGCAAGCGCGATGCCGCGCACACGCCCGACATCGCGCAGAAGCGCCTGATGCCGGCCGACGCACTGCGTATCCGCGGGCTGCACAACGCGGCGAACGCGCTGGCCGCATTCGCGCTCGCACGCGCGATTGACCTGCCGGCCGCGCCGCTGCTGCATGCGCTGCGCGAGTATCGCGGCGAAGCGCATCGCGTCGAAGTGATCGCGACGATCGACGACGTGGACTACGTCGACGACAGCAAGGGCACGAACGTCGGCGCGACGGTTGCCGCGCTCGACGGGCTCGCCCAGAAGATCGTGCTGATCGCGGGCGGGGACGGCAAGGGCCAGGACTTCGCGCCGCTGGTCGCGCCGGTCGCGCGCTGGTGCCGCGCGGTGATGCTGATCGGCCGTGACGCGCCGGCGATCCGCGACACGCTCGCCGAAACGGGCGTGCCGCTTGCCGACCACGCGACGCTCGAAGGCGCGGTGCACGCGGCGGCCGACCTCGCCGAGCCGGGCGATGCGGTGTTGCTGTCGCCGGCATGCGCGAGCCTCGACATGTTCAGGAACTACGCCCATCGCGCGGATGTGTTCCGCGCGGCGGTCGACGAAATCGCCATCGACAAAGGAGCGACGCCATGAGCTGGTCCGATCGCCTCGTCTCCCGTTTCAACGATCGGCGCGACACCGGCGGCAATGCCGCGGGTGGCCGCGTCGCGTCGGCCACGCGCGCCGCGACCGGCGGCCTCGCGAGCGTCGTCAACGGCGTGCGCCCGAGCCGTTCGCGGATGCTCGACTTCGACTACTCGCTGCTGTGGGTCGCGATCGCGCTGCTCGGGCTCGGCGTCGTGATGGTGTATTCGGCGTCGATCGCGATGCCCGATTCGCCGAAATACGCGGCGTATCACGATTACGCGTTCCTGATGCGCCACTGCGTGTCGCTCGTCGTCGCGTTCATCGCGGCGGTGATCGCGTTCCGTGTGCCCGTGTCGACGTGGGACAAATACGCGCCGCATCTCTTCCTGATCGCGCTGGTCGGCCTCGTGATCGTGCTGATCCCGCACGTCGGCAAGGGCGTGAACGGCGCGCGCCGCTGGATTCCGCTCGGCATCACGAACATGCAGCCGTCGGAAATCATGAAGCTCGCGGTGACGATCTACGCGGCGAACTACACGGTGCGCAAGCAGGAATACATGCAGAGCTTCGCGAAGGGCTTCCTGCCGATGGCGTTCGCGGTCGGCCTGGTCGGTGCGCTGCTGCTGCTCGAGCCGGACATGGGTGCATTCATGGTCGTCGCGGCGATCGCGATGGGCGTGCTGTTCCTCGGCGGCGTGAACGGCAAGCTGTTCGGCGGCCTCGTCGCGACGGCGGTCGGCACCTTCACGATGCTCGTGTGGCTGTCGCCGTGGCGTCGCGAGCGGATCTTCGCGTACCTCGATCCGTGGGACGAGCGCTACGCGCAGGGCAAGGCATACCAGCTCACGCACTCGCTGATCGCGTTCGGACGCGGCGAGTGGTTCGGTGTCGGCCTCGGCGGCAGCGTCGAGAAGCTGAACTACCTGCCGGAAGCGCATACCGACTTCATCCTCGCGGTGATCGGCGAGGAACTCGGTTTCGTCGGCGTCCTGGTCGTGATCCTGCTGTTCTACTGGATCGTGCGCCGCGCGTTCGAGATCGGCCGCCAGGCACTCGCACTCGATCGCACGTTCGCGGGCCTGATGGCGAAGGGCATCGGCATCTGGTTCGGCGCGCAGACCTTCATCAACATGGGCGTGAACCTCGGGCTGCTGCCGACCAAGGGCCTGACGCTGCCGCTCGTGAGCTACGGCGGCTCCGGCATTCTGCTGAACTGCGTGGCGCTCGCGGTGCTGCTGCGGGTCGACTATGAAAACCGGGTGCTGATGCGCGGAGGGAAGGTATGACCGCGTCGCAACGCACGCTGATGGTGATGGCAGGCGGCACCGGGGGCCATGTGTTCCCGGGGCTCGCGGTCGCGCACCGGATGGAGGCGGCGGGCTGGCGCGTCGTGTGGCTCGGCAATCCGGCCGGGATGGAAGCGACGCTCGTGCCGAAGCACGGCATTCCGATGGAATACGTGCGGTTCGGCGGGCTGCGCGGCAAGGGCCTGAAGACCAAGCTGACGCTGCCGTTCAACCTGCTGCGCGCATGCGGGCAGAGCCTCGCCGCGCTGCGCCGCGTGCGGCCCGACGTCGTGCTCGGGATGGGCGGCTACATCACGTTCCCGGCGGGTGTGATGACGGCGCTGTCGGGGCGTCCGCTCGTGCTGCATGAACAGAATTCGATCGCGGGCCTGACGAACAAGGTGCTCGCGAAATTCGCGAAACGCGTGCTCGTCGCGTTCCCCGGCGCGCTGCCGCACGCGGAATGGACCGGTAACCCGATTCGCGCGGAACTTGCCGGCACCGAAGCGCCCAAAGCACGCTACGCATCGCGCAGCGGCCCGCTGAACGTGCTGGTCGTCGGCGGCAGCCTCGGTGCGGCCGCGCTGAACGAAGTCGTGCCGCGCGCGCTGGCGATGCTGACGCCGGGTGAACGCCCGCGCATCGTGCATCAGGCCGGCGCGAAGCACATCGACGCGCTGAAGGCGAATTACGAAGCGGCCGGTTTCGCGGCCGGCGAAGACGTGCGGCTCGTGCCGTTCATCGACGACATGGCGGCCGCGTATGCGGCGGCGGATCTCGTGATCTGCCGGTCGGGCGCGATGACGGTGTCGGAGATCGCGGCGGTGGGCGTGGCGGCGCTGTTCGTGCCGTTCCCGTACGCAGTCGACGATCACCAGACGAGCAACGCCGCGTTCCTCGCCGATGCAGGCGCGGCCGTGCTGGTGCAACAACGCGACCTGTCGGCGGAACTGCTCGCCGACTGGCTGCGCGGCCAGTCGCGGGCATCGCTCGCGGACATGGCGGAACGTTCGCGCTCGCTGGCGAAGCCCGAAGCCACCGACGAAGTCGCGCGCGTGTGCGCGAAGGCGGCCGGCGCGAACCTGGAAATATTGCAATGAAACACATCGTCAAACACATTCATTTCGTCGGGATCGGCGGCGCGGGCATGAGCGGCATCGCCGAAGTGCTCGTCAACCTCGGCTACGAGGTCAGCGGCTCGGATCTCTCGCGCAACGCGGTGACCGATCGTCTCCAGGCGCTCGGCGCACGGATCGCGATCGGCCACGACGCGGCGAACATCGAGGGCGCGAACGCGGTCGTCGTATCGACGGCCGTGCGCTCGGACAACCCGGAAGTGCTGGCCGCGCGCGCGAAGCGCGTGCCGATCGTGCAGCGCGCGGTGATGCTGGCGGAATTGATGCGCCTGAAGCAGGGCATCGCGATCGCCGGCACGCACGGCAAGACCACCACGACGAGCCTCGTCGCGAGCGTGCTCGCCGCGGGCGGCCTCGACCCGACCTTCGTGATCGGCGGGCGGCTGATCAGCGCCGGCGCGAACGCGCGGCTCGGCACGGGCGACTTCATCGTCGCCGAGGCCGACGAGTCGGACGCGTCGTTCCTGAACCTGTATCCGGTGATCGAAGTCATCACGAACATCGATGCCGACCACATGGACACCTACGGCCACGATTTCGCGCGGCTCAAGCAGGCGTTCATCGAATTCACGCAGCGCCTGCCGTTCTACGGCAGCGCGGTCGTGTGCGTCGACGATCCGAACGTGCGGCAGATCATCCCGTTCATCTCGAAGCCGGTCGTGCGCTACGGGCTGTCGCCGGACGCGCAGGTGCGCGCGGAAGACATCGACGCGCGCGATGGCCGGATGCACTTCACGGTGATCCGCGAAGGTCGCGCGCCGCTTGCGGTCGTACTGAACATGCCGGGCCTGCACAACGTGCAGAACGCGCTCGCGGCGATCGCGATCGCAACCGACCTCGGCGTGACGGATGACGCGATCCAGCAGGCGCTGGCCGAATTCAACGGCGTCGGCCGGCGTTTCCAGCGCTACGGCGAGGTGCCGACCGCGGACGGCGGCCAGTACACGCTGATCGACGACTACGGCCATCACCCGGTCGAGATGGCCGCGACGATCGCGGCCGCGCGCGGCGCGTTCCCGGGGCGTCGCCTCGTGCTGGCGTTCCAGCCGCACCGCTACACGCGCACGCGCGATTGCTTCGACGATTTCGTCAACGTGCTGTCGACGGTCGATGCGCTGGTGCTGACGGAAGTCTACGCAGCCGGCGAGGCCGCGATCTCGACCGCCAACGGCGAAGCGCTGTCTCGCGCGTTGCGCGGGGCAGGAAAGGTTGACCCGGTGTTCGTCGCGACGGTCGACGACGTGCCGGACGCATTGGCGAAGGTCGCGCAGAACGGCGACGTGGTGATCACGATGGGCGCGGGTTCGATCGGCGGCGTGCCGGCGAAGGTCGCGCAGCACACTCAACAGAAGGCATGACATGAGCGGGATTGATCCGAAACGTTTCGGCAAGGTGGCGGTGTTGTTCGGCGGCGAGTCCTCGGAGCGCGAGGTTTCGCTCACGTCCGGCCAGCTCGTGCTGCAGGGCCTGCGCGACGCAGGCATCGACGCGCACCTGTTCGACCCGGCCGAGCGCCCGCTGGCGGCGCTGAAGGACGAAGGGTTCGTGCGTGCGTTCAACGCGCTGCACGGCGGTTACGGCGAGAACGGCCAGATCCAGGGCGCGCTCGATTTCTACGGGATCCGTTACACGGGCAGCGGTGTGCTCGGGTCGGCGCTCGGCCTCGACAAGTTCCGCACGAAGCTCGTCTGGCAGCAGACGGGCGTGCCGACGCCGCCGTTCGAGACGGTGCTGCGCGGCGACGACCTCGCGGCGCGGGCGACGGACATCGTCGCGAAGCTCGGCCTGCCGCTGTTCGTGAAGCCGGCGAGCGAGGGCTCGAGCGTCGCGGTGCTGAAGGTGAAGACGGCCGATGCGCTGCCGGCTGCGCTCGAGGAAGCCGCGAAGCACGACCCGATCGTGATCGTCGAGAAGAGTATCGAAGGCGGCGGCGAATACACCGCATGCATCGCCGGCGATCTCGACCTGCCGGTGATCAAGATCGTGCCGGCCGGCGAGTTCTACGACTATCACGCGAAGTACATCGCCAACGACACGCAATACCTGATCCCGTGCGGGCTGCCCGCCGACAAGGAAGCGGAGCTCAAGCGCGTCGCGCGCCGTGCGTTCGACGTGCTCGGCTGCACCGACTGGGGCCGCGCGGATTTCATGCTCGACGCCGATGGCAATGCGTACTTCCTGGAAGTGAACACTGCGCCGGGCATGACCGACCACTCGCTGCCGCCGAAGGCCGCGCGCGCGGTCGGCATCAGCTATTCGGAGCTGGTCGTGAAGGTGCTGTCGCTCACGCTCAACGACTGACGCAGGAACGGAACGACGTATGTGGAACAACGTTCGCCAACTCAACCTTGCCGCCAGCGCGCTGTACGCGCTGCTGCTGCTCGTGTTGGCGGCGGCCGGTTGCTACTGGCTGATCCAGCGCCCGACGTTCGCGTTGCGGGAAATCCGGATCGACGGCGACACCGAGCACATCAATTCGCCGACGGTGCGCGCGGGCGTGGTCGGCCGGCTGAAGGGCAATTTCTTCACGGTCGATCTCGACGCCGCGCGCGCCGCGTTCGAGCAGATGCCCTGGGTGCGCCATGCGAGCGTGCGCCGGGTGTGGCCGAATGCGCTGGCTGTCACGCTCGAGGAGTACAAACCGCTCGGGACCTGGGGCAGCGACCAGCTCGTGAGCGTCGACGGCGAGCTGTTCACCGCGAACCAGGGCGAGCTGGATCAGGAACTGCCGGCGTTCGACGGCCCGGAGGGCAGTGCGAAGGAAGTCGTCACGCGGTATCGCGACTTCGGAAAATGGTTTGCGCCGCTGAAGGCGGCGCCGGAAGAAGTGACGCTGTCGGCGCGGTACGCGTGGACGGTGAAGCTGTCGAACGGCATGCAGGTCGAGCTGGGCAAGGAACGCAACAGCGAGTCGCTGCATGACCGGAGCCAGCGCCTGGTCGCCGCGTGGCCGGCGGTCACGGAGCGCTGGGGCAACGACATCGAGTACGCGGACCTGCGTTATCCGAACGGATTCGCGATTCGCGCGGCAGGCATGCGGTTCCTGACCGATACCGACAAGCGCAAGAAGTAACGAGAGATCACACGCAAGAGCACTTTATGAGCAAAGACTACAAGGATCTGCTGGTTTCCCTCGACATCGGCACGTCGAAGGTGGTGGCCATCGTCGCCGAGCTGAAGGGCGAAGGTCACTACGAGGTGATCGGTCTCGGCCAGAGCGAGTCGAAGGGTCTGAAGAAAGGTGTGGTGGTCAACATCGAGGCCACCGTGCAGTCGATCCAGCGCGCGCTCGAGGAAGCCGAGCTGATGGCCGACTGCAAGATCACCAACGTGTTCACGGGGATCGCCGGCAGCCACATCCGCAGCTTCAACTCGAGCGGGATGGTCGCGATCAAGGACAAGGAAGTCACGCAGACCGACGTCGCGCGCGTGATCGAGACCGCGAAGGCGATCAACATCCCGACCGACCAGCAGGTGCTGCATATCCTCACGCAGGAATTCATCATCGACGGCCAGGAAGACGTGCGCGAGCCGATCGGGATGAGCGGCATCCGCCTCGAGGTGAAGGTGCACATCGTGACGGGCGCGGTGAGCGCCGCGCAGAACATCGTCAAGTGCGTGCGCCGCTGCGGGCTGGAAGTGAACGACCTGATCCTGCAGCCGCTCGCGTCGTCGCTGGCGGTGCTGACGGAAGACGAGAAGGATCTCGGCGTGGTGCTGGTCGACATCGGCGGCGGCACGACGGACATCGCGATCTTCGCCGAAGGCGCGATCCGCCACACCGCGGTGATTCCGATCGCCGGCGACCAGATCACGAGCGACATCGCGATGGCGCTGCGCACGCCGACGCCGGATGCGGAAGACATCAAGGTCGGCTACGGGATCGCGAAGCAGGCGCTCGCCGATCCGGACGAAATGGTGGAAGTGCCGGGCCTCGGTGAACGCGGCCCGCGCACGCTGTCGCGCCAGGCGCTCGCGGCCGTGATCGAGCCGCGCGTCGAGGAACTGTTCTCGCTCGTGCAGCAGGTCGTGCGCGAATCCGGTTACGAAGAACTCCTGAGCTCCGGCGTGGTCATTACCGGCGGTGCGTCGATGATGCCCGGCATGGTCGAGCTCGGCGAAGACATTTTCCTGAAACCGGTGCGCATCGGCGCGCCGGAGTATGCAGGCGGCCTCTCCGACGTCGTGCGCAATCCGCGCTACTCGACGGCGATGGGGCTGCTCGTCGAAGGCAGTGCCCAGCGCATGCGCGGCCGCAAGGTCGCCGTGCAGTCCGGCAACGCGGGGCAGGTGTTCTCGCGGATGAAGGAATGGTTCCTGAGCAACTTCTGACAAACCGAATCTGGAAATTCGCGCTGGTGCCGGCGGCTGGCGCGCGACAGGGGGTTGCCCGATCTCCTGCCGAATAACGGCCGATTAGCAGTTTTTCTCTTGACGGAGGCAACATGGAATTCGAAATGCTGGAAACCGAGACCAACGGCACCATCATCAAGGTGGTCGGCGTTGGCGGCGCTGGCGGCAATGCCGTCCAGCACATGATCAACCGCGGCGTGCAGGGCGTCGATTTCATCGTGATGAACACGGACGCGCAGGCGCTGTCGCGTTCGCGCGCATCGTCGGTGATCCAGCTCGGCAACACGGGCCTCGGCGCCGGTGCGAAGCCGGAAATGGGCCGTGCGGCAGCGGAAGAAGCGCGTGAGCGCATCGCCGACGCACTGCGCGGCGCGCACATGGTGTTCATCACGGCCGGCATGGGCGGCGGCACGGGCACGGGCGCGGCACCGGTGGTCGCGCAGATCGCGAAGGAGATGGGCATCCTGACGGTCGGTGTCGTCAGCAAGCCGTTCGAGTTCGAAGGCGGCAAGCGCATGCGCGTCGCTGAAGCAGGTTCGCAGCAACTGGAGGATCACGTCGACTCGCTGATCGTCGTGCTGAACGACAAGCTGTTCGACGTGATGGGCGACGACGCCGAGATGGACAAGTGCTTCCAGTGCGCGGACGACGTATTGAACAACGCGGTTGCAGGCATCGCTGAAATCATCAACGTCGATGGCCTCGTGAACGTCGACTTCGAAGACGTGAAGACGGTGATGGGCGAGCAGGGCAAGGCGATGATGGGCACGGCGACGGTCGCCGGCGTCGATCGCGCGCGCCTCGCGGCGGAACAGGCCGTGGCGAGCCCGCTGCTCGAAGGCGTCGATCTGTCGGGCGCGCGCGGCGTGCTGGTCAACATCACGTCGAGCCGTTCGCTGCGCCTGTCGGAAACGCGCGAAGTGATGAACACGATCAAGAGCTACGCGGCGGAAGATGCGACGGTGATCTTCGGTGCGGTGTACGACGACGCGATGGGCGATGCGTTGCGCGTGACGGTCGTGGCAACGGGTCTGGGCCGTGCGGCGAAGAAGCAGCAGTCGGCACCGATGACGCTGCTGCGCACCGGTACGGACAACCAGCCGGTCAGCGCGGTGTCGCACGGCTATGCACCGGCGCATCACGTCAGCACGGCCGACTACGGCGCACTCGATACGCCGGCGGTGTGGCGCAATTCGCGTGAAACCGCGGCATCGCACGTGCAGGCGCTGCAGGAGAAGGGTGTCGACACGTACGACATCCCGGCTTTCCTGCGCAAGCAGGCTGACTGACGCAAACACAGGCGAAGCCGCGGCGAAACTGCCGCGGTATCGCCGGCGTGACGGATGCTACGGACCACGACAGGCCGCGTCGGCTGCGACGCCGGGCCGGGAAACGTGCCCTCTCCGCACAAGCGGGGCGGGATGGGCCGTGCTGTCCGCGACACGCTGAAAAACCGTATCGCTATGAGGGACCAGCCATGATTCAAGTGGGCGACGCGCTGCCCGACGCGCAACTGTTCGAGTACATCGACGACGCGCGCGAAGGGTGCACGCTGGGGCCGAACGCCTGCAGCGTGCGCGATCAGGTTGCGGGAAAGCGGGTGGTGATCTTCGGATTGCCGGGCGCTTTCACGCCGACCTGTTCGGCGCAGCATGTGCCGGGCTACGTCGAACACGCCGAGCAACTGCGCGCGGCGGGTATCGACGAGATCTGGTGCGTGTCCGTCAACGACGCATTCGTGATGGGCGCATGGGGACGTGATCTGCACACCGCGGGCAAGGTGCGCATGATGGCGGACGGCAGCGCGGCTTTCACTCATGCGCTGGGGCTGACACAGGATTTGTCCGCGCGTGGCATGGGGATTCGTTCCCTGCGCTACGCGATGGTGATTGACGGCGGTGTGGTCAAGACGCTGGCCGTCGAGGCGCCGGGCAAATTCGAAGTGAGCGATGCGGCGAGTGTTCTCGCGACGTTGACGTCCTGATCGTGCGGTGCGCCGTTGCCTGCCGGCAACGCTGCTCACCGGCCTCAGGGCAGTTGTAACACGGGCTGATGACCGGAAACGCCTCCGTTCCGGGCATCGGCCCGTCCCGTATCGGCAGGGGTAAACAGCCGAAACAGATTGATACGCAGTTTCAAACTGCGTTGAATAGGGAATTACGCTATAATCCCTCCTATCGAATATAACTCCTGATTGATATCTTCAATCACGACGAAGAACATCATGCTGAAGCAGCGCACCATCAAATCCATCGTGAAGACCGTGGGTATCGGTGTCCACTCGGGCCGCAAGATCGAGCTGACGCTCCGTCCTGCCGCACCGGGCACGGGCATCGTGTTCTCCCGCGTCGACCTTCCCACGCCCGTCGACATTCCCGCCGCGGCGACGTCGATCGGCGATACGCGGCTCGCGTCGGTGCTGCAGAAGGATGGCGTGCGTGTGTCGACCGTCGAGCACCTGATGTCGGCATGCGCCGGCCTCGGCATCGACAACCTCTATGTCGACGTGACGGCCGAGGAAATCCCGATCATGGACGGCAGCGCGGCGACCTTCGTGTTCCTGATCCAGTCCGCCGGGATCGAGGAACAGAACGCGCCGAAGCGTTTCGTCAAGGTGAAGAAGACGGTCGAAATCCGTGACGGCGACAAGTTCGCGCGTCTCGATCCGTACTTCGGCTTCAAGCTGAAATTCTCGATCGACTTCCGTCACCCGGCCGTCGACAAGACCGGCCAGGAGCTCGAGGTCGATTTCGCGAATACCTCGTATGTGCGCGAGATTGCGCGCGCACGCACGTTCGGCTTCGCACATGAAGCCGAGATGCTGCGCGAGATGGGTCTCGCCCGCGGCGGCAGCATGGAAAATGCGATCGTGCTCGACGAGTACCGCATCCTGAACAACGACGGGCTGCGCTACGACGACGAGTTCGTGAAGCACAAGATGCTCGACGCGATCGGCGACCTGTACGTGATCGGCCATCCGCTGCTGGCGTCGTACACGGCGTACAAGTCGGGCCACGGGCTGAACAACGCGCTGCTGCGCGAGCTGCTCGCGAACGAAGATGCGTACGAGATCGTCACGTTCGACGATCCGCAAGCCGCGCCGAAGGGTTTCGCGTTCGACGCGCAGACGGCCTTCGCCTGAACTGCGTTCGGCGCAAGCAACAAAAAAGCAGCCTTCGGGCTGCTTTTTTGTTGGCCGTGACCCGTCCTGAAATAGGTTGAC
>NZ_LDUL01000112.1:0-33260 GCF_001043615.1 Burkholderia sp. LK4
GTCAACGTCAACGTCAACGTCAACTTCACCGACAGGAGCAGGACCATGCCATTCACCCGTATCGCAGTCCGCGAAGGCAAACCGGCCGCGTACCGCGCGGCGCTCGTCGACGGCGTGCATCGCGCGCTGATGCACACGTTCAACGTGCCCGAGGACGACATCTTCATGGTCGTCACCGAGCATGCGGCCGAGAACTTCGTGTACGGCCGCCACTACCTCGACATCGAACGCAGCGACGATCTCGTGATGATCCAGATCACCGCGAACAACACACGCACGCTCGAGCAGAAGCGCGCGCTGTACCGGGCGATCACGGACAACCTCGCGCAGCAGCCCGGCGTGCGGCAGCAGGACGTATTCATCAGTCTCGTCGAGGTGCTGAAGGAGAACTGGTCGTTCGGCAACGGCCTCGCGCAGTACGCCGTTTGACCTGCGACAGGGCGACAGGGCCAGATCGTTGCCCGCGCGTTTTTGCGGCGTGTACTATGGAAGCAGCTTCACGGACGACGCCGGCGCGATCGGAAGACCGCCGGCGCTTCTTCATGTGCAGGAGCCTCCATGTCGCGTGTGCTGGAAATCGTGTTGTCGCTGTCGCTGGAAGGGTGGCCGGCCAAGGCCGCAGGTCGCGCTCGCGGCGCGCAGCGTGATTTCGGCGCCGAACTCGTGCGCGCGTGGCGGATCTGCCCGCAGGTCCGGATGCGCCGCGGCCATGAGCGCGTGACGATCGAGCCGTGCCAGATCGAGGAGGCCGAGCCGAGCCCCGGCGCAAGCTGGTGGACGTGGGTCGAGTCGAATGCGCATGGCAGGCGGGTCGTTGCGTCGCGCACGAAGGTGTTTGCGCCAGGGGTCACGGCGCGCGAACTGTTCGACGCGGAGCATGCGGGCATCGTCGTCGCGATGCCGTTGCCCGTACCCGAGGCGGCAGGCGCCGCGACGGGAGAAGTCGACGGCGTCGCACCGGATACGACCGGGCGCCCGGAGGCCGGCATGCAGCCGGAATCGTCGGCGTTGCGCCTCGTCAGCGAGCGGCGGCGCGGGCGGTGGGCCGACGACAGCGGCGTCGTGGTCGAGATGACGCTCGACGACGTCACGTTGCATCGCGGCGACGAGCCGCCGCGCCGCTACGTCGAACTGCGTCTTGCCGCGCCGGACTGGGAAACCCTGGCCGCGCGCACGGCCGCGCTGCACGCGTTGTTTGCCGCGGCGCGCGAACTGAGCGGCGCGTGGCCCGCATTCGTCCAGCTGACGAGCGTGATCGATCGCGCGTGTGCGGCCGAGCCGGCCGCCAGCGGGCCCGTCAAGGCGCAGCCCGTCGAACTGACCGGCGTGCGCACGCAGCGCGCCGCGCTGTTCGCGTTGTCAGGCGACATCACCGCGCAATGGCTGGGCAACGAGGGCGGCGTGCTCGAGTACGACGATCCCGAATTCGTGCACCAGATGCGGGTCGCGCTGCGCCGCCTCCGTACGTTGATGCGCTTCTTCCCGCGCTTTGCCGACCGCCAGTGGCGGGACACGCTCGGCGTGGACATGCACTGGCTTGCCGCGCTGCTCGGCACGGTGCGCGACTGGGACGTGTTCGCGACCGAAAGCCTGCCCGCGCTGATCGCAGCCGACGGCGGCGACGGCGAATGGAACGGCACGCTCGACGCCGCGCGCGCGCAGTGTGTCGCGGCACGGGGCGAGCTGCGGCAGGCGCTGCATTCGGCCCGCTACGCGCGGCTGACGCTCGGCTGGCTCGAATGGCTGGGCTCGCTTGCGCTGCCGCACGCCGAAGACGACGCCCCCTCGCTGCGGCGCCACGCGACAAAGCGCGTGCGGCGGCTGTTCGGCCATCTGTACGCGTCGCCATCGCTCACGTCGCTCGACACGGCTGCGCGCCATCGGGTGCGGATCGATGCGAAGCGGCTGCGTTATGCGCTCGAGTTCTTCGCGTCGCTGGCGTCGCGCCGCACGCGCACGGAGACGGTCAAGACGCTCGCGCGCGTGCAGAGCGTGCTCGGCGAAGCCAACGACGCGATAGTCGCGCTGCGCCACCTCGAGAAACTGGCGGCGCCGCCGTACCAGCTCGGTTTCGTGCGCGGCTACGGCGCGGCGCTCGAGCAGCGCGCGGCGCGCGACGCCGAGACGCTGCTTGCCAGCCTGCGGCCGCCGAAGCTCGACGGCAAGCCGGGTTGAGCGGCACGCGCCGACTATAATGGCCGCCTGATTCCGGCCCGATTTCGGTTCCGGTCGAATTTCCGCACGTATCCCGATGACCGACGTACCGCATTCTTCCCCGTCCGCCGAACCGCTCGAACTGGGCGGCGAGCTGTGGCTGCGCGCCGGCGAACAGACGCTCGGCGGCGCCACGCGCATCGCGCTGCTCGCGGCGATCGGCGACACCGGGTCGATCACGCGCGCGGCGAAGGCCGTCGGCCTCAGCTACAAGGCCGCGTGGGATGCCGTCGACACGATGAACAATCTCGCGGGCGAACCGCTCGTCGCGCGTTCGACGGGCGGCAAGGGCGGCGGCGGCACGACGCTGACGCCGCGCGCGACGTCGCTGATCGCCGCGTTCCGCACGATCGAGCGCGAGCATCGCCGGTTCATCGAGGCCGCGAGCGCGGCCGTGGCCGGGTTCGACGTCGACTGGGCGCTGATCGGCCGGATCGGGATGAAGACCAGCGCGCGCAACCAGTTGTTCGGCAAGGTCGCGGCGATCGTGCGCGGCACCGTCAACGACGAGGTCACGCTCACGCTGCCCGGCGGACAGCCGGTCGTTGCCGTGCTGACGCACGAGAGCGCCGATGCGCTCGGCCTGCAGGTTGGCGCGGATGCCTGCGCGCTCGTGAAGGCGTCCTGGGTCGTGCTCGCGGCCGACGACGGCGAGCACGCGTTGAAGGTGTCCGCGCGGAACCAGCTGCGCGGGCGCGTGGAAACCGTTGCAGCGGGCGCGGTGAACAGCGAGGTGACCCTGGCGCTCGACGGCGGCGGGACGCTGACGGCCGTCGTGACCAACGACAGCGTCGATGCGCTGCAGCTCGGCGCCGGCCGGCGCGCGATCGCGCTGTTCAAGGCGTCGAGCGTGATTCTTGCGGTGACGGGCTGAGCGGCGGCGCACCGGCGCGCTTCGGCCGCTGTGTGACGGACGGAGCGAAGCCGGCGTCGCCGCTGTATCGGTACGGCGCCGGCTTCGTTTCCGCTTTCCGCTTGTGCCGCTGCTGGCGGCTTCTCTCAGGCTCCAACGTGCCTGCCACGACGACCACGGCCTCGCGCGCTCAGGCGACGCGCGTCGGCCACTCGGCGTGCGGCGTCGCCGCCTGCACGCGTCCTTCGCTCAACTGCACGACCTGGTCGCCGAACGCGGCGACGTCGTCGGGATCGTGCGAGATCAGCACCATCGGGATATCGAGCCGCGCCTGCAGCTCGGCGAGCTCGTGACGCATGCGCTGGCGCATTGCGCCGTCCAGTGCCGCGAACGGTTCGTCGAGCAGCAGGATTCGCGGCTGCGCGACCAGTGCGCGCGCGAGTGCGACGCGCTGTTTCTGCCCGCCGGACAGCTGCGACGGATACTGCCCTGCGAGCGCCTCGAGATCGAACGCTTGCAGCCAGTACGCGACTTCCGGCGGCACTGCTTTCGCGCGCGGGTTGCGCAGCCCCGGCGTGAGCCCGAACGCGATGTTCTGGCGCACGTTCAGATGCGGAAACAACGCGTAGTCCTGGAACAGGTACGCGACGCGGCGCTCACGGGTCGGCACGTCGATGCGGCGCGCGGCGTCGAACAGCGGTTCGCCGTTCAGCGCGATCGTGCCTTCGTCGGGCGACAACAGGCCGGCGATCGCCTGCAGCGTCATGCTCTTGCCCGCGCCGGACGGCCCGAACAGCACGACGCGCTGCGTTGTCGCGGTGAACGACATGTCGAGCGTGAAGCGGCGCTCGGCATTCGCGTAGGTCTTGCGGATGTCGACGACGAGGCTCATGCGGGCCTCCGCAGAAGCCGGCCGGCCACGCACGACGATGGGCGAGGCAGGCGCGTCATGTCAGCTGGCTCCGCCGGGCACGCGACGGCACGAGCCAGCCGGTCGCGAGCAGTACGAGCACGCAGGTGATCGACGTCACCAGCACGAGGAAGTTGGCCGTGCTGTCGTCGCCGGCCTGCACGGCCGCGTAGATCGCGACCGACAGCGTCTGCGTGCGGCCGGGCAGGTTGCCCGCGATCATCAGCGTCGCGCCGAACTCGCCGAGCGCGCGCGCGAACGCGAGCAGCGCGCCCGCGAGAATGCCGCGCGTGGCGAGCGGCAGCGTCACGCGGAAGAACACCGCCGCTTCGCCGAGCCCGAGCGTGCGCGCGGCGCGTTCGAGATGCGGATCGACGCCTTCGAACGCCGCCCGCGCCGATTTCAGGATCAACGGAAACGCGACGACCATCGACGCGATCACCGCGCCTTGCCACGTGAAGACGAGCTCGATGCCGAGCCTGTCGAGCCACGCGCCGAACACGCCGCGTCGGCCGAGCAGCACGAGCAGGTAATACCCGAGCACCGTCGGCGGCAGCACGAGCGGCAGCGTCAGCACGGAATCGACGACGTCGCGCAGCGGCGAGCGCCAGCGCGCGAGCATGAACGCGGCCGCGACGCCGAGCACGATGTCGAGCGCGGTCGCCCAGCCGGCAACCTTCAGCGACAGCAGCAGCGGGACCCAGGCGTCTTGCATCGCGTTACGCTCACTTGCCCGCGGGCTTGAAGCCGAACGTCGACAGCACGGCCTGGCCTTGCGGCGACGCGACGAAGTCGATGAACGACTGCGCCTGCGTGGCGTGGCGGCTGTCCTTGACCACGGCGATCGGGTAGGTGATGGCGGTCTTGGTCGGTACCGTCAGGGCGACCTTCACGCGGCCCGGCATGATCGCCGCGTCGGTGCCGAACACGAAGCCTGCGTCGACTTCGCCGCGTGCGACGTAATCGAGGCTCTGGCGCACGTTGGCGGCCAGCACGCCCTTTGCGCTGACGGCGTCCCACACCCCGGCCGCGCGCAGCGCGCCTTCGGTGTAGCGGCCGACCGGCACCGACGCCGGGTCGCCGTACGCGATGCGCTTCACGCCGGATGCGGTCAGGTCGTTCAACGACGTCGGCGCGGCCGCGTGGCTGTCCGCCGGCACGATCAGCACGAGCGAGTTCGCCGCGAAATCGCGACGCGTGCCGGGCACGATCACCTTTTCGTCGGCTGCACGATCCATCGCCTTCTGGTCGGCCGACGCGAACACGTCGGCCGGCGCGCCCTTGGCGATCTGCTGCATCAGCACGTCCGACGCGCCGAAGTTGAACAGCACCTTGGTATCCGGATGCTGCTTCTCGTACGCATCGCCGACGGCCTTGAATGCGTTCGTCAGGCTGGCGGCGGCCGACACGACGAGTTCACCGGCGGCGGAAGCGGGCGCGCTGAACGCGACCCCGGCGGCCAACGTGGCGATCGGCAGCAGGCGAAGCAGGGTGCGGCGAAGCGGACGGACGGTTGAGCGCATGGCGAGTTCGTTTGAATGGGTGGAAACCGTAATCGTAATATAGGGCGGGTTATAACGCTCGACATACCGCACATGCGACGGCGCGCATGTAATGGTCAGACCTGAAAAGGAGAGCCCGCCGGGCGGCCGGTCACGTACGGAGCGTCTGCGACGACGACTGGGTGCGCTGCAGCGACGACGGCTGCGATGCGGGGCGGTAGTTCGGGTTGGCCTTCCAGCGCGCGCGGACGAACGGGCGCTCGTGGCCGGACAGCTGCAGCGCCACCTTGGTGACCCAGCGATGCGACGGCACCGTGATGCCGTGCAGCGCCACGGTGACGAGCGCGAGGCTCGCGACGACCGCGGGCACCGACCAGCGGTGCGGCACCGCGCGCCACGAACCCGCGATGAACGCGAGCGCGGCGATCGCGCCGACGATGCAGCCGGTGATCGATTCGGATGGCGAATGCGCGTCGAGCGCGACGCGCGACACGCCGACCGCGACGCCGGCCGCGAGCCCGAGCGCGATGCCGGCGAGCCGCACCGGTGTGCGCGTGCGGATCAGCGCCAGGAAAATCGCGACCGGATAAACCGACGTCGACAGCATCGCATGGCCGCTGAACCCGGTGAAATCCCACTTGCGGATGCCGATGCCCCAGCCGAGGAACGCGATCTTCGTCAGCGCGACCACGCCGATCGCGGCCGCGAGCACGCCGAGCCACGCGGCCGCGCGCTGCCACGAGTAGCCGAGCGCGAGCCAGATGGCGATCGTGATCGCGAGCGGCAAGGTCAGGCCGGCGCCGCCGAACGCGGTGATCATGATCCACAGGTGAGACGACAGGTCGAACATCGGGAAGGGGACGAACGAAGGCGGGGAAGATGCTTAAATCAACGCGCGAGCCGGAAAGAACGACTACAACGGATACAAGCGGCGAAGCCCCAGTATAGCGCCGCGTGCGCCCGAGCCCCGTTTTTTGCGCGGCCGGGAAATAGCCGCGTGCAGGAAAAATCCCGGAAACAATGTTATGGTGCATTGCACAAAGTCGAACGCCGCATCCGCTGTGGTGCCCCTATTTTTCCTGACTGCGAGCCCGATCGATGACCAAAAGTCTGACCAAGGTGTGGCTGGGCGGCATGAAACGCATGCTGTCTCCGGCCGCCAAACGCGCGGCGCGCGATGCGCAGCGCATCACACGCGACGCACTCGAGGCAGCGGCGTCTTCCGTCGTATCCGATCCGTCCCCGCCGCGCGAATCGCGTGTGCGCCCGCGCGCGGCCGCATGGGCGGCAGGTGAATGGACGCGTGGCGAACATCCGATGGCACCCGCGCTCGGGCGCCTCGTCCAGCATCTCGCTTACGGCCTCTATGTGCCGCCCGGCCGCCGGCGCGGCGCGATGCCGCTCGTCGTGATGCTGCACGGCTGCCAGCAGTCCGTCGACGAATTCGCGCAAGGCACGCGGATGAACCTGCTGGCCGACAAGCATGGTTTCGCGGTGCTGTATCCGGAGCAGTCGCTGCGCGCGCACGCACATGGCTGCTGGCACTGGTATGAAGATACCGACCGCGCGGGCCGCGGCGAGGCGAATGCGGTGGCGTCGCTCGTCGACGCGCTCGTCGACGAACACGGTTTCGACGCATCGCGTGTTTATGTCGCGGGGCTGTCGGCCGGCGCGGGCCTCGCGTCGCTTCTTGCACTGCATCATCCCGACCGCTTCGCGGCGGTGGCGCTGCACTCGGGCCCCGCGCTCGGCGAGGCGAATTCCGGCATTACCGCGATGGACGTGATGCGGCGCGGCGTGCGTCAGAACCCGGCTGCGGCCGTCGATGCGCTGGTCGATGCCGCCGCGTATCCGGGCATGCCCGCGCTGATCGTCCAGGGCGACGGCGACCACGTGGTCGCCCCGAAGAATGCCGACCAGCTGACGGTTCAGTTCATGCGCTTGAACGGGCTTGCCGACAGCCGCGGCGCACTGCGCGGCGGCGAGCGGGTCGAGACGCGCGCCGCGGGCGCGCAGATCACCGATGTCTGCCGCGACGGCGAGCCTGTCGTGCGGCTCTGTCATGTGAAAGGGCTCGATCATGCGTGGGCCGGCGGCGATGAAGCCGTGCCGTTTCATGCGGCGGTCGGCCCCGATGCGAGCGCGATGATCTGGGCCTTTTTCGAGGTACAGCGGCGCACTGTGGCGACCGAACGACGCATCGTCTGATCGACGCTGGCCAAGAACTAGGGTTTTCCCTATAATTCGGGAAAACCCTAGTCAAAGAACCCTTGGATTGCGAGATCGACCATGTACCTGCTGAGCCACCTCTTCCTGATGCTGACCAAGAACGCTGAAACGGCCCGTAAAGAGCGCGCCGAGGCGTACCTGTCCGAAGCCACCGATATCTACGATCTCGAATTCCGCATGCGCAAGATCGATCGCGAATCGGCGATGAACCGCCCGTATTCGTTCGGCGCGCGCTAAGCAGCGCAGGGCGGGCCGGCCGGTCCGCCATTCCGGCGAGTCACGCAGCAGAAAAGGGCGCGTGCGGCTACATGCCGCACGCGCCCTTTTTGCATGCGTGGCGTGGCGTCGCGTCAGACGACCGTCAGGCGCACCGGTACGTTGTTGCGCGTCGCGTTCGAATACGGGCACACGTGGTGCGCCTTTTCGACCAGCGCTTGCGCGTCGGCCTTGTCGAGCCCCGGCAGCGACACGCGCAGCTCGATGTCGAGCCCGAAGCCGCCTGCGTCGTTCGGCCCGATGCCCACTTCCGCCGTGACCTGCGTGTCCGCCGGCAGTGCCTTCTTGTCCTGGCCGGCGACGAATTTCATCGCGCTCAGGAAACAGGCCGAGTAACCTGCGGCAAACAGCTGCTCCGGATTCGTGCCTTCCGCGCCCGTGCCGCCGAGTTCGCGCGGCGCGGCCAGCTTCACTTCCAGCTTGTTGTCGGCGGATACCGCGCGGCCGTCGCGGCCGCCCGTGCTCGTGGCGCTGGTCTTGTACAGAATGTTCATCGTGCAGCTCCTGTCGGGAAAGGGGAGGAAAAGCGGCCCGGTCGAACGGGGTGTCGCCGGCCACGAGGAAAATATAGAGCACAAATCATTAGTACGCAAATGAAATTTTGAAGAAAAGGCCCGGCAGTGCCGGGCCGGTTTGCCGATGCTTGGCCGTCAGCGTTCGTTGGCGGCCGACAGCGCGTCGCGCAACTGGTGGAGATCGGCGCGCAGCCTGACCAGGAACTCGGGCGACTGCTGCATCGCGCAGAACAGATCGGCGGGTACCGAGCGCGCGCGCTCCTTCAGTGCGCGGCCTTCCGGTGTCACGCGCACGTTCACGACCCGTTCGTCGGCCGCGCTGCGCACGCGCTCGACGTAGCCGAGCGCCTCCAGCCGTTTCAGCAGCGGCGTGACCGTGGCCGGGTCGAGGTCCAGCCGCGCGGCGATGTCCTTCACGGCGATGTCGTCGCGCTCCCACAGCACGAGCATTGCGAGATATTGGGGATAGGTCAGCGACAGCTTGTCGAGCAGCGGCTTGTACGCCTTCGTCATCGCGTGCGAAGTCGAGTAGAGGGCGAAGCAGAGTTGCTCGTCGAGCGTCTGGGGCAGCGGGGGCGGGCGGTCCATCATTCGGGCGGCGCGTCGAACGCGCGAACAATTTGTACGCAAATCATTTTGCGCGCAAAAGATCGGGATGAACAGGGGGCGGCCGGCGCGGGGTGATGGCCGACGGAGGCGGGGGAACGGGGGAGGCGCCGGGCGGCAACCCGGCGCGAGCACGGCGGGCCGGCGACACGCGCCGGCCGGGGAGACTTCAGCGGCCCGACGTGGTGGTCGTCGCGCCCGGCTCCTGGATGCCGAAGCAGCCGCGATAGGTCGCGTAGAACGAGCAGTACAGCATCGTGACGATGACGATCGTCAGCGGCATCATGATCGTCAGCGCATAGGCGCCGGCGCCGAGCGCCTGCAGCAGCAGCGACAGCGCGAGCGACGTGCCGAGCGCGACGCCGAACCACAGCGCGCCGTACACGACGAACGCGCCGCGATTGCGCCAGCAGCTGACGACGCTGAAGAACAGCGCCTTGGCGGGCGGCACGTCGTGCCACGCGACCAGCACCGGCGCAAACCAGAACAGCATCGCGACCGGCAGGTAGAGCAGCGTCGCGAACATCAGCGCGCCGAACGTGCCTTGCGCGGCGAGCGTTTCCGGCGTCGCGCTCGCTTCGTCGGCCGCGCCCATCATCACGTGGAACAGCGCGCCGCCGTCCACGAACGACGAGGCGGCGAACACGAGCACCATCGACGCGACGTAGATCACGCCGAGCACGAGCAGCCGCTGGGTCGCGACGGTGCCGTACGAGCGGAAGCCGTCGACGAGGATCGTCGGCATCACGGTCTTGCCGGCCACCGTGTCGCGGCATGCGGCCATGAAGCCGACCGCGATGCCGGGAATGAACACCAGCGGCAGCGCGGAGCCGATCACGGGCACCTGCGACACCAGCGTGATCGCCAGCAGGTACGTGAAGAACAGCGTGATGAACGCGAGCGGGTTCCGGCGGAACAGCCAGATGCCTTGGCGGAACCAGACATAGCCCGTTTTCGCGGGCACTTCGATCAGTTGCATGCGGTTTGGATCTCGGGAAGCGCGGGCGTATGCGCGATACGCTCGCGCAGGATGCGTTCGAAATGGCCGGGGTCGTGCGGCTTGAGCATCTCGGCCGCGCGCGGTAGGTAGAAGTCGTACAGGCGCGACACCCAGAAGCGGTACGCACCCGCGCGCAGCATGTCGCTCCAGTGGCGGCGCTCCTCGGCCGTGAATGGCCGCACGGTCTGGTACGCGCGTAGCAGCGCATCGGCGCGCGCGACGTCGAGCACGCCGGTCGCGAGGTCGACGCACCAGTCGTTGACCGTGACCGCGACGTCGAACAGCCACTTGTCGCAGCCCGCGAAATAGAAGTCGAAGAAGCCGCCGAGCCGCACGTCATGGCCGGTGCCGGGCGCCGCGTTCGCGAACAGCACGTTGTCGCGGAACAGGTCGCAATGGCACGGCCCGGCCGGAAGCGCCGCGTAGTCGTCAGACGCGAAGAAGCTGGCCTGGTGCGCGAGTTCGCCTTCCAGCAGCGTGCGCTGCGCGTCGGTGATGAACGGCACGATCGCCGGCACGTTCTCCTGCCACCACGACAGGCTGCGCAGGTTCGGCTGGTTGCGCGGATAGTCGCGGCCGGCGAGGTGCAGGCGCGCGAGCATCTGCCCGACCTCGATGCAGTGTTCGACCCCCGGCGCGAGTTCGGCCGAGCCGTCGAGCTTCGTGACGATCGCGGCCGGCTTGCCGTGCAGCTCGCCGAACAGCGCGCCGTCGTCACGCGGGACCGGATCCGGCACCGGCACGCCGTGGCCGGCCAGATGGCGCATCAGGTCGAGGTAGAACGGCAGTTGCTGCGCCGTCAGCTTTTCGAAGATCGTGAGGACGTACTCGCCGCGCGTCGTCGTCAGGAAGAAATTGCTGTTTTCGATACCGGACGGAATGCCGCGGAACGCAAGCACGTCGCCCAGTTCGTAGTGGCGCATCCATTGCGCGAGATCGGAGTCGGAAACAGCAGTGAAAACGGCCATGCGGGATGCGTCAGGTCAGGGTGTCGGCACGCGGGCGGCGTGCGTCGCGACAGCAGGTGAAGGAAGGCGGCGCGCGGCGTTCGGTGCGGCGCGCCGCGGAATCAGTAGCGCAGGTTCAGCGACGGCAGGCGCGTGATCGGGATGCCCGCGTCGTGCGGCTTCGGCGACGTGTCGGGCGTCGAGCTCATCTGGTAGCGCGTGCCGAAGTTCGACTTCACGTCGATCTCGACCGGCTTGCCGCGATCGCGGTACTCGGTGACTTCGGTGCCGTTCTTGCTCTTTTCGTGGAAGCTCGGCGTGCGGCGGATGTCGGCGAAGTCGACTTTCGACGTGACTTCGGCGCCCGGCCGGTTGATCTTGCGGAGATCGGGCAGGCCGGCGGCCTCGTTGGCCTCGGCCCGTGCCTGCGCGTCGGCGTCAGGCGTGCCGCCGGCGGCGTAAGCGGCGCTGGCGGCGGCAAACGCGGCGGCAGCGACGACGAGAATGAGCGGCTTCATGATGAGTCTCCAGTGAACCCACCGATTTTAGCAAATACTGCGCACCATCCGGCCCTCGCGTGCGTGGGGGCAGCCACAAGGGCGACCGGGTTCCGTGGTAATGTCGTCGGATCAGACGAGGTGATGAAAATGAAGAACGATTTGAGCCGCCGGCACCGTGTGCTGACGCCCGAGAGCCCGTCGGTCGAGGCTTTCGACGATCCGGTCGCCGCCGTCGCGCGGCTGTCCGCCATTTACGACACGAACACGGGTTTCCTGCGTGACGCATTCGCGCGCTATCGCCGCCACGAACCGATCACCGAGCACGTGCGCGCGTGCTACCCGTTCGTGCGGATCCGCACCGATGTCAACACGCACGTCGATTCGCGCCGCTCGTACGGATTCGTCGCGGGCCCCGGCGTGTTCGAGACGACGGTCACGCGCCCCGACCTCTTCGCGAACTACTATCGCGAGCAACTGCGCCTGCTGGCGAAGAACCACCATGTGAAGATCGAGATCGGCGTGTCGTCGCAGCCGATTCCGATCCATTTCGCGTTTCCCGAAGGCATCCATCTCGAGGGCGAGCTCGACCGCGACCGCCTGCTCGCGATGCGCGACATCTTCGATACGCCCGACCTGTCGTATCTCGACGATCGCATCGTCAACGGCACGTTCGAGCCGGCGCCGGGCGAGCCGCATCCGCTCGCGCTGTTCACGGCCGCGCGCGTCGACTTCTCGCTGCACCGGTTGCGCCACTACACGGCGACGTCGCCCACGCATTTCCAGAACTACGTGCTCTACACGAACTACCAGTTCTATATCGACGAGTTCGTGAAGCTGGGCCGCACGGTGATGACGGAGAGCGACGATCCCGAGGTGCGCGCATATCGCAGCCAGTACAGCTCGTTCGTCGAGCCGGGCGACGTCGTGACCTACAACGCGAACCTCGGCAGCGAGCCGGCCGAGGGCGCCGCGCCGCCGCGCCTGCCGCAGATGCCCGCGTATCACCTGAAGCGCGCGGACGGCAGCGGGATCACGATGGTCAACATCGGCGTCGGCCCGTCGAACGCGAAGACGATCACCGATCACATCGCGGTGCTGCGTCCGCACGCGTGGGTGATGCTCGGTCACTGCGCGGGGCTGCGCAATACGCAGCGTCTCGGCGACTACGTGCTCGCACACGGTTACGTGCGCGAGGATCACGTGCTGGACGCCGACCTGCCGCTGTGGGTGCCGATTCCGGCGCTCGCCGAAGTGCAGCTCGCGCTCGAGCGCGGGGTGGCCGACGTCACGCAGCTCGATGGCGTCGAACTGAAGCGCGTGATGCGCACGGGTACCGTCGCGAGCGTCGACAACCGCAACTGGGAGCTGCGCGATCATCGCGAACCCGTGCAGCGCCTGTCGCAGAGCCGCGCGATCGCGCTCGACATGGAAAGCGCGACGATCGCCGCGAACGGTTTCCGCTTCCGCGTGCCGTACGGCACGTTGCTCTGCGTGTCGGACAAGCCGCTGCACGGCGAGCTCAAGTTGCCGGGCATGGCCGACACGTTCTATCGCGGGCAGGTCGACCAGCATCTGCAGATCGGCGTGAAGGCGATGGAGATCCTGCGCACGAACGGGCTCGACAAGCTGCATAGCCGGAAACTGCGTAGCTTTGCGGAAGTGGCGTTCCAGTAATGTGAACGGCGGCCCCGGTGCGGTGTGCGTCGCGATGTCAGGCGCAGTCGCGAACCGGGGCATACCGGGCTTCAAGGCGGCAGGCGTGCACTTGTACCTCTCCGTCTGGCCGTGCGTAGCCACTCGCGGTGGACGCGTCGCCGCCTTAGTACTGGAACGCGATCATTTTCTGCAATTTGGAAGTTGTCCTATTGGTTGCCCTTGTCGTCGAGAATATGCTCTCCTGCGTGGCGTTATTCGACGCCCGTACGAAGGAACGGCGAACAGTCGATCCGATCGATTCCTATCGAATTGAAAGAGGGCTTACCTGATGAAAATCAATTTCTTGCTGGCTTCCCTGATGCTCACCACATCTCTGTCGGCAATGGCCAGAACCGCTGTGATCGGCCCGTCCAATCCCTGTGCACCCGTCGCAGTAATCGGCCCGTCCAACCCCTGCAAACCCGTCGCGGTGATTGGCCCCGGCCCTGTCAAAAAGTGTCCGTGCTATTGACCGAATAAGTGATTAAACGGGTGCGCTCGCCCTTGGGCGCATCTCGTCCGTGTATTGCTTTCTCGTGCCGTCCGGCACGCTGCCGTGCGTGTCGGACAAGCAACTGCGCGCCGGCGTCAGCGTACGGCTTTAGCGGCCGGTTCGAGCGATCCACTCCGAGCCGTTTCCAACATCGAATCTCGCACCGCATCGATAACCCGACCCGCATCCGCCTGTCGCTTGATCGCCAGCCGCCATTCCCCGAGCGCCCGCAGTTCGGCGCCGCCGAAATATTCCATGATGTCCGGCAGGCGGCGCACGACGCCGCGGCTGCCCCAGCAGCCGTCGTCGATTTCCGTTGGAAAGACCCACACGCGCGTCGCGACGGCATCGACCGGCAGGCCCTCCGCGCGCGCGACGGCAGCGGTCACGTCCGCGATCAGCCCGGCACGCGCGGCATCCGTGTACTGACCTTCGGGCACGGTCGGCACGATCCGGTAGATCGGCGCAGGCGCGACAGCCCCGGCGCGATACACGGCTGCCGGCCGATGGACGAAGATCCAGGTCACGTCCCGCGTGCGCGGATTGTCGGGATCGAGTCCTTCGTGACGGATCAGCGTTCCGGTCAGTTCTTCCATCAGTTGGGCTTCGGCCTGCGGTGCGAGCGCACCTTCGGGAATGTAGACGTCGATCATCGGCATGATGGTGTCCTGGTTCGGTGAGGATGGCGTCGCTCCGATGCCGGGCGACGTGAATCCAGTGTACGAACCGCATGCCGGCGCGCGGAGTGGCGAAACTGCCATTCGACGATGCCATTTCCGACACCGCCCCCGACGACGGCTGCGCGCGCTTATCGCGTGAAGCGACGGCGATACTCGCCGGGGGAGATGCCGGTCTCGCGCTTGAACAGTTGCCGGAAGCCGCTGATGTCCGCATAGCCGACGCGCTCGCAGACGGTGTCGATCGCGAGCGTCGTTTCCGCGAGCAGCCGCTTCGCGACTTCGATCCTGAGCGTCTGCAGATACCTGAGCGGCGGCGCGCCCACGGCGTCCCTGAAACGGCGATGGAGCGTGCGTTCGCTCATCGCGACGTGATCGCTCAGCCGGGCGAGGCTGAACGGCTCGCGCAGGTGCTTTTCCATCCAGCGTTGGGCGCGTGCAATGGCCGCATCGTCGTGCCCGTCATGCCCCATCCGGCCGAGATCGATGAATGAATCCTGCGACACGCGGTTCACGTCGATCAGCATGACCTTGGCGACGGCCGCGGCAAGGCGCGCGTTCGCCAGTTTGTCGACGACCCGCAACGCGAGATTCTGATACGACGTGACGGCGCCGCCGCACAATATGCCGTCCTGTTCGGTCAGGACGTCCGACGCGCGCAATGCCACGTCCGGATAGCGTACGCGGAAGCTCGATGCTTTCGACCAGTGCGTCGTGGCGACGCGGCCGTCGAGCAGCCCGGCTTCCGCGAGCAGGAACGCGCCCGTGCAGTACGTCGCGATCAGTGTGCCGCGCGCATGTTGCCGGCGCAGCGCGTCGAACAGCGGCGCGAGTGACGCGGGCCGGGCGAGCAGCCGCTCGAGATCGGCGACGAACGGAGCGGTGAGCCAGATCGCATCGGCGGTGCCGTGACCTTCGATCGTGCCGTCGACCGCGGCGGCCTGGCCGGAAGCCGTGCGCACCGGCTTGCCGTCGATCGATTCGATGCGCCAGCGAAACGGGGCCTGCGGCCGGCCGTTACGTAATGACGGGGCGAGATGATTGGCTGCCGTGAAGATGTCGGTCGGCGCGGCGATGCCAGATGCAAGGGCATGGTCGACAGCCCAGATCCGGATGAGTGGCATGGGTGGCGGGAATGGCCATGGACAGGGTCGATCCTACCATCGGTGCCACGCGGTCATGGAGGCGGTTGCAGGCGCGCGATGCGCCGGCTCGCGGCGTGCGCGGCAGTCGGGCTTTCCGCTCGCATCGTCGGTAGGGGGCAGGGATGGCACGGAACGCGCCGCTGAAAGCGACAAGGCCGCCCGGCGCTGAAGCGCACGGGCGGCCTTGCCGGTCAGGCGAGTGCGTTGTGGCTCAGCACTCGCCCTTCTTCGCGTGCCCCGGCGGGCAGTGATAGCCGCGGCGATCCGGGCCGTGTTCGCGGTCGCGATAACGCTGGTGATCTTCCCATTCGCGGCGTTCCCAGTAGCGGTGGCCGTCCCAGTAGCGGTCGCCGTGCCAGCCGACGATGACCGCGGGTGCCGGGGCGACCACGACGGGCGCGGGCGCGACGACGACCGGTGCGGGCGTGCCGATGTTGACGTCGACGTTGACGGCGTGGGCGAGGCCGGACAGCGAAAGGCCGAGGCTGGCGAAGGCAAGGGCGATCAGGGAGCGTTGCATGTTCTTTTCCGTGATGTCGTTGTAAAAGGCCGGCGCGACGCGATGGAAGCGAGGGGGGATCGTTCCACCGGGGGAAACGCCGCACCGACACATGCAGTGTGCTGGTGCGCGACGGAAAACGCGAGGCGGGTTTGTTACGGCGGATTGGCGGCCGGCAGGGGCAGGGTACAGGCGCCGGGTCGCGTCATTTGACAATGGCGGCCCGCGTTTGCGGGTGATTGCGCGCGTCGCACGGCACCGGTCTCGCGAATTTGACATTCGACGGCGAACGGCGCACCAGGCGCAATTAATGGCGCGTTACAAAGTGATACGCGGCAGGTGGCGGGATCGCCAAGCCTGCCGCGCGGAAATCGGGATGCCGGCCCTCGGCCGGCGGTCTTCATCGACCGGTTACAGGTAGAACATCCGGTCTTCTTCGGGGCGCGGCGGATGGCCATCGTCGTCCGAACCTTCTTCCTCGCCGCTGTCCTCGTAGAACGCGAGCACGGCGTCGAGCACCTGGTCGGGATCGTCGATCACCTGCATCAGGTTCATGTCTTCCGGATTGATGAGGCCCATCGGGATCAGCTGGTCGCGGAACCACTGCAGCAGCCCCTTCCAGAACTCGCTGCCGACGAGGATGATCGGCACGAGGCGCGACTTCTTCGTCTGGATCAGCGTGAGCACTTCCGACAGCTCGTCGAGCGTGCCGAAGCCGCCCGGCATCACGATCACCGCATCCGAATTTTTCACGAACGTGACCTTGCGCGTGAAGAAGTGGCGGAAGCGCAGCGAGATGTCCTGGTAGTGGTTGCCGGCCTGTTCGTGCGGCAGCTCGATGTTCAGGCCGACCGACGGCGCCTTGCCGGCATGCGCGCCCTTGTTCGCGGCTTCCATGATGCCGGGGCCGCCGCCGGAGATCACGGCGAAGCCTGCATCGGACAGCTTGCGCGCGATCTGCGCGGCCAGCTTGTAGTGCGGCGTGTCGGGTTTGAGGCGGGCAGAACCGTAGATGCTGACGGCCGGGCGGATCTCCGACAGGTACTCGGTCGCCTCGATAAACTCTGCCATAATCGTGAACATCTGCCACGATGCGCGGGCCTTCTTGGCCGTCGCGCGCTCTTGATCTGCGAGCGAACGCAGACTCGGAATCACTTTTCTCTTGTTCATAATGCCTGAAGAACGAAATCTGGAAGGTAAGACCCTGCTATTGGTTGACGGTTCGAGCTATCTGTATCGGGCTTACCATGCGATGCCTGATTTGCGTGGCCCTGGCGGGGAGCCGACCGGAGCGCTCTACGGAATCATCAACATGCTGCGCCGTATGCGCAAGGAAGTCAGTGCAGAGTATAGCGCTTGCGTGTTCGATGCAAAGGGCAAGACGTTCCGTGACGACCTTTATGCCGACTATAAGGCAAACCGTCCGTCGATGCCGCCCGATCTTGCGTTGCAGGTCGAGCCGATCCACGGCGCCGTGCGAGCGCTCGGCTGGCCGCTGCTGATGGTCGAAGGCGTCGAGGCCGACGACGTGATCGGCACGCTCGCGCGCGAAGCCGAGCGGCACGGGATGAACGTGATCGTGTCGACGGGCGACAAGGATCTCGCACAGCTCGTGACCGACCGCGTCACGCTCGTCAACACGATGACCAACGAGACGCTCGATCGCGACGGCGTGATCGCGAAGTTCGGCGTACCGCCCGAGCGCATCATCGATTACCTCGCGCTGATCGGCGACACCGTCGACAACGTGCCGGGCGTCGAGAAGTGCGGGCCGAAGACGGCCGTGAAATGGCTGGCCCAATACGACAGCCTCGACGGCGTGATCGAGCATGCGGGCGACATCAAGGGCGTGGTGGGCGACAACCTGCGTCGCGCGCTCGACTTCCTGCCGCTCGGCCGCAAGCTCGTGACCGTCGAGACGGCGTGCGATCTCGCGCCGCACCTCGAATCGATCGAAGCGTCGTTGAAGACGGACGGCGAAGCCCGCGACCTGATGCGCGACATCTTCGCACGCTACGGCTTCAAGACCTGGCTGCGCGAAGTCGACAGCGCGCCGCCCGAAGGCGGCGGCGCCGATGCGCCGGAAGGCGAGCCTGCACCGGTGGTGGCGGCCGACATCGTGCGCGAATACGACACGATCCAGACCTGGGAGCAGTTCGACGCGTGGTTCGCGAAGATCGATGCGGCCGCATTGACCGCGTTCGACACCGAGACGACTGCGCTCGACCCGATGCTCGCGCGGCTCGTCGGCCTGTCGTTTTCGGTCGAGCCGGGCAAGGCCGCGTACCTGCCGGTCGCACACCGCGGCCCCGACATGCCCGAGCAACTGCCGATCGACGAGGTGCTTGCGCGCCTGAAGCCGTGGCTCGAATCGGCCGATCGCAAGAAGGTCGGCCAGCACCTGAAATACGACGCGCAGGTGCTCGCGAACTACGACATCGAACTGAACGGCATCGAGCACGACACGCTGCTCGAATCGTACGTCGTCGAATCGCACCGCACGCACGACATGGACAGCCTCGCGCTGCGCCATCTGGGCGTCAAGACGATCAAGTACGAAGACGTGGCCGGCAAGGGCGCGAAGCAGATCGGTTTCGACGAAGTGGCGCTTGCGGAGGCCGCCGCATACGCGGCCGAAGATGCGGACATCACGCTGCAGCTGCATCACGTGCTGTATCCGCAGGTTGCACGCGAACCGGGCCTCGAGCGCGTGTATCGCGAGATCGAAATGCCCGTGTCGCTCGTGCTGCGCAAGATGGAACGCACGGGCGTGCTGATCGACGATGCGCGCCTGCAGGCGCAGAGCACCGAAATCGCGACGCGCCTGATCGAGCTCGAAGCGCAGGCGTACGAACTGGCCGGCGGCGAATTCAATCTCGGCTCGCCGAAGCAGATCGGGCAGATCTTCTTCGAGAAGCTGCAGCTGCCGGTCGTGAAAAAGACGCCGAGCGGCGCGCCGTCGACCGACGAGGAAGTGCTGCAGAAACTGGCCGAGGACTACCCGCTGCCGAAGCTGCTGCTCGAGCATCGCGGGCTGTCGAAGCTGAAGTCGACCTATACCGACAAGCTGCCGCGCATGGTGAATCCTTCGACGGGCCGCGTGCATACGAACTACGCGCAGGCCGTCGCGGTCACGGGCCGTCTCGCGTCGAACGACCCCAATCTTCAGAACATTCCGGTGCGCACGGCCGAGGGCCGGCGGATCCGCGAGGCGTTCATCGCGTCGCCGGGCCACCGGATCGTGTCGGCCGATTATTCGCAGATCGAACTGCGGATCATGGCGCATATCTCGGGCGACGCTTCGCTGCTGCGCGCGTTCTCGCAGGGCGAGGACATTCACCGCGCGACGGCCGCCGAGGTGTTCGGCGTGACGCCGCTGGAGGTCAATTCCGACCAGCGCCGGATCGCGAAGGTGATCAACTTCGGGCTCATCTACGGGATGAGCGCGTTCGGCCTCGCGTCGAACCTCGGCATTACGCGCGATGCGGCGAAGCTCTATATTGACCGCTATTTCGCCCGCTACCCGGGCGTCGCGCAGTACATGGAAGACACGCGCTCGGCGGCGAAGGAGAAGGGCTACGTCGAAACCGTTTTCGGTCGCCGCCTGTGGCTGCCCGAGATCAACGGCGGCAACGGCCCGCGCCGCCAGGCAGCCGAGCGCGCGGCAATCAACGCGCCGATGCAGGGCACGGCGGCCGACCTGATCAAGCTGTCGATGATCGCGGTGGACGACTGGCTCACGCGCGACAAGCTCGCGTCGCGGATGATCATGCAGGTGCACGATGAACTGGTGCTCGAGGTGCCCGACGAGGAACTGTCGCTGGTGCGCGAGAAACTCCCGGAAATGATGTGCGGCGTCGCGAAGCTCAAGGTGCCGCTCGTCGCCGAAGTGGGGGCCGGCGCGAACTGGGAAGAGGCACACTGACGCACCGCCACGCGGTTCCCGATTCCTGCGGCATATTGTTGCAGGGATGCTGAATATCGAGATGGTTTGCTTGTGGTCAACGCGCAAGCTCCCGGACAATGCATGTCATGGACACGGGGGCTTGCGCACCCCGCGTTCCCGGGGCGGTTGCATCGAAGTGCTTCGAACTGCACATCGATGATGTCCGAACCGGTTAATCCAACGGGTGGCGCGAATGCATCGCGTTCGCGCTGTCCGGCGGCAGCAGTGTCGAATCGCAAAGGGGGAACAGATGCATCGGATCATCATCGTAGGCGGAGGCGCGGGCGGCCTGGAACTGGCGACGCGGCTCGGCGACCGTTACGGCGCGCGCGGCAATCGTCCCGCGCGTGCGCTTGTCACGCTCGTCGACCGCAATCCGACCCACATCTGGAAACCGCTGCTGCATGAGGTCGCGGCCGGCAGCATGGATCCGTTCACGCAGGAGCTCGAATATGCGGCGCAGGCGCGCTGGCATGGCTTCGAATTCCAGCAGGGCGAGCTGACCGGGCTCGACCGCGCGGCGAAACGCTTGACGCTGTCACCCATCAACGACAGCGACGGCGAGGAACTGCTGCCGGCGCGCGAGCTGGAATACGACACGCTCGTGATCGCGATCGGCAGCACGACCCACTTCTTCGGCGTGCAGGGCGCATCGGAAAACGCGATAGCGCTCGATACGGTCGGCGAGGCGGAGCGTTTCCGCAAGCGGCTGATCGCCGCGTGCATGCGTGCGGAACATCAGGCGCCGGCGCCGACCGCGCCTGGCGAGGCGGCCGAGCCGCGCATCCAGGTCGTGATCGTCGGTGGCGGCGCGACGGGCGTCGAGTTGTCCGCCGAGTTGCGCAACACCGCGCAGGTGTTGTCGGCCTACGGGCTGCACAAGCTCGACCCGCGGCACGACGTCGGCATCGTGCTGATCGAATCGGGGCCGCGAATTCTCCCGGCATTGCCGGAGCGCGTGTCGTCGGCGACGGCCGAACTGCTCGAAAAGATCGGCGTGCGGCTGATGCTTGCCGAGCGCGTGACCGAGGTGGCGCCCGGCGCCGTTCATACGGCGAGCGGCAAGACGGTGCGCGCCGATCTGACGGTCTGGGCCGCGGGCATCAAGGCGCCGTCCGTGCTCGCCAATCTCGATGGCCTCCAGGTCAACAAGCTCGGCCAGCTTGACGTGCGCCGCACGCTGCAGACCTTTACCGACGACAACGTGTTCGCGCTGGGCGATTGTGCTGCATGCGCATGGCCCGGCAACGAGCGCAACGTGCCGCCGCGCGCGCAGGCTGCGCATCAGCAGGCGAGCTTCCTGCTGAAGGCAATCGGCTGTCGGCTCGACGGGCGCCCGCTGCCCGAATTCACCTATCGCGACCTCGGCTCGCTCGTGTCGCTCGGCCACTTCAGCGCGGTCGGCAACCTGATGGGCGGGCTGATCGGCGGCAACATGCTGATCGAAGGGCTGTTCGCGCGCTTCATGTACATGTCGTTGTACCGGATGCACATCGCCGCGCTGCACGGCTATCCGCGCATGATGCTCGACACGGTTGCGCACTGGCTGCGGCGCACGACGCTGCCGCGCGTCAAGTTGCACTGAGCGCGCGTTCGCGGGGGAAGCGGGCGGGGAGCGCACGTCGTGCGTCGTCCCTGCCCGTCTTTTTTGCGTGCTGCCGTGCCGGCATGTGGCGGGCAACATCGACCGCGTGTTTTCCGTTTCAATTCGCCACCATCCGATCGCGCGACGGCGATCGACATGCGGCTTGTTGCATCGCGATTCGATGGGGCGCCTGCGGTTTTTGCGCGGCGATCGACGTGTCGAAGCAACGCGCCGTAATCGAGTCTTACATATCCGACAGTTGACGTGACAACGGATTATTGGGCATCTTGTCCGGGTTTCCGTTTGCGGCGGGGTGCCAACCGCCGCGACATCCGCGCCGCATGCCGGCGCGATGCCACGTCATGCCGTATCCGCGATCGTGACGGCGGCGCCCAATCGAGGAGTGCATTCATGTTGAAACCCGAAGTCGACAGCCTGGTTCCCCACGTTCCGTTCTCGCGCCGCAAGTTCATGCAGGCCGCGCTGGGCGGTGCCTTCGCAGCGGCGGTGCTGCCCGTGTCGGCGCAAACGGTCACGACCGACAGCGAAGGGCTGGACGTCGACACCGTCGAGATCCGCTCGGGAGACGCGAGCGTGCCCGCGTATCGCGCGCAGCCGAAGGACAAGACGAACCTGCCGGTCGTCATCGTGATTCACGAGATCTTCGGCGTGCACGCGCACATCGCCGACGTCTGCCGCCGCTTCGCGAAGCTCGGTTATCTCGCCATCGCGCCCGACCTGTTCGTACGGCAGGGCAATGCGGCGAAGTATCCGACGATCAAGGATCTGTCCGAGCACATCATCAGCAAGGTACCGGACCGGCAGGTGACCGAGGATCTCGATGCGACTGTCGCGTGGGCCGGCAAGAACGGTGGCGACCTGTCGCGTCTCGGCGTGGTCGGGTTCTGCTGGGGCGGCCGTCAGAGCTGGCTGTATGCCGAGCACAACCCGCACGTGCGTGCGGCCGTTGCATGGTACGGGTTCGTCGAAGGCAAGACCGACGAGATGACGCCGTTCAACCCGGTCGATCATGCATCGTTGCTGAAGGTGCCCGTGCTCGGGCTGTATGGCGAGAAGGACGCGAACATCACGCAGGCATCGCTCGCCGACATGCGCAAGGCGATCCAGGCGAGCGATTCGAAGCTCGCGCGCGAATCGGAGATCGTCGTGTATCCGGATGCCGGCCACGCGTTCTTTGCCGATTACCGGCCGAGTTATGTGAAGGCCGATGCGGAGGAGAGCTGGAAGCGCGCGATCGCGTGGTTCCACAAGTACGGCGTGATGTAAACGGCAAGCGGCGGCACATGCCGCCGCTGCGTTGTGGCCGTGCTTACGGTGTCGGGCCGGTTGCGATCGGTCGCGACGGATCGGCGCTCCATTCGCTCCACGAGCCCGGATACAGCGACGCGCCGTGCAGGCCCGCCACCTCCAGTGCAAGCGCATTGTGGCAGGCGGTGACGCCGGAGCCGCATTGCAGGATCACGCGGTTCGGTTCGGTGCCCGCCAGCACCGCGGAAAACGCTTCGCGCAGTTCATGGCCGGTCTTGAAGCGGCCGTCCGCGGCGAGGTTGTCCTTGAAGAAGCGGTTGCGCGCACCGGGGATGTGGCCGCCCACACGATCGATCGTTTCGTTTTCGCCGCGGTAGCGGTCGGGTGCGCGCGCATCGATCACGACGCGCGTGGGTGTGCTCACGTTGGCGAGCACGGCTGCCGCGTCGACCGTCGATTCGAGCGGCGCCGCCGCGCGGAAATCGCCGGCGGCCGGGTGCGGCACGTCGGTCGCCAGAGGCTGGCCGGCTGCTTCCCAGGCCTGCAGGCCGCCGTCGAGCACGGCGACCGAATCGTGGCCGAGCCAGCGCAGCAGCCACCACAGGCGCGCCGCATAGGCGCCGCCCTGCGCGTCATACGCGACGACTTGCTGGCCCTGCTTGAGGCCTCGGCTCGCGAGCAGCGTGGCGAGTGCGTCGCGGGTCGGCAGCGGATGGCGGCCGTTGGTGCCCGTCTTGCGGCCCGACAGGTCGCGGTCGAGATGAAGATACTGTGCGCCGGGGATATGGCCGGCCGCATACGCGGCTTCGCCGGCGGCGGGATCGGCGAGATCGAAGCGGCAATCGAACAGTACGACGCTGCCGGGCGCCGCCGCCAGGCGCTCGGCGAGATTGGCGGCGGAAATGAGCGTGGTGTAGTGGGTGTGTGGCATGACGGCTCCCTGGAGTGCGAATGGCCTGACATTCCAAGTCTAAACAAAAAAAGACGGGCCGAAGCCCGTCTTTTCGTCTGCCGGATGCCGTGCGGCGTCAATGCGCCGCACCGGCTGTCAGATGTCGCCGAGGTGGCGGCGCAGGAACTCGTGGAAGTGCTGCATGCCGTCTTCCATCGGGCTCTGGTACGGGCCGACCTGCGACTCGCCGCGTGCCATCAGCGCACGGCGGCCTGCGTCCATCCGCATCGCGATCTCGTCGTCCTCGACGGCCGTTTCCATATAGGCGGCGCGTTCCGCCTCGACGAATTCGCGTTCGAACAGCGCGATTTCCTCGGGGTAATAGAACTCGACGATGTTGGTCGTCTTTTGCGGGCCTTGCGGGATCAGCCACGACACGACGAGCACGTGCGGATACCACTCGATCATCAGGCCCGGGTAGTAGACCATCCAGATCGCGCCGAACTCCGGCGGCACGCCGTTGCGGAACTTGAGCACCTGCTCGTGCCATTTCTGGTAAGTCGCGCTGCCCGGTTTAGCGAGTGCGTTGTGCACGCCGACCGTCTGCACGCTGTACCAGTCGCCGAACTCCCACTTGAGATCGTCGCACGACACGAAGCTGCCGAGGCCCGGGTGGAACGGGACGACATGGTAATCCTCGAGATAGACCTCGATGAACGTCTTCCAGTTGTAATCGCACTCGTGCACTTCGACGTGATCGAAGTGGTACTCGGAGAAATCGAAGTGATGCTTCGTGCCGAGATCGGCGAGATCGCGCGCGACATTCCGGCCTTCGGCTTCGAACAGCAGCCCCTGCCAGTTCTGCAGCGGGCTCTTGCCGAGGTTCAGGCACGGCTTGTCGGGGAAGTGCGGCGCGCCGAGCAACTGGCCTTCCAGGTCATACGTCCAGCGGTGCAGCGGGCACACGATGTTCTGCGTGTGGCCGCGCCCGTTGAGCATGATCGCCTGCCGGTGGCGGCAGACGTTCGACAGCAGTTCGATCTGGTTCGCGGGGTTGCGGACCAGCACGCGACCTTCCTTCTCGGACGGCAGCGCAAAATAATCCCCCGCCTCGGGCACCATCAACTCGTGCCCGACGTAACGAGGTCCTTTCTTGAAGAGGGTTTCGATCTCGCGCTCGAGTAGCGCCTCATCGAAGTATGCAGTGACTGGAAGCTGGCTGTGGGCCGACTTCAACTGAAGCGCATCGCTCAGATTGGACATTCCCACTCCCGGTGTTAGCGTGAAAGCAGTGAACAACCCAACCATCGAAAAATCGATTTAGGGAAACGGGGAATTATACCCGGTTCGCCTCGCAAGGCTAGGATTAAGTGCCTGATTTGTGTCAATTTTTTGTCGGGCGGCAATCGGAAGGCGCACAATGTGCGTCGAAGGTGGGGCCGGAATATGTAGCGGGTGCCCAAGACGGCAGGTCGGAAAATTCTCTTTTGCCGTAGAATGTCCGACTTGTTTTGAAATTTGACACCCTCGTCCATGGCGAAAACCGCATCCCCAGGCGCCACGCCGCCCGGCAATGGCACCGAACCGTTGCCGGACAATTATGAGATGGCGCTCGCGGAGCTCGAGACGCTGGTTGCCCGGATGGAAGGCGGCGCGTTGAGCCTCGAGGATTCACTGACGGCATATCGCCGCGGTGCGACCCTCGTTGCGTTTTGCCAACAGCAGCTCGAGAAGGTGGAACAGCAGGTTCGCGTGCTTGACGGCGCGACGCTGAAGCCGCTTTCGTCCGGAACGGCCGCCACGGACGGCGAAGACGACGATCTATGACATTCGAACAATGGATGCGGTCCGTGCTTGACCGTGTCGAGGACGCACTCGGCCACTATTTGCCCGCTGAAACCGCGGTGCCGGTGAAACTCCACGAGGCGATGCGCTACGCGGTCCTCGGCGGCGGCAAACGCGTTCGCCCGCTGCTGTGCCATGCAGCAGGCGAACTGACCGGCGCGACGGAAGCGGCGCGCAATGCGGCGGCGGCGGCACTGGAGATGATCCATGTCTACTCGCTCGTGCACGACGACATGCCGTGCATGGACGACGACGCACTGCGTCGAGGCAAGCCGACCGTGCACGTGCAGTACGACGAGCCGACGGCACTGCTGGTCGGCGACGCGCTGCAGTCGCAGGCGTTCGTCGCGCTGACCGACGCCGCTGCGCTGTCGCCGGTGCAGCAGGCCGCGCTCGTGCGCGAGCTGGCGCTGGCGAGCGGCTCGATCGGCATGGCCGGCGGGCAGGCGATCGACCTGGCGAGCGTCGGCCTCAAGCTGACGCGCGAGCAGCTCGAGACGATGCACCGGATGAAGACGGGCGCACTGCTGCGCGCGGCCGTGCGGATGGGCGCGCTGGCTGGCGAGACGCCGTCGGCGGAAACGATGGCGGCGCTCGATGTGTACGCAGGGGCCGTGGGTCTGGCCTTCCAGGTCGTCGACGACATTCTCGACGTCACGACCGATTCGGCGACGCTCGGCAAGACGGCCGGCAAGGATGCGGCGAACGACAAGCCGACCTATGTATCGATCCTCGGCCTCGAGGCGTCGCGCGAGCTCGCAGCACAGCTGCGCGCCGAAGCGCACGACGCGCTGAAACCGTTCGGCGCACGCGCTCAGCGTCTCGCCGAACTTGCCGACCTGGTAGTGAACCGGGTCAGCTGACGCGAAAGCCCGCCGCCGCGCACATGCTACGGTGCGTGCAACAGAATGCGGGCGCGTTTGATTTCCTACAATGGAACGACGATGTACGACTTGCTGAAAACCATCGACGACCCGGCGGACTTGCGCCGCCTCGATCGTCGCCAACTTCAACCGCTCGCGGATGAACTGCGCGCGTTCGTGCTCGACAGTGTGTCGAAGACGGGCGGCCATCTGTCGTCCAACCTCGGGACGGTCGAGCTGACGATCGCGTTGCACTACGTGTTCAACACGCCGAACGATCGCATCGTCTGGGACGTGGGGCACCAGACCTACCCGCACAAGATCCTGACGGGGCGTCGCGACCAGATGCATTCGCTGCGTCAGCAGGACGGCATCTCGGGTTTCCCGCGCCGTTCGGAGTCGGAATACGACACGTTCGGCACCGCGCACTCGAGCACGTCGATCTCGGCCGCGCTCGGCATGGCGATCGGCAGCCAGCTGAACGGCGACGACCGCTTCTCGATCGCCGTGATCGGCGACGGCGCGATGACCGCCGGCATGGCGTTCGAGGCGATGAACAACGCGGGCGTGTCGGAAGACGCGAAAGTGCTCGTGATCCTCAACGACAACGACATGTCGATCTCGCCGCCGGTCGGTGCGCTGAATCGCCATCTCGCACGCCTGATGTCGGGCCGCTTCTACGCGGCTGCGCGCGCGGGCGTCGAGCGCGTGCTGAGCGTTGCGCCGCCGGTGCTCGAACTCGCACGCAAGCTCGAGGAGCACGCGAAGGGCATGGTCGTGCCGGCCACGCTGTTCGAAGAGTTCGGCTTCAACTACATCGGCCCGATCGACGGTCACGATCTCGATTCGCTGATCCCGACGCTGCAGAACATCCGCGAATTGCGCGGCCCGCAGTTCCTGCACGTGGTGACGAAGAAAGGCCAGGGCTACAAGCTCGCCGAAGCCGATCCCGTGCTCTACCACGGCCCGGGCAAGTTCAATCCGGCCGAAGGCATCAAGCCGTCCGCCACGCCCGCGAAGAAGACGTACACGCAGGTGTTCGGCGAGTGGCTGTGCGATGAAGCCGAGCGCGACACGCGCGTCGTCGGCATCACGCCCGCGATGCGCGAAGGCTCGGGCATGGTCGAGTTCGAGAAGCGCTTCAAGGATCGCTACTACGACGTCGGCATCGCCGAGCAGCACGCGGTGACGTTCGCCGGCGGCCTCGCGACCGAAGGGCTCAAGCCGGTCGTCGCGATCTACTCGACGTTCCTGCAACGTGCGTACGATCAGCTGATCCACGACGTCGCGCTGCAGAACCTGCCGGTCGTGTTCGCGATCGACCGCGCGGGCCTCGTCGGCGCGGACGGCGCGACGCATGCGGGCGCGTACGATCTCGCGTTCATGCGCTGCATTCCGAACATGACGATCATGGCCGCATCCGACGAGAACGAATGCCGCCAGATGCTGCACACGGCGCTGCAACAGCCGAACCCGACCGCGGTGCGTTATCCGCGCGGCGCGGGTACGGGCGTGGCGACGGTGAAGGAGTTCACCGAGATCCCGCTCGGCAAGGGTGAGGTGCGTCGCCACACGTCGCAGCCTGAAGGCAAGCGCGTCGCGATCCTCGCGTTCGGCACGATGGTCGCACCGTCGCTTGCCGCTGCCGAGGAACTCGATGCAACCGTCGCGAACATGCGCTTCGTGAAGCCGGTCGACGCTGCGCTCGTGCGTGAACTCGCCGAGACGCACGACTACCTCGTCACGGTCGAGGAAGGCTGCGTGATGGGCGGCGCGGGCTCGGCCTGCGTGGAAGCCCTGATGGAGAGTGGGGTTATCCGACCCGTACTACAATTGGGCCTCCCTGACCTGTTCATCGATCACGGCGACCCCGCGAAGCTGCTGTCGCAATGCGGCCTCGACGGCGCGGGTATCGCGAAATCGATTCGCGAACGCTTTCTGAATCCGGCGGCCGATGTCGCCGGTCAGGCGAAGCGCGTCGCATAAGCTGGCGCCGCCCGCGGGCGGTGCCGGTGCGACTGGCGCGACCGGTCTTCATTGATGCGGAAAACATGGGCCTGCGGGCCCATGTTGCTTTTCCGGCTGCCGCATGACGCGGCGTGCGCGTCATCGAACGCGCGGCTTACAAGGATTGAACAAGATGAACCAGATGAATCCCGCCTTCGTGATGCCCGACGTGCAGAGCACGGTGGATACCCGCCAGATTCCGATTCAGCGCGTGGGCGTGAAGGCGGTCCGGCATCCGTTGACGGTGTGTACCGAAGGCGGCGACGTACAGCCGACCGTCGGCGTCTGGAATCTCGACGTCCGCCTGCCGGCCGACCAGAAGGGTACGCACATGTCGCGCTTCGTCGCGCTGCTCGAAGAGAATCGCGCACCGCTGACGGTCGAGCGTTTTCGCGCGATGCTCGCGTCGATGCTCGAGAAGCTGGAAGCCGAGGCGGGCCGCATCGAGGTCACGTTCCCGTACTTCGTGAACAAGACGGCGCCGGTGTCGGGTGTGCAGAGCCTGCTCGACTATGAAGTGACGCTCGCGGGCGAAAGCCGCAACGGCGACACGCGCCTGTTCCTCAAGGTGCTCGTGCCGGTGACTAGCCTGTGCCCGTGCTCGAAGAAGATCTCGCAATACGGCGCGCACAACCAGCGCTCGCACGTGACGATCGACGCGGAGCTCGCGGCCGACCTGCCGGTCGAGGCACTGATCCGCATCGCGGAGGAAGAGGCGTCGTGCGAGCTGTGGGGCCTGTTGAAGCGTCCGGACGAGAAGTTCGTCACCGAGCGCGCATACGAGAACCCGAAGTTCGTCGAGGATCTCGTGCGCGACGTCGCGCAGCGTCTCGACGCGGACGAGCGCGTGGTCGCGTATGTGCTCGAAGCCGAGAACTTCGAGTCGATCCACAATCACAGCGCGTATGCATTGATCGAGCGCGACAAGCGGCAGGCTGCATAACGCTGCGTCGTTTTGCCGCGCCGATGAAAAAGGCCGCTCGTATGAGCGGCCTTTTCGTTTGTCGGTGTGGCGTTGTGTCGCGGGGCGTCGCTCAGCGTGCGAGCGACGCGAGATCCCAGCGCGGCTTCACCGTGAAGGCGTAGTCCGCATTCGCCTGCTCGGGCCAGCGGCCGAGCCGCAATGCGCCCGCGAGCGCGATCATCGCGCCGTTGTCGGTGCAGAGCGCGAGGTCGGGGTAGTGCACGTCGAAACCGCGCTTGGTCGCGGCGGCCGACAGCGCGGCGCGCAACTGGCGGTTCGCGCCGACACCGCCCGCGACCACGAGGCGCTTGAGCTTCGTTTTCTTCAGCGCGGCGAGCGACTTCGCGACGAGCACGTCGACGGCCGCGTCGACGAAGCCGCGCGCGAGGTCGGCCTTTGCGCGTTCGAGCGCAACGCCCTCCAGCTTCGCCGCTTCGAACTTCTTCATCTGCGTGAGCACGGCCGTCTTCAGGCCGCTGAAGCTGAAGTCGAGATCGCCCGAATGCAGCATCGGGCGCGGCAGCACGACCGCACCCGGCGTGCCGGTTTCGGCGAGCTTCGAGACTTCCGGGCCGCCCGGGTAGCCGAGGCCGATCAGCTTGGCCGTCTTGTCGAATGCTTCGCCGGCCGCGTCGTCGAGCGTTTCGCCGAGCGTCTCGTACACGCCGACGTCGGTCACGCGCATCAGTTGCGTGTGGCCGCCGGACACCAGCAGGGCGACGAACGGGAACGGCGGCGGCTCGTCGACGAGCAGCGGCGACAGCAGGTGGCCTTCGAGGTGATGGATGCCGACGGTCGGCTTGTTCCAGGCAAGCGCGAGCGCATTCGCGATGCTCGCGCCGACCAGCAGCGCGCCGGCGAGGCCGGGGCCCTGGGTGAATGCGATCGCGTCGATGTCGTCGCGACGCGTGCCGCTTTGCGCCATCACTTCCTCGAGCAGCGGCAGCGCGCGGCGGATGTGGTCGCGCGACGCGAGCTCGGGCACGACGCCGCCGTACTCGCGGTGCATCGCGATCTGCGAATGGAGCGCGTGCGCGAGCAGGCCGCGCTGCGTGTCGTAGAGCGCGAGGCCGGTTTCGTCACAGGAGCTTTCGATGCCGAGAACGAGCATGGGTGCGGGCAGGGCGCGCCGTATCGAGCGCGCCGCAGGAAGGTCAACGTAACCGGAAATTATAGCAGGCGGGGGCAGGTCGCCGCCGCAGGCAGCCCCGGGCCGGAGGCCGGGCGGGTACAATCCGCGCCATGGAAACCTATGACATCGCCGTGATCGGCGCGGGCGCCGCCGGGATGATGAGCGCCGCGGTTGCCGGGCAGCTCGGCCGCCGCGTCGTGCTGATCGACCACGCGCCGCGGCTCGCCGAGAAGATCCGCATCTCGGGCGGCGGCCGCTGCAACTTCACGAATCTTTACGCGGGCCCCGACAACTATCTGTCGGCGAATCCGCATTTCGCGCGCTCGGCGCTGGCGCGCTATACGCCGCGCGACTTCCTCGGGCTGCTCAAGCGCCATCATGTGACCTGGCACGAAAAGCACAAGGGCCAGCTCTTTTGCGACCACGGCAGCGACGCGATCATCGACGTGCTGAAGCACGAGTGCGACGCGGGCGGCATCGCGTGGCGCAGGCCCGTCGTCGTCGACGCGGTGCGCCACGCGCCGGCCGACGGCTTCGCGCTCGACACGCAGCAGGCGGGGACGATCGGCGCGCGCGCACTGATCATCGCGACCGGCGGCCTGTCGATTCCGAAAATCGGCGCGACCGACTTCGGTTACCGGCTCGCCAAGCAGTTCGGCCACAAGCTGATCGACACGCGGCCCGCGCTCGTGCCGCTGACGTTCGCGCAGCAGGACTGGGAGCCGTTCGCGGAGTTGTCCGGTGTATCGCTCGAAGTGCGCGTTTCGACCGGCGACAGGAAGCGCGGCGGAGAATTCGTCGAGGACCTGTTGCTGACCCATCGCGGCCTGTCCGGGCCAGGGATCCTGCAGATTTCGAGTTACTGGCAGCCGGGCGACCCGATCCGCGTCGACCTGTTGCCGCAACGCGATACGGTGGCCGACCTGCTCGACGCGAAGCGCACGTCGAAGCGCCAGATCGGTTCGCTGCTCGCGGACTGGGTGCCGTCGCGCCTCGCGCATGCGTGGCTCGACACCCATCGCGTCGCGGCCGACGCGCGGCTCGCGGACCTGCCCGACAAGACGCTGCGCCAGATCGGCGACGCGCTGTCCGGCTGGACGCTGACGCCGAACGGCACCGAGGGCTACAAGAAAGCCGAAGTGACGAAGGGCGGGGTCGATACGCGCGAACTGTCGTCGGCGACGATGATGAGCGCGCGTGTGCCGGGGCTGTTCTTCGTCGGCGAGGCGGTGGACGTGACGGGCTGGCTCGGCGGCTACAACTTCCAGTGGGCGTGGGCGTCCGGCACGGCGGCCGGGCAGGCTGCCGCGGAGTATTCGCGTGGCGCCTGACATGCCGGGCCGACGCCGTTTTGGCGGGACCAGGCCCCGTGCCTTTGGGCAATCGCTCTGCTATACTCGGTAGTCTTTCCCTGCAAACCTTTATTCGTGTCGGATCATGACGATCATTCGCGTTAAAGAGAACGAGCCGTTCGAAGTTGCAATGCGTCGCTTCAAGCGCACGATCGAGAAGAACGGGTTGTTGACCGAACTTCGCGCGCGCGAGTTTTACGAGAAGCCGACCGCGGAGCGCAAGCGCAAGAAGGCGGCAGCGGTGAAGCGTCATTACAAGCGTATCCGCAGCCAGACGCTGCCGAAGAAGCTGTACTGAACGATTGGGCGCCGCGCGGTTCGCTGAGCGGCGCACCGGCGACTCCGCGCGATCGGGCGATCGCGGAAGATCGAGCATGATCGTGCGACCGATCAGGCGAGCCGCCGATGCCGGATTCGAGCAACCCGCTTGAGACACAGTCCCAAGCGGGTTTTTGTGTTGACGCCCGTATGGCGGGCGTCGGATTCACGTTTCCTTCCCGGGTGAAAGATGAGTTTGAAAGAGCAGATCAGCGAAGACATGAAGGCCGCGATGCGCGCGAAGGAAAGCGAGCGCCTGGCAACGATTCGCCTGCTGATGGCCGCGATCAAGCAGCGCGAAGTCGACGATCAGATCACCCTCGACGACGCGGGCATCACGGCCGTGATCGACAAGATGATCAAGCAGCGCAAGGATTCGATCAGCCAGTTCCAGGCCGCCGGCCGTGACGACCTCGTCGCGAAGGAGCAGGCGGAACTGGTCGTGCTGAGCGGCTACATGCCCGAGCAGCTGTCGGAGGCCGAGGTGGCCGCCGAAGTCCAGGCCGCGGTCGCGCAGACGGGCGCGGCGGGCCCGCAGGACATGGGCAAGGTGATGGGCGTCCTGAAGGGCAAGCTCGCCGGCCGTGCCGACATGACGGCCATTTCCGCACTGGTCAAGGCCGCGCTTTCGAAGTAACACCTGTCTCCCCGGCGCGCGCGGTGCGTGCGCCGGGGTGTCGTATTGTCTTTTTTCGCTCGATCCCACGGTGATTCCGCATTCGTTCCTGCAGGATTTGCTGAACCGCGTCGATATCGTCGACGTGGTGGGCCGGTACGTGCAGCTCAAGAAGGGCGGCGCCAACTTCATGGGGCTGTGCCCGTTCCATAACGAGAAAAGCCCGTCGTTTACGGTCAGCCCGACCAAGCAGTTCTATCACTGCTTCGGCTGCGGCGCGCACGGCACGGCGATCGGCTTCCTGATGGAACACGCGGGTCTCACGTTCCCGGAAGCCGTGCAGGAACTCGCGCAGTCGGTCGGCCTGACCGTGCCGCACGAGCCGTCGATGCGTGGCGGCGGTGGGGGCG
>NZ_LDUL01000113.1:0-18505 GCF_001043615.1 Burkholderia sp. LK4
AATGAAGCCAGCCCGCCCCCGCCCGCCTCGCCGCATCCTCGCCCGCTTCGTCGCGGTGTCGTGGCGCGACCTCGCGCTGTCGATCGGCCCCACCGTGCTGCTCGCCGCCACGGCCGTCTGGCTCGCGGTCAAGCTGATCCAGCCGGCCCCGCCGTCTACGCTCGTGATCTCGTCCGGGCCGCCCGGCAGCACGTACTGGAACGCCGCGCAGAAATACAAGACGATCCTCGCGAAGAACGGCGTCACGCTCGACGTCCAGTCGTCCGAAGGGTCCGCCCAGAACCTCGCGCGGCTGTCGAACCCGAACGCGCCGGTCGACGTCGGCTTCGTGCAGAGCGGCATCGGCCCGAAAGAGCGCGACGAGCACCTCGTGTCGCTGGGCAGCATCGGCTACGTGCCGCTCGCGATCATGTACCGCGGCCCGGTCGTCGCGCGCCTGTCCGACTTCAAGGGCAAGCGGCTCGCGCTCGGCGCGGAAGGCAGCGGCGCGCGCGAACTGAGCCTCGCGCTGCTGAAGATGAACGGCATCGTGCCGGGCGGGTCGACCGAGCTGCTGCCGACCGCCGGCGAGGATGCGGCCACCGCGCTGCTCGACGGCAAGATCGACGCGGCATTCCTGTCCGGCGACTCGACACAGATCCCGGTGATGGCGAAGCTGTTCCGCGCACCGGGCGTGCACGTGTATTCGTTCACGCAGGCCGAGGCGTATGCGCGGCGCTTCCCGTACCTGACCGCGATCACGCTGCCGATGGGCGTCTACGATCTCGGCCGCAACCTGCCGCCCGCCGACATCCACACGGTCGCGCCGACCATCGAGCTGGTCGCACGCGACTCGCTGCACCCCGCGCTGTCCGACCTGCTGATCGAGGCCGCGCGCGAGGTGCACGGCCACGCGACGATCCTGCAGCACGCGGGCGAATTCCCGTCGTCCGTCACGCGCGGCTTCCCGCTGTCCGACGACGCCGCGCGCTACTACAAATCCGGCAAGTCCTTCCTGTACCGGCGGCTGCCGTTCTGGGTCGCGAGCCTCGTCGACCGGCTGCTCGTCGTGGTCGTGCCGCTGATCGTCGTGCTGATCCCCGGGCTGCGGCTCGTGCCGTCGCTGTACGGCTGGCGCGTGCGCTCGCGCATCTACCGCTGGTACGGCGCGCTGATCGCACTCGAGCGCCGCGCGCTCGGCGAGCACACGGCCGAGGAGCGCGTGCAGTTGCTCGACGAACTCGACGACATCGAGGAAGCCGTGAACCGGATGAAGATGCCGCTCGCCTATGCGGGCCAGTTCTACGTGCTGCGCGAGCACATCGGCTTCGTGCGCGAACGGCTCACCGCGCACGACCACGACACGCCGGCCGGCCCGCCGGGCGCCGGCGGTGCGCCGCAGGCACGTGCCGACGCCGCGCCGCCGGCCGGCGCGCCCCCTCGGGCGACTCCCGGTTCCGCTTGACCGGACGATCCGCGATCATTGCCGCATGCGTGCGCCGCCGCGTAACATGGAGGCCGCCGCCAGACGCCGCACGCCCCATCCACTGGAGATCGACATGACAACCGGCCTCGATATCGCCCAGCCCGCCTGGTTCTTCGACTTCGTGTCGCCGTTCTCCTACCTGCTCCTCGAACAGCACGACAAGTGGCCGGACGTGCCGTTCGAACCCGTCGCCGTGTCGCTGCCCGACCTGCAGCGGCACTGGGGGCAACGCCCCAGCGCCGACGTGCCGGCCAAGCGCGTGTTCACGTACCGTCACGCGCTGTTCCGCGCCGAGCAGCTCGGCATCCGCTTCAAGATGCCGCCCGCTCACCCGTTCGAGTCCGACAAGGTGCTGCGCCTCGCGATCGCGCTGCGCGCCGACATCGCGACCGTGCTGGAAATGTTCCGCTTCATCTGGCGCGACGGCAACGACCCCTCGACGCCGGAAGGGTTCGCGGCATTGTGCGAGCGGGTCGGCGTCGGCCACGGCGACGAGCTGATCGAATTCGAGGAGACCGCCGCGCAACTGGCGCGCAACAACGCCGACGCGATCGCGCTCGGGGTGTTCGGCGTGCCGACGTTCTGGATGAACCGGCAGCTGTTCTGGGGCGAGGACGCGCTGCCGATGGTGCTGTACTGCGCGCGCACGCCGAACTGGCTCGAATCGCGCGAGGTCAAGCGGATCAGCGCGCTGCCGAAGGGCCGCGCGTGATGGCCGGTATCACGCACGGCAACGCGCGATTACGGTAACGTTACGCGTCACCCGAATCACCCCCACCGATGGAAGACGACGACCGTACCGCCTCGCTCGATATCTGGCTCGTGCGTGTGCTGCGCACGCTGCTGCTCGAGCGCAGCGTCACGCAGGCCGCGCTGCGCCTGAACCAGACCCAGCCCGCGATCAGCACCGCGCTGCGCAAGCTGCGCGAGACGCTGAACGACCCGATCCTCGTGCGCGGCAAATCCGGCATGGTGCCGACCGAATACGGCGCGTCGCTGCTCGAGGCCGCGCAGCGCGCACTGCGCGAGGTCGATTTCATCGCGACGCCGCACGGCGACTTCGATCCGTCGTCCGCACGGCGCACGTTCCGCGTCGCCGCGCCCGATTACCTGAACGATTTCTTCATGCCGACGCTGATCGAGCGCTTTCGCGACGCGGCGCCGCATGCGCACCTGGAAATCGATTCGCTGAATCCCGCGCTCGATCATGCGGGCGCGCTCGAATCCGGCGCGCTCGATCTCGTGATCGGCAACTGGCCGAAACCCGACCCGCAGTTCGCACGCCAGGACCTGTTCTCCGACACGATCGTGTGCCTGATGCGCGATGCGCACCCGCTCGCGCGCGGGCCGCTCACGCGCGAAGCGTACGCGTCGGCCGCGCACGTCGCGCCGACGCCGTACACCGGCGACAAACGCAACGCGATCGAGATCGGCCTTGCCCGCGCGCACCTCACGCGGCGCATCGTGACGACGCTTCCGTACTTCGGGATCGTGCCGCAGGTGCTGCTGCAATCGGACCTGATCTTCACGACGACGCGCCGCTTCGCGACGCATTATGCGCAGTTGCTGCCGCTCGTCGTCGTCACGCCGCCGGTGCCGTTTCCGCGCATCAAGAGCTACCTGCTCACGCATCCGCAACCCGACCGGCCGACCGACATCGCGTGGCTGTGCGCGCTGATGCAGAGCGTGTCCGACGAGCTGACGGTCGCCCGCGGCCGCAAGCGCTGAGCCGCGAGCGTCGAGCCTCGGCGCGGCCACTCAGGCCGTGCAGAAGGTTTCCTGCAGATGGGTCCAGCGCACGACGCCCGCCGCGTCACGTTCGAACACGGCGGTCGCGCGGCGCGCGGGCAGCTCGCCCGAGGCCGCGTGCTGCGCTTCGAGATAGGTGAGCGTCGCATGCGACGCGTCGGCCGTGAGCACGCGGGTATCCGACAGCGTGATGCGCAGCCCCGGCTTCGCGCCGGCGAGCTTCGCGAACAGCGCGCGCGTGCCGTCGTGGTCGACCTCGCGGCCGTCGGTCAGGATCATCGTGAAATCGGCGGAGAACCAAGCGAGCAGCGCGTCGAGCGCCCCGGGCGCGGTATCGGCGCCGGACAACCAGCGCTCGATGGCGACGAGGCTCGCATCGAGCGTGTCGAGATAAACCTGGTGATCGGACATGGTGCGTGCACGGTAAGGCGCGGCCCGGTGCCGCGCGTCGTCGTGCAGTGTATGCAAAAACGCGCGGCCATGCGCTGGCCGCGCCATGCTACCGCGCGCAGGACACGTCGTCCCGCGCACGCCCCGCCGCCGCGGCCTTCGCATCGGCCACCGGCATGCCCGAGCGCGCCTGCAGCAGCTCCGCGCACACGGCCACCGCGATCGCGCCCGGCGCCTTGTCGACGATGCCCGCGACGCCGATCGGGCACACCATCTCGACGAGCCGCGCTGGATCGACGCCGCGCGCGGCAAGCCGGCGTTCGAACTTCACGCGCTTGGTGCGCGAGCCGATCATCCCGAAGTACGCATAGTCGCGCCGCCGCATGATCTGCGCGGCGAGCGAGAAGTCGAGCGCGTGGTTGTGCGTCATCACGAGGAAATATGCGCCGGGCGGCGCCGCGTCGACGACGGCCTCCGGCGTGTCGGTCGGCTCCGGCTGCACGTTCGGCGGACATTCGTCCGGGAACAGCTCGTCGCGCGTGTCGACCCACTGCACGACGCACGGCAGTGCGCCGAGCAGCGTGACGAGCGCGTGACCGACGTGCCCGGCGCCGAACAGCACGATGTGCATCGGCGCCCGCGTGCCGCTCGCGCGGTTGCGCTGGCCGGTGCCCTGCGCGAACGCTTCCGGCGGCGCGGTGCGAAGCGAGCGTGCGGGGCCGTTCATGTCAGCCTCCGTCGGGCCGCCCCAAGGAGGCTGACCGCCCCCATCGGAAGCAGCGAACGAAGCGAGCACGGGAGCCGTTTCATCTCAGCCTGCCTGACCGGCGCGCGCCGCACGCACTGCGCTGACCGCGCGCAGGATCGACTCACCGGTGGCCGGCGCATCGAGCGGCGGGTTCACCTGGTAGTCGCCGACCGCGGCCACCGCGTCGCGCACCGCGAAGAACACCGAGAACGGCAGCAGCAGCGGCGGCTCGCCGACGGCCTTCGAACGGTGGATGCTGTCCTCGACGTTGCGGTTCTTGAACAGCTGCACGTTGAACTCGGGCGGCGTGTCGTTCACCGTCGGGATCTTGTACGTCGACGGCGCATGCGTCATCAGCTTGCCGCCCTTGTTCCACCACAGCTCCTCGGTCGTCAGCCAGCCCATCCCCTGGATGAACGCGCCTTCGACCTGGCCGATGTCGAGCGCCGGGTTCAGCGATGCGCCCACGTCGTGCAGCGCATCGACGCGCAGCGTGCGCATCTCCCCCGTCAGCGTGTCGATCACGACTTCCGACACGGCCGCGCCGTACGAGTAGTAGTAGAACGGCCGGCCCTGCAGCTTCGACTGATCCCAGTACAGCTTCGGCGTCGCGTAGAAACCGTCGGACCACAGCTGCACGCGCGCGAGGTACGCCTTCGCGATCACGTCGCCGAACGGCACGCCGTTGCCGCCGACCCACACGAAATCGTTGCCGAACTTCACGTCGGCCGCGTCGACCTTGCCGTCGCCGAACTGCTTCGCCGCGAACACCGCGAGCCGCTCGCGCAGCTGGCGCGCCGCATCCTGCGCGGCCTTGCCGTTCAGGTCCGAGCCCGTGGAAGCCGCCGTCGCGGACGTGTTCGCGACCTTGCTGGTGTCGGTCGCCGTCACGCGGATCCGGCCGAAGCGGATGCCGAGCTCGTGCGCGACGACCTGCGCGACCTTCGTGTTGAGCCCCTGCCCCATCTCCGTGCCGCCGTGGTTCACGAGCACCGAGCCGTCGGTATAGATGTGCACCAGCGCGCCGGCCTGGTTGAAGTGCGTGACGTTGAACGCGATGCCGAACTTCACCGGCGTGAGCGCGATGCCCTTCTTCAGCACCGTGTTGCGCGCGTTGAATTCGCGCACGCCCGCACGCCGCGCGCGGTAGTCGCTCGTCGCCTCGAGTTCGCCGAGCAGCTCCTGCAGCACGTTGTCCTCGACCGTCTGTCCGTAAGGCGTCACGTTGCGTTCGGTCTTGCCGTACAGGTTCGCGTAGCGCACGTCGAGCGGATCGCGATCGAGCGAGCGCGCGATGTCGTCGAGGATGTACTCGATCGCGAACGCGCCCTGCGGGCCGCCGAAGCCGCGGAACGCGGTGTTCGACTGCGTGTTGGTCTTGCCGCAATAGCCGGCGATGTTCACGTCGCCGAGCCAGTACGCGTTGTCGAAATGGCATACCGCGCGCGTCATCACCGGGCCCGACAGGTCGGCCGAGAAGCCGCAGCGCGACGTCATGTCGAGCGCGACGCCGTCGATGCGGCCGTCGTCGTCGTAACCGACGTCGAAGCGGTAATGGAAGTCGTGGCGCTTGCCGGTGATCATCATGTCGTCGTCGCGATCCGGACGCAGCTTCACCGGGCACAGCAGCTTCCACGCGGCGAGCGCCGCGCAGCACGCGAACAGGCCCGACTGCGATTCCTTGCCGCCGAACCCGCCGCCCATCCGGCGGCACTCGACGAGCACGTTGTGCGACGCGACGCCGAGCACGTGCGCGACGAGGTGCTGCATCTCGCTCGGGTGCTGCGTCGAGCAGTACACGTGCATCCCGTCGTCGTCCTTCGGCACCGCGTACGCGATCTGCCCTTCGAGGTAGAACTGCTCCTGGCCGCCGAGCAGCATTTCGCCCGACTCGCGATGCGGTGCGGCGGCGAGGCGCGCGGCCGCGTCGCCGCGCGCGAGCTTCAACGGCGGGATCACGTAGGTTTCGGCCGCGCGCGCTTCCTGCGCGGTGAGAATCGCCGGCAACTCCTCGTAGTCGACCTGTGCGCGGCGCGCGGCAAGCCGCGCGGTTTCATGCGACGTCGCGACGACGATGAACATCGGCTGGCCGACGAACTGCACGATGCCCTTCGCGAGCACCGGGTCGTCGTGGATGATCGGACCGCAATCGTTGACGCCCGGGATGTCGTCGGCCGTGAACACGGCGACCACGCCCGGCGTCGCGCGCACAGCGTCGAAGTTCATCGACACGATCTTCGCGTGCGGTTTCGCCGACAGGCCGAGCGCCGCGTGCAGCGTGCCCGCGACGATCGGGATGTCGTCGGTGTAGGTGGCACGTCCGCTGACGTGCAGGTGCGCGGATTCGTGCGCGCGCGAGACGTGGACCTGCGCGGCGTCGGCTTGCGGATCGAGGGTGTTCAGGAACGGTTCTGCTTGCTGGTTCATGTTCGGGGTTCTCCGTCTTCAGACGCGCGCCGCGTCGGTGCCGGTTTCGGCGGCCACTTCACGCACATTCAGGGCTTGCGGCGGCAGCGGGTCGTGCGGGCGCGTCTCCAGCCAGAATCGGTACATCAGGTTCTTCGCGGTATCGAGGCGGTACGTGCTCGTCGCGCGCATGTCGGACAGCGGCTGGTAGTCGCGCTCGAGCGCCTGCATCGCGGCCTGCGCGGTGGCTTCGTGCCATTGCGCGCCGTCGAGCACGCTCTCCGTGTGCGTCGCGCGCTTCGGCGTCGCGGCCATCCCGCCGAACGCGATGCGCGGCTCGCGGATCGTGTCGCCGTCCGCGATGAACGCAAACGCCGCGCACACGGCCGAGATGTCGGAGTCGAACCGCTTCGACAGCTTGTACGTGCGGAACTGCAGCTTCTCGCGCGCGCCGGTGCGGGTCGGCACCTTCAGGCCGACGACGAATTCGTGCGGCGCCATGTCCTTCTGCTGGTAGCCCGTGTACAGCGCCTCGAGCGGCAGCTCGCGCACCGTGTCGCCGCCGCGCAGCACCACGCGTGCGCCGAGCGCGATCAGGCCCGGCATCGAATCGCCGATCGGCGAGCCGTTCGCGACGTTACCGCCGATCGTGCCGGCGTTGCGGATCGGCAGCGACGCGAAGCGCTTCCACATTTCGGTCAACTCCGGATATGTACCGGCCAGCGCCGCATACCCGTTCTCGACCGTCACGCCCGCGCCGATCTCGATCCAGTCGTCGCCGTGCACGACGCGCTGCAGTTCGGCGATCCGTCCGACGTAGATCAGGTCGTCGAGCCGGCGCATCTGCTTCGTGACCCACAAGCCGATGTCGGTGCTGCCCGCCAGAATGGGCGCGTCGGGCCGCTCGACCTTCAGCGCGGCCAGCGCGTCGAGCGTGCGCGGCGCCGCGAAGCGCGCGCCGTCGTGCGTCGTGTAGTCGAACGTGTCGTCGCGCTTGAGCGACGCGAGCGTGCGGGCCAGCGCGGCCGTGTCGACCGGCGCCGACGGCGCCGGTGCGTCGAACATCTGCACCGCGGCATCGACGATCGGCCGGTAGCCGGTGCAGCGGCACAGGTTGCCGGTGAGCGCATCGGCGATCTCGGTGCGCGTCGGCACGTCCTTCGCCTTCGCGCACGCGCTGCCGCAGCCTTCGTGGCCGTGCTTCTCGTACAGCGCCCACATCGACATCACGAAGCCCGGCGTGCAGAACCCGCATTGCGAACCGTGGCAGTCGACCATCGCCTGCTGCACCGGATGCAGCGCGCCGTCCGGCTGACGCAGGTCCTCGACCGTCAGCAGCGCCTTGCCGTCGAGCGTCGGCAGGAACTGGATGCATGCGTTGACGGCCTTGAACTCGACCGCGCCGGTGTCGGTCAGCTCGCCGACGACGACCGTGCATGCGCCGCAGTCGCCTTCCGCGCAGCCTTCCTTGGTGCCGGTGCAATGCGCGTCCTCGCGCAGGTACTGCAGCACGGTGCGGGTGACGTCCGCGCCGCTGACTTCGCGGATCGCGTGACGATGGTAGAAGCGGATCGGCTCACTCATGTCTCGATGATTCTTCAAATGGGGGCAAGGCGGCCTGCGCAGTGCGCTCGACCGACGTTTTTCTGACAGTTTGCACGCTAACACCATCAAATTTCGCAACCCATAGCCCATCACGCATGGGGCCCATATAACTGCCGCGATATGAACGCCGGGGAACGCCCGCAGCCCTTTCCGCACGGTGCCCTGCACCCGTTCCCGACGCCTTCAACACCGTCCTGCATCGTCAAAAACGGGGTGCGACTAACTAAATGGTACCTGCGTGAAAACCGGTTCCATGGGAAAATCCCGATTCCCTTTTTCGCCGTCTTCCGCTCGCTTCGCTCATTCGTTCCGACCCCATGTCAACAGATTCCGCCACACCGCCGCGCAGCGGGTTCGCGGTCACGCTGCAAATCGTGTCCGTCGTCTGCTTCACGTTCATCTGCTACCTGACCATCGGCCTGCCGCTCGCGGTGCTGCCGGGCTTCGTCCATGACGACCTCGGTTTTTCCGCGATCGTCGCGGGCGGCGCGATCAGCGTCCAGTATTTCGCGACGCTCGCGTCGCGGCCGCTCGCCGGGCGCTTTGCCGATACGCTCGGGCCGAAGCAGACGGTGCTGCGCGGGCTGGTCGGCTGCGGAGTGTCGGGCGTGCTGCTGCTCGTCGCGCTGCTGCTGGCCCACTGGCCGGTCGCGAGCCTCGTGCTGCTGGTCGCGAGCCGTCTCGTGCTCGGCGTCGGCGAGAGCCTGTGCGGCACCGGTGCGATCCTGTGGGGCATCGGCCGGGTCGGCGTCACGCACAACGCGAAGGTCATCTCGTGGAACGGGATCGCCACCTACGGCGCACTCGCGCTCGGCGCGCCGGTCGGCGTCGCGATCGCGCATACGCTGAATCCGGCGCTGATCGGCGTGATCGTGATCGCGCTCGCCGCGGCCGGCTTCTATCTCGCGCGCCTGATCGATTCCGTGCCGCTCGTGCACGGCGAACGGATGTCGTATGCGAGCGTGTTCACGCGCGTGCTGCCGCACGGCCTCGGCCTCGCGCTCGGCTCGGCCGGCTTCGGCTCGATCGCCACCTTCGTCACGCTGTACTACGCGGCGCGCCACTGGCCGAACGCCGCGCTGTCGCTGACCGTGTTCGGCACGCTGTTCATCGGTGCGCGCCTGCTGTTCGCGAACACGATCAAGACGTACGGCGGCTTCCGCGTCGCGATCGTGTCGTTCGCGTTCGAATGCTCGGGCCTCGTGCTGCTGTGGCTCGCGCCGGTGCCGCATGTCGCGCTCGTCGGCGCCGCGCTGACGGGTTTCGGCTTCGCGCTGATCTTCCCGGCACTCGGCGTCGAGGCCGTCGCGCTCGTGCCGCCCGCGAGCCGCGGCGCGGCGCTGTCCGCGTACTCGGTGTTCCTCGACCTGTCGCTCGGCATCACGGGCCCCCTCGCCGGCTATGTCGCGGGCGCGTTCGGTTATCCGCAGGTGTTCCTGTTCGCGGCGGTGGCCGCCGCCGCGGGCGTCGCGCTGTCGATGGTGCTGTACCAGCGGCAGGCGCGGGTTGCGGGGAGCGGCGCGGCGGCATGAGCGCCCGGGCCGCGGGATATCGCGCGAGCCCTCCTTCCGGCGAAAGCCGCGCGGGGCCATTCGTCGGCGTCCGGTGAGACACGGCTTGACGTGACTTAACGCGGCAGTATGTTGAAGTCCCGCAGCACGCGGGCCGCGTCGACGTGGCGCCGGAACGGCACGGCGCGCTCGAGCGTGAGCTTCGGTTCGGCACGATCGAAAAGCACGAGCGCTTCCGACGTGTTGAGATGGCGTGACATATACAGAAAACCGTCGACCCGGCGGCCATGCCCGTGCACGGCGAGCGACCATTGCTGCGGGATGCCGTACGGTACGACGGTCGACAGCGCGCCGTCGCCGCCAAGGTTTTTCAGCGGCAAGCCGTGCAGGACGGCCACCGTCAGCGGCGAGCCGGTAAACGACAGCACGAAGCGCTCGAGCTCCGTCGTCACGAGCGGAAAGCCGCCAGCGGCGAGATCGGCGACTTCGTCGTGCAGCACCGTCTCGGCGAACGCACAGTGCAGGTCGAAACCGAAATAGCTGGTGCCATACCGGCGCCGCTTGCGCGGGTCGTCGAAACGGTTGCCGCCCGACTTGCCGAAGTACGGCTCGCCCGTCTCGTACCGGGAAACGCGCACCAGCGCCGCCGGCGGAATCGTCCGCGTAACCAGCGTCGCATTCGCGAAGTGTTCGCTCGGCGGCCTCAACGTCAACCGCGCCTCCTAGCGTTCCGCGAACGCCGCCGCGGCACGCTCGACCTCGGCAAGCTTCCCCTGCGACAGCGCCTTCAGCGGCGTGACATTGCCGAGGGACGCCTTGGGCGTCGTGAAGAATTGCCATTTGCTCCACCCCGGCAACCCACCGAGGCATTGCGTCACCTTTCCGAGCGTCTTGCGATCGATATCGCCCGTCAGATAAAAGGCCGGGTAGTACTGCGCCGCCCCCACGTCGACCGCGAAGATGCGCCCCGACACGACCGCCTTGCTGAGCGCCTGCCGTGTCATGCCGAGCCCTGCCCAGATCTCCGCGGCCGGCAGCAGCGCGCCCTTCGCGACGAGCGCCCGCCGTTCGGCCAGCGCACGCTGCTCGAAATCGGCGGCCGCGGCATCCGCGCGGGCCACCGGCCTCGCAGGCGGTTTCCTGCGAACGGACGGTTGTCTGTCGCGGGTCGCGGCGGCAGCGATGCCGAACGTGATCGTGCCGGCCAGATCGATGACCTGGGCGATACCGACCTTGAACAAGTGCCCCAGCTGTTCGTCCGACAGCCTGAGCAGCGCCCGGGCCCGATCAGGCCCGAGCATGGTCGCGGCGCCGACGGCGCTGCGCAGCGCCTCCTCGGTCTCGACATCGAGAACCGCAGCCGCGCCTTCAAGCGCATGAGCCTGCCTGACCATCGCTACCTCCTCGCACGACCGGAAGCTCGAGAGTAGGCCCGATTCGAAACCAAGTCAACCATGACAACCAAACTGACGAGCGGGCAGGCGACATCGGGCAGCCCCCTCATCCGTCACGCCGTCCTCGGAAACAGCCTCCGCGTCAGGTCGAACGCGACCAGGTTGCCAGCCACCACCAGCAGCAGCCCGACCACCGCGAGCGGCGACCACTGGTAATCCTCGAACACCGTCGACACCGCCAGCGCGACGATCGAGAACAGCACCGTGCAGTACGCGGCACGCTCCGGCCCGATCCGGCCGACAAGGGTCAGATAGGCGGTGAAACCGATCACCGAGCCCGGCACGGCCAGGTAGACGAGCGCGCCGAGATAACGCGGGCTCGTGTCGAGCGTGAACGGCAAGCCGGCCGCTGCGCTGCCGACGGTCAGGATCGCCGCGCCGATCAGCATCGCCCAGCCGTTGGTCGCGAGCGGGTGCAGCCCCATCGACTGCATCCGGCTCGACAGCAGGTTGCCGGCCGAGAAGCACATCGTGCCCGCCAGCGCGATCGCGAGCCCCGTCCAGGTCGCGTGGTCGTCGAGATGGCCGGCCATCTGCTGCCAGAACAGGCACGCGATGCCGGTCAGACCGAGCAGCGCGCCGGCGATCGCCGACGGCCGCAGCGGGCGGCCCATGAACAGCCGGCCGTTGATCGAATTCAACAGCGGCGCGGTCGAGAAGATCACCGCGACGAGGCCGCTCGGCACGACCTGTTCCGCGTAGTAGAAGCACAGGAAGTTCAGGCAGAACAGCGCGAAGCCCTGCGCCAGCAGGAAACGCCACGCTTCGCGCGGCGGGCGCACCGGCCGGCGCATCACGCGCAGCAGCGCGAACAGCACGGCGGCCGCGAGCCAGAAGCGCCATGCGATCGACACGGGCGGCGGCACGGAGCCGAGCTGCCACTTGATCGCGATCCAGGTGGTGCCCCAGATCAGCACGGTGACGAAATAAAGCGACAGGTTCATGGCGGCGACGATCCAAAAAGACGGGTGAAACGGGACTCCGACTATGCCGCCGCCCAACGCGCGCCGATTGTCCGGAATTGCTGTCTTTTTCGGGCCGCCGCCCGCGGCGCCGCCCGCCCGCTTATACTCGGCCCATCATGAGCCTCACCCTTTCCGCGCCCCCCATCGACCACCCCGCCGCCCTGGCCGGCGGCGATCTGCCGTTCGGCCTGCAGTCGGTCTGCCGCACGCTCGCCGACGCGAACGCGACGCTTGAGCGCTTCGCGTGGCTCGGCGACCATCTCGCAATCGCCGAATGGACGCGGATCACCGACGAAAGCGAGACGATCTACGAGCAGCCGGGCCACCACACGCTGTCGTGCTACCTCGACGGCGGCTACCAGACGGAACGCCAGCGCGTGCCGCGCTACGGTGCGCCGAGCCTGCTGTGCGCGCTGCCCGGCGACCACGAATCACGCTGGTGGGTGCGCGGCGAGATGCACTTCATCCACCTGTATTTCCTGCCCGAGCACTTCACGCAGCGCGCGATCCGCGAACTCGACCGCGAGCCGCGCGAGCTGAAGCTCGCCGACCGCACCTACTTCGAGGATGCGCGCGTCGCCGCCCTGCTGCGCTCGCTCGCGCTGGACGGCTGGGACGATGCCGACGAGCGGCTGCGCGTGAACGAGACCGCACACGAGGTGCTGAGCCTGCTGCTGCGCGGGCAGAGCACGACCCGCACCGACACGTCGTTCCGCGGCGGGCTCGCGCCGGCCGTGCGCCGCCGCGTGCGCGACTACATCGACACGTACCTGACGCAACCGCTGACGCTCGGTGAACTCGCCGACGTCGCCGCGCTATCCGAGTACCACTTCTCGCGGATGTTCCGGTTGTCGTTCGGCCGGGCGCCGCACGCGTGGGTGGCCGAGCAACGGCTGGCGCGGGCGCGCGAGCTGTTGCGCACGACGGCGCTGCCGCTCGCGCAGATCGCGGCCGACTGCGGCTATGCGAACGCCGGCCACTTCAGCCATCGCTTCCGCGACGCTCACGGTACGACGCCGAATACCTACCGGCGTGCGATGCAGGGCCGCTGAGCGCGGCCCCGTCGCCGCTTACGCGCCGCGCCGCGACAGTTCCTGTTCGAGCGCCGCGACGCCGGCCGGCAGGTCGACCGGCACCTTCAGGTCGACCATCGTGCGGCCGAACGCATGCAGCGTCCGGAACAGGTTGTGTTCACGGCACTGCTCGCCCATCTGTCCGATCCGCACGATCGGCAACCCGAACGAGCCCGAGATCTCGACCTGGTACTGCTTCGAGATGTGGCCGCAGACCATCCCCGGCGTCAGCCCTTCCGGCGTCTCGATCCCGACGACCGAGTTCAGCCGGCAATCCTTCGGCGCATAGAGCTTGAGCCCCATCGACTCGACGCCTGCCTGCAGCGCAAGCGAGCAGCGCAGGTGGCGCGCGAAGCGGCTTTCGAGCGTCTCCGCGCAGACGAGCCGCAGCGCTTCGTGCAGCGCGAGCACGCCCGACACGGGCGCCGTGTAGTGATAGCCCGCGTTGTGCCAGAAATTCTCCGCGAGCGCCATGTCGAGGCACCAGTGCGCGTTCGGTTCGGGGCGCTGCTTCATCCGGTTCCACGCGGCGTCGGAGAACGCGATCAGCGACACGCCGGGAATCGACGACAGTCCTTTCTGGCCGCCGGTGATCACCGCGTCGATGCCCCACGCGTCCATCTCGAGCGGCATCGTCGACAGCGTGCACACCGCGTCGACCACGACCAGCGCACCGGCCGCCTTCGCGAGCGCCGCGATGTCGCGCAGGTCGCGGTTCCACACGGTGTTCGACGTCTCGCCCTGCACGATCGTGACGATCTCGGGCCGCTCGCGCGCGATGGCATCCGCGATCTCGTCGAGGCTCGCGACCGCGCGATCGGCCACTTCGAGCGTCGCGACGTCGGCGCCGACGCGCGTGGCCATCTCGGCCATCCGCGCGCTGAAGAAGCCATTGCGAATCGACAGCACGCGGGTACCGCGCCACGCGAGGTTCGAGATCGCCATTTCCATCGCGGCCGAACCGGGGCCCGCGACGCCGAGCACCCACTTCGTGCGGGTCTGGAACACGTAGCGCGCCATCTCCTTCACCTGCTCGATGATCTTCGCCATCGTCGCGCCGAGGTGGTTGATCACGATCGTGTTCGCCTTCGCGACGGCGGCCGGGATCGGAACCGGGCCGGCCCCCATCATCAGCAGCGGTTCTTCGGGCAGGATCGCGTCGAGCGGCACGACGACGGGACAGGGAATCGGCGAGTAATCGATGGACATGGCGGGTAAAAGGTGAGGAAAGGAAGTGCACGGACGCTCGCCGCGCTGCATGGCGAACTGATCGATCATTCCGTGTTCCGCCGCCTCGCGCAAGAGGCACGCACGGACGGACAGCGCAACGCTGGCCCGGTCGCCGGACCGGGCCAGCCAGCCGTGCGCGTGCCGCACGCCAGCCATTCGAAATGAGAAACGATTGCGGGCGAGGTTGTGAAACGGTTCCATTGGTACGCCAAGCGCACGATTTTCTCCGTCAATAACACCGTGATTCGTCGAAACCGCCGGTTCAACGCAACTTCTGCATCAAAAAAATAGACCGAATCCGCCCTAAAAATCGCCTCATGGAATCCGGCACGCAAAATCGACGTGCCGCCCCAAAAAACATCCATTACCTCTGCATGTATTGGGGTACGCTTCCCTTCAATACCGGAGCAAGTGCACCAGAATTGCCGACAACCCTTTGATTGACATAGGAAATACCAGAAACCCGGCGCTTGCTCTAATACCCTGCCGCCTTTGAACGGCAGGCATCGATACAGCACCGTGTTTAACGCGTTACTCCCTATTTCGATTTTCCGCAACCCGCCCCTTTTCGCAGGTTGACGGATATCGCTTCTGTATTGAACAATCATCTGCGGAATCGAAAAAAACGATTTTTCGATACGAAGGAAAACTGGGTGCCGCGCGATACGCTTTCGAGGTTGCGCGGCGAAAAGCGTCAACCATAATCAATCAACCGGGCCAGAAATACGCAAGCCATGAACCAGATTCAGACCATGCGTGTATTCGTCTGCGTCGCCGAGCAGCAGAGCTTTCGGCGCGCGGCGCACCATCTCGGCGTGTCCAATGCACTCGTCACGCGTTCGATCGCGATGCTCGAGGGCCACCTGAACACACGGCTGATCCACCGCACCACGCGCAACCTGTCGCTTACCGAGGCCGGCGTGCGCTACCTCGACGGGTGCCGTGCGCTGCTCGAGGAATTCGACCACCTCGAATCGTCCGTCGCGCATGCCGTGCGCGAACCGGCCGGCACGCTGCGCGTCGTCGCGTCGGGCCTGCTGTCGCCGCTTGCACTGACGCCGCTCGTCAGCAGCTTCCGGCACCGCTACCCCGAGTTGCGCGTGCAGCTGACCGTCTCCGAGGGGCCGCTCGACGTGCTCGATTCGGGTTACGACGTCGGCATCGTCACGGGCAACCGGCTCGACGGCAACCCGACGCTGATCGGCCACGCGCTCGCGCCGAACCCGTTCGTCGCGTGCGCGGCACCGGCCTATCTCGAGCGACGCGGCGAGCCGCGCTTGCCCGACGACCTGCCGGGCCACGACTGGGTCACGCTCGCATCGCACCAGCATGCGCCCGCGTGGCAACTGGTCGGCCACGACGGCATCGCGCATTCCGTCACGGTGCGCCCGACCTGCACGGTCAACCAGCTCGCGCTCGTCCAGGCGGCGGCCGTGGCCGGCGCCGGCATCGCGGTGCTGCCCGAGCCGTGCGTCGCAGGCGCGCTCGCGAGCGGCACGCTCGTGCGGCTGATGGCCGGCTACCGGATCGACGATCCCGACACGCAACTGTCGCTCGTCTACCCGAACCGCCAGTACGTGCCGGCCCGCACGCGCAGCTTCGTCGAGCACGCGCTCGATCACTTCAGTGCGCAGCCGGCCCGCGAACGAACCGACTACGGCTTCCTGCGGCCGCCGCGCGGGCCCGACCGCTCCGACATCGTCACGGGCCTGCAGTAAACTGCGCGCGTCAGCCTTCGGAGATGCAGCGTGCGCGTGATCCTGTTCAGCAGCCGGCAGTACGACGACGATTCGTTCGCTGCCGCCAACCGGCAGTTCGGCTATCGGCTGCACTTCCAGCCGTCGCACCTCGACGCGGAAACCGCGATCCTCGCGCACGGTTATGAGGTCGTCTGCCCGTTCGTCAACGACACCGTCGACGCGGCCGTGCTCGCGCGGCTGGCCGACGGCGGCACGCGCCTGATCGCGCTGCGCTCGGCGGGCTTCAACCATGTCGACCTGGCCGCCGCCGAGCGGCTCGGCATCACGGTCGTGCGCGTGCCCGCCTATTCGCCGCACGCGGTGGCCGAGCACGCGGTCGCGCTGATCCTCGCGCTCAACCGCCGCCTGCCGCGCGCGGTCGCGCGCACCCGCGAAGGCGACTTCTCGCTGAACGGCCTGCTCGGCTTCGACTTGCACGGCAAGACCGTCGGCGTGATCGGTACCGGCATCATCGGCAGCGTATTCGCGAAGATCATGATGGGCTTCGGGATGCATGTGCTCGCGCACTCGGTGCCGCCGTACAACGACGAACTGATCGCGTTCGGCGCGCGTTATGTCGAGCTCGACGAACTGCTGCACCACGCCGACATCGTCAGCCTGCACTGCCCGCTGCTGCCGTCGACGCACCACCTGATCAACGAACGGACGCTCGCGCGGATGAAGCATGGCGCGATGCTGATCAACACCGGGCGCGGCGGCCTCGTCGATGCGCAGGCGCTGGTCGATGCGCTCAAGAGCGGCCAGCTCGGCCATCTCGGGCTCGACGTGTACGAAGAGGAAAGCGGGCTCTTCTTCGAGGATCACTCCGACCTGCCGCTGCAGGACGACGTGCTCGCCCGCCTGCTGACGTTCCCCAACGTGATCGTCACGTCCCACCAGGCGTTCTTCACGCGCGAAGCGCTGGCCGAGATCGCGCACACGACACTGCTGAACATCGAGGCGTGGCATGCGGGCACGCCGCAGAACGTCGTGACCGCGAATCGCTGACAAACCGACGAAAACGGCTCATTTGACGGTTGCCGGCGCTGCCGCAATCGTTTGCTTGTGGCCATCGCTGCAAACGAAGCGCGCTTCATCAACAATTTCGTGCTTTGTTTCGACTGATGCAACGATTCCGGCGCGCCGTCTGCTATCGTTGCGCCGACGTTATCCCGCCCCTCCCGCTCATGCGTTTCGACGATTCCGACATCGCCGCCGTCTACCGCGCCATTTTCGAACGGCGCGACATGCGCCACTTCACGCCGGCGCCCGTCGATCCCGCCGTGCTCGCGCGCCTGCTGCGCGCGGCGCATCACGCGCCGAGCGTCGGCTTCATGCAGCCGTGGCGCTTCATCCGCATCACCGATCCCGCGCTGCGCACCGCGATCCACGCGCTGGTCGAGGCCGAGCGCCGCGCGACCGCCGACGCACTCGGCGAGCGCCAGGACGAATTCATGCGGCTGAAAGTCGAAGGCGTGCGCGAATGCGGCGAGCTGCTGGTCGTCGCGCTCGCCGACGGCCGCGAGCGCCATGTGTTCGGCCGCCGCACGCTGCCGGAAATGGATCTCGCATCCGCCGCGTGCGCGATCCAGAACATGTGGCTCGCGGCCCGCGCCGAAGGGCTCGGGATGGGCTGGGTCTCGCTGTTCGACGTCGACGCGCTGCGCGCGCTGCTGCGCATGCCCGACGGCGCGAAGCCGATTGCCGTGCTGTGCGTCGGGCACGTCGACGCGTTCTATGCGAAACCGATGCTCGAGCAGGAGCGTTGGGCCGCACGGATGCCGATCGAAGCGTGCCTGTTCGAAAACGGCTGGGACGATCCGGCCCCGATCGATGCCGCCGGCACGCCTTCGACGCCTTCGTCGCGCGCGGACGCGACAGCGGGCACCGGCACGGCCTCCGGCTCCGCAAGCACCCCGGGGGCGCCGATCACGAGCGTCGACGGCTCCCCCGGACGCATCGCCTGACGTGTACGCGGTCGCCGGCATCGCGCCGGCACCGGCACATTCACCCCAGAAAACCCCGTTGAATCCCACACTGTGAGCTTCACGCGCGCAGCCTCGTCGCACGCCGGCAACATCCGTTTTGGCCCCAAGCATAGGGGTTTTCACTGAAGTAGAATCGCGGCTGTCGTTCGCCTTCCCGCCCGCCCGTCCCGCGCATCCTGCGC
>NZ_LDUL01000114.1:0-815 GCF_001043615.1 Burkholderia sp. LK4
GCCTTGTCCTTGAAGGGGTATTTGAAGTTAGCCATAAATGTCCGTGTGCTTAGGCATCGCCCGAGAAGGTCAGGTAGAAAGCGTCATCCGGCGAATCACCGAATACCGAGTCGCCAGATAGTGAGAGCACATTCCCTGCACCCTTACGATCCTGGACCATTGGGCCCTTCACGCGGATGGCGACGGCTTCGATCTCCACGCCGCAATCGTCCAGCGTAATCGTGCCGCCGGGGCCACGCAGGCGGATTACCTCGCCGGCGTGCAACTCGATGACCTTGGTGCGATGCCGAATGGCTTGCCCCGCCTCCAGTTCGGCATGCCCCTGCACCCGCTGCGTTAAATGCCCGCCGATATCCACCGTGTGATCGGCCACGGTCTTGTCGCGGCGATGGTTGCCAACCTCCTCGGTACGATCCTTGCCAGTGTGGATGGTGTGGTTTCGGCCGATGCTCAGGAAGTCGTCCTGCCCGATGTCGTGGCGTCGGTCCTGGCCGATGGTGACCTGCTCATCGTGGCCAACCGTCTCCTTGCGGTCGTTACCGATGGCGATGGTTTCGTCGTGCTCGACCTGTTCGCTGCGGTCGTTGCCCACGAAGATGGTTTCGTCGTGGTTGACGTGGATGTTCTGGTCCTTCTGCGCGTGAACGTAGATTTCTTCCTGATCCTTCTCGTCCTCGAAGCGCAGTTCGTTGAAGCCCTCGCCCTTGTGCGTCTGGCTCTTGATCGTCATCCGCGTCTTGTGTCGCGGTAGCTCGTACGGCGGCAACTGCAAGCGGTTGTACGCCCGCCCGATGATGAGAGGCTGGTCCGGATCG
>NZ_LDUL01000115.1:0-715 GCF_001043615.1 Burkholderia sp. LK4
ATCCGTAATTTCGCAACAGCTTCTAAGCGGTTGCCACGACCGACGCTGTCAGCTGTCAGCGGACCCTTGAGCCGAATCACCACGGCGTCGAGCGCGATACCGCCGTCGTCCAGCGTAATCGTGCCACCGGGGCCGCGCAGGCGGATTACCTCACCAGCTTGCAACTCGACGACCTTGGTGCGATACCGGATAGCCTGCCCCGCCTCCAGCTCGGCATGGCCTGCCACGCGCTGTTTCAGATGCCCGCCAATATCAACCGTGTGATTGGCTGCGGTCTTGTCGCGACGATGGTTGCCGACTTCCTCCGTGCGGTCCTTGGCTGTGTGGATGGTGTGGTTTCGGCCGATGCTCAGGAAGTCGTCCTGCCCGATGTCGTGGTGGCGGTCCTGACCGATGGTGACCTGCTCGTCGTGGCCCACGGTCTCTTTGCGATCGTTGCCGATGGCGATGGTTTCGTCATGTTCGACCTGCTCGCTGCGGTCGTTGCCCACGAAGGTGGTTTCGTCATGGTTGACGTGGATGTTCTGGTCTTTCTGCGCGTGGACGTAGATTTCCTCCTGATCCTTCTCGTCCTCGAAGCGCAGTTCGTTGTAGCCCTCGCCCTTGTGCGTCTGGCTCTTGATCGTCATCCGCGTCTTGTGCCGCGGCAGCTCGTACGGCGGCAACTGCAGGCGGTTGTACGCCCGCCCGAGGGCCTGTCAGGAATTTCGTGTTT
>NZ_LDUL01000116.1:0-530 GCF_001043615.1 Burkholderia sp. LK4
ACCGGATAGCCTGCCCCGCCTCCAGCTCGGCATGGCCTGCCACGCGCTGTTTCAGATGCCCGCCAATATCGACCGTGTGATTGGCTGCGGTCTTGTCGCGACGATGGTTGCCGACTTCCTCCGTGCGGTCCTTGCCCGTGTGGACGGTGTGGTTTCGGCCGACGCTCAGGAAGTCGTCCTGCCCGATGTCGTGGCGTCGGTCCTGGCCGATGGTGACCTGCTCATCGTGGCCAACCGTCTCCTTGCGGTCGTTACCGATGGCGATGGTTTCGTCGTGCTCGACCTGTTCGCTGCGGTCGTTGCCCACGAAGATGGTTTCGTCGTGGTTGACGTGGATGTTCTGGTCCTTCTGCGCGTGAACGTAGATTTCTTCCTGATCCTTCTCGTCCTCGAAGCGCAGTTCGTTGAAGCCGTCTCCCTTGTGCGTCTGGCTCTTGATCGTCATCCGCGTCTTGTGTCGCGGTAGTTCGTACGGCGGCAACTGCAAGCGGTTGTACGCCCGCCCAATGATGAGAGGCTGGTCCGGATCG
>NZ_LDUL01000117.1:0-1003 GCF_001043615.1 Burkholderia sp. LK4
ACGCCCGGCGCGCTCATCACGGTGATCGTGCCGCGCAGCCCGAGATCCGCGCCGTGCCCCTTGAAGCGGAAGTTGTTGCCGAGGCCGATGTCGATGTTCGCGCGCGGCGCGAGCGACGGCGCCGGCTTGTCCGCGGCCGGCTTCGGCTTGGCGACGGCGGTGCCGGTCGGCGTCTCGCCGCGCACCGTGCCGTCGGGTTGCACGATCACCACGTCGTCCGACAGGTGCGGCGCGGACTCCTCGGGCAGGTCGAACAGCGCGCGATCGACGACGAACTTGCCGTCGATCGACAGCGCGCCGCGCGGCCCGTCGTTCGCGACCGTCGCCTTGCCCGACAGCGACAGCTTCCGGTCCGGTGCCGCGAACAGCTCGAGCTTGTCCGCGACGATGCTCGCGGTCAGGTCGGGCGCCTCGCCGTCGAGACGCACGCGGCCAAGTGCGCGCAGCGTGCCGTCGCCGCCGTGGAACTCGACCTGCTGGAATTCGACGAGGTTTTCCGACAGCTTGATGCGCACGATGCCGTCCTTCAGCTGCACGCCCTGGTCGACGAGCGTCGCGGACAGGTCGTCGCCCGTCAGCGTCCCCGACAGATTCGGCTTCACCGGCGTGCCCGCGACGGTCAGCTTCAGCGCCGCGCGCCCGCCGAGCAGGTAGCTCGGCCCGAACAGGTTGCCGGTCGTCTTCAGCGCCGGGACGTCGACGTCGATGCGGCCCGACAGCGGGCCGTCGTCGACCACGCCGAACATGCCGTCGCGCAGCGCAAACGGCACGGTGACGTTCGCATCGAGCGTGCCGATCCGGTTCGCCTTCGCGAGCGCCGTCACGTTGAGCCGGTTGCCGGGCGTGAAGTTCGCGCGTGCGGACAGGTCGGTCAGCCCCAGCGACGCGATGCCGCGCCCGCTCTCGATCGTCACGTCGCCGCCGCGCCGCTTCACCTGCAGATGGCCGGTCGAGTTCGCGCCGAGCGAGAAATCCCAGTCGGCGTCGAGCACGACGTCGGTTC
>NZ_LDUL01000118.1:0-1996 GCF_001043615.1 Burkholderia sp. LK4
TCGACGCCGAGTACGACGCCGCAGGACCTGAGCCTGCCGCTGCAGTTGCGGATCGACGACCTGCGCGTCGATCGCCTGGCGATCCACGACGGCGGCTCGACGACGCAGCTCGACCATCTCGCGCTGAACGGCCGCAGCGACGGTCGTCACCATGAACTCGTGCTCGACGGCGTCGATACGCCGTACGGCGCGCTGACTGCGCGCGCGAAACTCGACGGCGTGAAGCCGTTTGCGCTGACGGGGGAGGCCACTTACGCGGGCAAGCTGTCCGACGAGCCGGTCGATGCGCGCGCTCGCGTGTCGGGCTCGCTCGAGGCGCTCGTCGCCGAAGTCGACGCGAGCGGGATGAAGCTGAACGGGCGCGCGCACGTCGAGGCCGCGCCGTTCGGCGCGGTGCCGCTCACGCGCGCGTCGCTCGCGTTCGATCACGTGAACCCGCAGGCGCTCGCGCCCGGTGCGCCTGCCGCCGATCTCGCGGTGCGCGCTGAACTCGCACCCGTGACCGCGCCGGCCGGCTCGGCGCCCGCAAAGGGGTTCGCGGTGACGGGCCCGGTGTCGATCGTCAACGCGAAGCCCGGCACGCTCGGCGACCACCTGTTGCCGGTGATCGACGCGCACGCGAACGTGCATCTCGACGCGCACGCGCAGCGGATCGACGCGCTTGCGCTGAAGCTGATCCGCGACGGCAGCGTGACGGGCAACGGCACGCTGACGGGCGGCAAGGGCCGCTTCGACCTGAAGGTCGCGAACCTCGACCTGAACGCCTTCGTCGCCGAGCTGCGGCCGATGCGCCTGGGCGGCCCGCTCGGCGTGACGCTCGCGGGCGACGTGACGACCGTCGACTTCAACCTGAACGATCCGAAGCTCGCGCTCGGCGCACGCGCGAAGGTTGCGCTGACGCCGCAGCAGACCGTGCTGACCGACGCGCGCGTGACGGCGGGCAAGGGCCGCATCGACCTGACGGGCGTGTTCCGCCACGATGCGCATTCGAGCTACGACGCGAAGGCGACGCTGACCGCGTTCGATCCGCTGCTGCTCGCCGCGCAGAGCGCGCCGAAGGCCGGCGGCGGCAAGGCGCCCGCCAAGGCGGCCAAGGTGCCGCCCAGGCGCGGCGAGACGCGCGTGTCGGGCACGCTGACGGCGTCGGGCGCGTTCGCGCCGCAGGTGTCGACGAAGGCGACCTTCAAGCTCGGCGACAGCCTGTACGACGGCGTGCCGCTGACCGGCGCCGGCGTCGTGCAGCTCGCCGGCTCGCGGATCCTGCCGAGCAACGCGAACCTGTCGATCGCGGGCAATCATGTCGACCTGCGCGGCAGCTTCGGGGCACCCGGCGACCGGCTGCGCTTCGTCGTCGACGCGCCGCAGCTCGACCGGCTCGGCTTCGGCGTGGAAGGGCTCGTGCAGGCGCAGGGCGACCTGACCGGCAGCTTCGCGCACCCGAACGTGACGGCCACCTACAAGGCCGAGCACGTCGTCGTCGGCTCGAACCGGATCGGTGCCGCGCAGGGCCGCGCGGACATCCGCGACGGCGCGCACGGCGCCCTCGTGTTCACGGCCGACGCGACCGACCTCGCGCTCGGCTCGCTGACGCTGAAATCGCTGCGCGCGAACCTCGACGGCACGCGCGCGAAGCACACGCTCGACGCGTCGGCGCTCGGGACGGCCGGCGGCCGCGTGATCGACATGACGCTCGCGGCGAACGGCGGCGTGGTCGAGAGCCGCGACGGGATGCGCTGGGACGGTACCGTGACGCGGCTCGCGAACCGCGGCACGCCGAGCGTCGCGCTGCAGGCGCCGCTGACCGTATCGGCCGGTGCCGGCCGCGTGACGCTCGGCGCGACGCGGCTCACGCTTGAGGGCGCGGCGATCGACCTGAAGTCGTTCGTGTTCGATCACGGCCAGATGCGCTCGGCGGGCTCCGTGAGCGGCGTGTCGGTCGCGCGTTTCCTCGAGGTCCGCCAGGAGCTGACGGGCCAGCGGCCACCGGTGCGAACCG
>NZ_LDUL01000119.1:0-17292 GCF_001043615.1 Burkholderia sp. LK4
GATTGGTCACTGCCGATTGGTCACTGCCGGTTGGTCTCTGCGGGTTGGTCATTGCCGATCGGTCGCCGCTGGTCAGTCACTGCCGGTTGGTCTCTACCGGTTGGTCACTGCCGGTTGGTCACTGCCGGTTGGTCACTGCCGGTTGGCCTCTACCGGTTGGTCACTGCCGGTTGGACATTGCCGATCGGTCGCCGCCGGTCAGTCTCCGCCGGTTGGTCGCCGCCGGTTGGTCGCCGCCGGTTGGTCGCCGCCGGTGGCGCGCGCCGCTCGACGCGCGCCACCGCCCCCTGTCGCTACAATAGGCGCCATGAACGCCCCCACCTCCTCCGACACGCCCGATTCCGGCGACGCGCACATCGCGCGCAACCGGCTCGAGGCGCACCTGGACGCCGCGCCGCGTGCGTGGCCGCTCGACATCGTCGCCGCCACCGGCTCGACCAACGCCGACGTCGCGACGCGCCTCAAGGCGCTGCCGCGCCACGCGAACGCGCTGCCCGCGCCGCTCGTGCGCGTGGCGTTCGAGCAGACGGCCGGCCGCGGCCGGCAGGGCCGCCCGTGGTTCGCGCAGCCCGGCAACGCGCTGCTGTGCTCGGTCGGCTGCATCGTGCCGCGCCCCGTCGACGCGCTCGGCGGCCTCAGCATCGCGATCGGCGTCGCGCTGGCGGAAGGGCTGGCCACGCTGCCGCTCGACGCCCGCTCGCGCGTCGCGCTCAAATGGCCGAACGACCTGCTGCTGACGGCCACCGATGACGGCACGCCGCGCATCGTCGGCAAGCTCGCCGGGATCCTGATCGAAACCGCCTGGGCCAGCGCCGACGCGACCGCCGTCGTGATCGGCTTCGGCATCAACGTCCGCGGCGCGGAAGCCGTCGCCGCGCAGGTCGACGCGCTGCGCGCGCGCGAAGCGACGCTCGCGAGCGGACTGCCGCCCGCTGCGCTGTCGATCGCGTGCGCATCGGCCAACCTCACCGACACGCTCGCCGCGTCGCTGAACGCGCTCACGCCCGCGCTCGCGCAGTTCGGCGCCGAAGGGCTCGCGCCGTTCGTGCCGCGCTGGCATGCGTTGCACGCGTATGCAGGGCGCGAAGTCGTCCTGCTCGAACAGGGCGTCGAACGCGCGCGCGGCATCGCGACGGGCATCGACGCGACCGGCCAGCTGCTGCTCGACACGCCGGACGGCATCCAGGCGATCGCGGCCGGCGACGTGTCGCTGCGCGAAGCGCAATGAACGAGCCGCACCTGCTGATCGACGCCGGCAACAGCCGGATCAAGTGGGCGCTCGCCGATGCGCAGCGCACGCTCGTCGAGACGGGCGCATTCGGCCACACGCGCGACGGCGGCGCCGATCCCGACTGGTCGAACCTGCCGCATCCGCGCGGCGCGTGGATCTCGAACGTCGCGGGCGCCGACGTGGCCGCCCGGCTCGACGCGCTGCTCGACGCGCGCTGGCCGGGCCTGCCGCGCACGACGATACGCTCGCGTCACACGCAATGCGGCGTGACGAACGGCTATACGACACCCGAACAGCTCGGCAGCGACCGCTGGGCCGGCCTGATCGGCGCGCACGCGGCATTTCCGGGCGAGCACCTGCTGATCGCGACGTTCGGCACCGCGACGACACTCGAGGCATTGCGCGCGGACGGCCGTTTCACCGGCGGGCTGATCGCGCCGGGCTGGGCGCTGATGATGCGCGCGCTCGGCACGCACACCGCGCAGCTGCCGACGCTGACCACCGATATCGCGAGCGGATTGCTCGCGGGTGCGCAGGCCGATCCGTTCCAGGTCGATACGCCGCGCTCGCTGTCGGCCGGCTGCCTGTACGCGCAGGCCGGGCTGATCGAACGCGCGTGGCGCGACCTTGCCGACGCGTGGCACGCACCCGTGCGGCTCGTGCTGGCCGGCGGCGCGGCGGACGACGTCGCGCGCGCGCTGACGGTGCCGCATACGCGGCACGATGCACTGATCCTGTCCGGGCTCGCGCTGATTGCGGCCGAAGCCGCGCAGGATTGACGGTACCGGCGCCGGCATCGCGCCGGTGGGCATGGCGACGCAGGTCCGGACGGACATGCGGCACGCTGACGAAGCGGTACGCGCGGGGTAGCTGCAACTGCCCGTGCATTCGACCGGCGGAAGCCATGAAAAAGCCGGCCATGCGGCCGGCTCGACTGAATGACGTGAACGACGTCGATAACGACAGGGAGGTTCGACGATGCTGCGCTGGCTGATCGCTGTTCTCTTTCTCGCCAACATGCTCGCGTTCGTGGTGGCGCGCGGCGTGTTCGGGCCGCTGCCGTCGGCCGGCCCGCGCGAACCTGGCGTGCTGTCGCGGCAGGTCCGGCCCGATGCGCTGCGCGTGACGCCGCTCGCGCAGGCGACCGACCAACCCGTCGTCGGCGGCCCGATCGCGCCGCCGGCCGTCACGACCGCCCCGCTCGCGGCGTCCGCGCCCTGACGGCGCCCGGCCGCGCTCAGGACTGCTGCGCGCGCACCTTCTTCAGCAACGCGGTGGTCGAGCGGTCGTGCTCGAACGGAATCGCCAGCGCACGGCCGCCCCAGCCGCGCACGAGCGCCGATTCCGGCAGTGCATCCATGTCGTAGTCGCCGCCCTTCACGAGGATGTCCGGACGGACGGCCTCGATCAGCGACACCGGCGTCTTTTCCCCGAACGTCACGACCCAGTCGACGCTTTCCAGCGCCGCGAGCAGTGCCGCGCGGTCCTCCTCGCGATTGATCGGCCGGTCGTCACCCTTGCCGAGCATGCGCACCGACGCATCGCTGTTCACGCCGACGATCAGGCACGCGCCGAGCGCTTTCGCGTCGGCGAGATACGTGACGTGGCCGCGGTGCAGGATGTCGAATACGCCGTTGGTGAACACGACGGGCGACGGCAGCGACGCGCGCAGCGCGACGAGGGCATCACGGGCGATCAGCTTGCGTTCGAAGGTGGCGGACATGGTGAAGGTCGGACGGAATGAGCAACGGCGCGCGCGACGGCGGCGCCAGATAAAAAGCCCGCCGGGCTGGCCAGGCGGGCTTCGTGCGTCGGGTACGGCACTGCGGCGCTACCGGCCGGCGCGATTCACGCCGGCGGCGGCGCCTGGCGGCCTCAGGCCGGCTGCGCGGCCGACGACGGGCCGCTTTCGGCCTGCAGGCGGCTGGTGACTTCCTTGCGATAGCGGTTCAGCTCCTGCGCGGTCGCGAACGTGCGCTCGAACAGGATCGACAGGTTGTGCAGGATCCGCTCGACGACCTTCTTTTCCCACTCGCCGTCGAACCGGATCTGCTCGTCGAGCCAGCGCTCGAGCCATTCCGGATCGGGCAGGCGCGACTGCACGGTATCGCGCGGGAACAGCGCCTGGTTCACGTGCAGGTTGGTCGGGTGCAGCGGCTTCTCGGTGCGACGCGCCGACGCCATCAGCACGCCGATCTTCGCGAACGCCGCGCGCGCGACGTCGCCGCAGTTGTTCAGCGCCTTCTTCATGTAGCGCAGGTAGGCGCCGCCATGGCGCGCTTCATCGCGCGAAATCGTTTCGTAGATCTGCTTGATGACCGGCTCGGTGTGCCAGTCGGCCGCGCAGCGGTACCAGTGGTTCAGGCGGATCTCGCCGCAGAAGTGCAGCATCAGCGTCTCGAGCGGCGGCGCCGGGTCGAATTCGAAGCGCACCGCGTGCAGTTCCTCTTCGGTCGGCACCATCTCCGGCCGGAAGCGGCGCAGGTATTCCATCAGCACGAGCGAATGCTTCTGCTCCTCGAAGAACCACACGCTCATGAACGCGGAAAAGTCGCTGTCGTGCTGGTTGTCGCGCAGGAACATTTCCGTCGCGGGCAGCGCCGACCATTCGGTGATCGCGTTCATCTTGATCGTCTTCGCCTGCTCGTCGGTGAGCAGCGAAGCGTCGAACTTGTCCCACGGAATGTCCTTCTCCATGTCCCAGCGGACAGCTTCGAGCGACCTGTAAAGTTCCGGATAAAGCATGGTGTTCATGATGGTCCCACCCCTGTTCTGCGCAATGCGACTTCTCTAAACGTGACTGTTGCCGCAAAGGCGCGCCAAGCGCGCTTTTTGCGGCCAAGACTGTAATTTTACGCGTGAAACCGACCGGCCGGACGCCGATTGCTCGTCCGGCAGCCGGGCGGCCGCGCCGCCGCCGTTGCGGCATGCCGCAGCCACGCTCCGTACGAACGGAACCGGCTACGCGCTTGCCTGAGTGGGGGCCGGCGCTGGCCGGCTCGCTGACGAGCCCGTCCCCTGCCCCAGGCGGGTTCCCCGTAGGGCCCCGTGCGGATGCCGGATCGGCGGGCTGTTCGATATGGTGTATACGGCGGCGGCCATGATAGCACGCGTGCATGACGGTTCCGAGACGCCCGCCCGGTCGCGCGCCGCCAATCGCGGTGCGGCGATCGGTCGCGGCCGGGCGTCGCGAAAATGCAACCCCGCCCCCCTTCCCGGCGCATCAGACCCGTATTTCGCCGGTCGCGAAACCGTCTTCCGGCGGCATGCCGGCGGCCGGCGCGCTGCCGCCGTCCGCCAGCGCGATCCAGCCGGCCAGCGTGTCGCGCTGCGCGCGCCCGTCGCGGTAACCGAGCTCGATCAGTTCGCGCGTGAACGCCTCCTCGAACAGCAGGTAGCTCGCAAACGACGCGCCGGCCGGCTGGCTGCCGCCGATCGCGCCGAGCAGCCCGCGCATCGTCGCCGGCATCTGCTTCAGGTGTTTCGCGGCGATCAGCTCGATACGCTCGGACGGCGCGATCGCGAGCACGTCGACGTGCCGCCAGCCGCTGTCCACCTCGACCTGGTGTGGCAGGTGCTCGATCATCCGGTTGATGTGCTCGATGCGCTCGATGTCCGAGCCGATCGAGTCGAGGAACACGCTCGCGAGCACCTGCTGGCCGATCTGCGCGAGCGTCGGGTAGCCGCGTACCAGCCCCGTGCCGTTCGCGGCCGGAATCTCGGGCCGCGGGTCGGCCGCACCGACCACGACGATCCGGTGCGCGCCGAAGTGGATCGCCGGCGACAGCGGCGCGATCTGCCGGATCGACCCGTCGCCGAAGTACTCGATCTGCCCGTCGAGCACGAGCGGCACGGCCGGGAACACGAACGGAATCGCCGACGACGCGAGCAGGTGCGACGCCGACAGGTCGACGAGCCGCGCGGTGCGCTGCGCGCGCCGCCACGCCTGGATCGGCTCGGCCGCCTGGTAGAACGTGAGGTGCCGGCCGCTCGAATAGCTGAGCGCCGTGATCGACAGCGCGTGCAGCAGGCGCGCCTCGAGCATCTGCTCGATCCGGTGGAAGCTCAGCTCGCGCTGCAGCAGGTGCGCGAGCGGCGCGTTGTCGAGCAGCCCGCGCGGCGAGCGGCGGGCCGCCCAGCCGAACGTCATCGTCGCGAGCCAGCGCGCACCGGCGGCCGCGATGCCGAGCCAGTCGGTGCGATACACGTAGTCGGCACGCAACGGCTCCCAGAATTCGAGCAGGCGCCGCACGCCGTGGGAAAAGTCGTCCGCGTGGCTCGCGATCGACGTCGCGTTGATCGCGCCGGCCGACGAGCCGCACACGACCGCGAACGGCAGCGTGTGCCGCTGCGGATCGGCCTCGCGCGCGATCTCGGCCAGTGCCTTGAGCACGCCGACCTGATAGGCGGCACGTGCGCCGCCTCCCATCAGAACGAGCGCGAGCCGCATGATCGACCTGCTATCTGCGCCGCGTCACGTCGAACGCTTCGGCGGACGGGTTTCGGGCGACGACGCGGCCGCCGCGCGCGCCGCGGCCGAACCGGTCGCGCCGGTCGACTTGGCACGCTTCGCGGCGGGCTTGCGCGGCGCGGCGGCGGCCGGTGCCGGCTTCGCGGCCTGCTCCGGCGCAGCGGCCGCGTCCGGCGGTGCATCGCCCGGCGCGGCGGGCTGCATGCCCGGCTGCGCCATCGCGAGGCTCGCGAGCTGGTTGAACTGCGACTGCAGCAGGTTCCACCAGCCGGCGGGATCGAAGGCCTGCGCGGCGTCGCCCGCGGCTGCATCCGCGGCGGAAGCATCGGCATCCGCCGCCGGCGGCGCATCGCCCGGCGCAGCCGACGCGGGTTTCGCCGCCTGCGCCGCCGCGACGGCCGCTTCCTCGGCCGCCGACATCGAGCTCTGCGCGAACGCGCCGAACGCACGCAGCGTCGCGAGAGTCGCACGCTGGACCTCGAGCGCCTGGATCGCCGACTGCAGCATCCCGAGATTGAGCTTCAGCCACTGCTCGACCGCGCGCAGGTCGGTGATGCGCTTGTCGAGTTCCTCGACGCTCGTGAGCGGCGCCATCATGTCGGACATGCTCGACAGCGACGGCGGCAGCCCATGCGCGCCGCCCGGAAACGGCGTCATCGCGCCGAACGGCGACATCCGCATCATGTCCCACATCCGGTCCATCATGTCGGCGGGCTTGAAGCCGGCAAAGCCGGCGAAAGGATTGGAGCCGGAGGCATCGGTCGTCATACGGGCATCCTGGTTGACTGGGTGAGGGCGAGGCGGCCGCCATGGGTCGCGCGAGCCGCGCCTGGATCGATCATAGCGCCGGCGCGTGTCAGAACGGGGCGTCGCCGGGGAACTCGGGCGGGCGCCGCTCGCGCAACGACCGGAGGCCTTCCTGCACGTCGGGCCCGGCAAACCCCATGAATTCGAGCGCAAGCGACGTATCGAAGGTCGGCCCGGCCGTGCGCAGCCAGTTGTTCAATGCGTACTTGGTCCAGCGGATCGCCGACTGCGAACCGTGCGCGAGCCGCTCGGCCACTTCGTACGCCTTCGGCAGCAGGTCGTCCGGCTCGACCGCGAGCGACACCAGCCCGATCCGCTCGGCCTCCTCGCCGCTCACCGGTTCGCACAGCAGCAGGTAGTACTTCGCCTTCGCCATCCCGCACAGCAGCGGCCACACGATCGCCGCGTGGTCGCCGGCCGCGACGCCGAGGCGCGTGTGGCCGTCGATGATGCGCGCGTCCTTCGCGGCGATCGAGATGTCGGCGAGCAGCCCGGCGACGAGCCCCGCGCCGACGGCCGGGCCATGCATCGCCGATACGATCGGCTTGCTGCAGTTGATCACGTTGTAGACGAGGTCGCGCGCCTCGCGCCACACGCGGGAGCGCACGTCGAAGTCGTTCGCCATGTCCTCGACGAGCGCGAGATCGCCGCCCGCCGAGAAGCCCTTGCCTTCGCCTCGGATCACCGCGACGCGCGTGTCGGGATCGCGGTCGACGTCGCGCCAGATGTCGGCGAGCTCGCGATGCATGCGCGCGTTCGCGGTCGCGAGGCCGCTGCGGTTCGCGCCCTCGCCGCTCATCACGATGTCGAGCACGCCATGGTCGCGGCGCGTCACCTTCAGTGCTTCGTAACCGCCGTATGCGGCTAGATCGGCCATGTACCGCTCCTTCGAGTCGAGGCTCTTGAATCGAGTGTAGCCAAGCCCGCGCGGGCAAACATCAGGCGAAACCCGGCGCGCAGGCCGAAGCCGGGTTTCGCGCAAGCGCCGCGCGGCTTATGCCGCGCCGTCGGGCGGTGCGACCGACTGCTCGATCGCACCGAAGATCGACTTGCCGGCCACGTCGAACATCTCGATGCGCACGGTGTCGCCGTAGCGCATGAATTCGGTCTGCGGCGCGCCGTGCTCGATCGTCTCGAGGCAGCGCTTCTCGGCGATGCAGCAGTAGCCGCGCTTCGCGTCCTTGTTCGACACCGTCCCCGAGCCGACGATCGACCCGGCGCGCAGGTTGCGCGTCTTCGCCGCGTGCGCGATCAGCTGGCCGAAGTGGAACACCATGTCGGTGCCCGCATCGGGCTGGCCGACCTTCCTGCCGTTCCAGTGGACGATCATCGGCCGGTGCACGCGGCCTTCGCGCCATTCGTCACCGAGCTCGTCGGGCGTCACGGCGACCGGCGCGAATGCGGTGGCCGGCTTGCTCTGGAAGAAGCCGAAGCCCTTCGCGAGCTCGGCCGGAATCAGGTTGCGCAGCGACACGTCGTTCACCAGCGTGACGAGCCGGACGGCCTTCAGCGCTTCGTCGGGCGACGCGCTCATCCGCACGTCGCCGGTGATCACCGCGACTTCCGCCTCGAAATCGATGCCCCATTCCTCGGACGGGCACACGACGTCGTCGCGCGCGCCGAGGAAATCGTCGCTGCCGCCCTGGTACATCAGCGGGTCGGTCCAGAATTCGGGCGGCATCTCGGCGCCGCGCGCGCGGCGCACGAGCTCGACGTGGTTCACGTACGCGGAGCCGTCCGCCCACTGGAACGCGCGCGGCAGCGGCGCCATGCAGTTGGCCGGATCGAATGCGAACGCATTGCGCGCGCGGCCGTGATTCAGCGCGTCGTACAGGTCGCGCAGCTGCGGCGCGTAGAACGCCCAGTCGTCGAGGACACGCTGCAACGTCGGCGCGATCGCGTCGGCGATCGCCGCGGTGTGCAGGTCGCGCGACACGACGATCAGCTGGCCGTCGCGCGTGCCGTCCTTCAGCGAAGCAAGTTTCATAAGGGGGACTCTGCCGTTGTAGTGACGATGGAGGGAATCTATTTTACGATGGTGAATCCCGGCGGCGCGCCACGATCGTGCACGCCGCTTTCGTCCCGATTTTTCGCCCCGAATTTTCACCCCCATTCCTGCCGCATTTTCGCGCACCTGCCGCCCATGCCCGCCAACCCGCTTCCCGACGACGATCTCGCCGACTCCGACACCGACGACGCCGCTTCCGGCGAGCACGGCGAAAACAGCGAGAAAGTCCGTTCCGGCATCCAGTCGATCGAGGTCGGCTTCCGCCTGCTCGACGTGCTGACGAGCGAGCCGCGCGCGATGATGCTGCGCGACCTCGCGCAGCGCGCGGGCATGAGTCCTGCGAAGGCGCACCGCTACCTGGTCAGCTTCTCGCGTCTCGGCGTGGTGTCGCAGGACCCGGTCTCGGGCCGCTACGAGCTCGGCGGCTTCGCGCTGCAGATGGGGCTCGCGCGGCTCGCGCGCGTCGACGGCGTGAAGCTCGCGCGGATCGCGCTGACCGAATTCCGCGACCGCCTCGACCAGACGGTCGGCATCGCGGTGTGGGGCAACCAGGGGCCGACGATCGTGCACTGGATGGAGTCGAGCCACCCGGCGAAGGCGTCGCTGAAGCTCGGCGACGTGATGCCGCTGCTCGGCTCCGCGACGGGCCTGCTGTTCGCCGCGTACCTGCCGCGCAGCAAGACCGCCGCGATGCTCGAGCGCGAACTCGCCGATACGCGCCGCTCGCCGCACCACGGCGGCCCGCGCACGCTCGACGAGGTCGACGCGGTGCTCGCCGACGTGCGCAAGCACGAGGCCGCGCGCGTCGAGGGGATGCTGCTGCCGACGATCCACGCGTTCTGCATGCCCGTGTTCGATGCGGTCGGCGAACTCGCGCTCGCCATCGTCGCGCTCGGCCAGGAAGGCTCGTTCGACATTGCATGGGGCGGCGAGATCGACACGGCGCTGCGCGCATGCGCGCAGAAACTGTCTTACGAACTCGGCTATAGTCCCGACGCGCGCGACGCCTGACGCATCCTGCCCCCGTCACGGCACACGCGCGAACGCGCGGCGCATTCGACAGTCCGATTCCTGTGGCGCGCGCCGCGCGCCCGACATCACGCGAGCGCCCCGATCCTGTTCCGATGCCCATGCAGCCTGCCGACATCCGCCCGAGTCACGCCTTGCCCCGCCGCTGGCTGCGCGTGGGCATTGCGCTCGTCGTCGTGCTGGTGCTGCACACGCTCGCCGCGTTCTGGCTGATGCGCAACCGCGACGCGTTCACCCCGCCCGCGCCCGCCGAAGTCCCGGTGCAGATCGAACTGCTGAAACCGCAGCCGATCGAGCGCCAGCCCGCGCCACCTGCGCCGAAGCCGGTCGAGCATCCGGCCGCGCCCGCACCGGCGCCCCCCAGGGCCGCCGCGCCGAAACCCGCGCCGGAGCCGGTCCTCACGTCGACGCAAACGGCCGAACACGGCGAGCCGCCGGCCGCCGCGTCCGCAGCGAGTGGCGTACCGGGCGCGTCGGGCGCGCACGCCGCGTCGGCCGCGGGTGCGGCCAGCGCCGCCGGCGCCACGACACCGGGCCCCGCGACGAACGGCGTGAAGTTCATCGCGCCGCCGTCCGGCGACCTGCAGTACGACACGTTCTACAACGGCATGCAGAACATGATCGGCACGATCCACTGGCGTACCGACGGGCGCACCTACGACCTGTCGGTGTCGATGCCCGTGCCGTTCGTCGGCCCGTTCTCCTATCGCAGCGAAGGCCGCATCGACGCGTTCGGCGTCGCGCCCGACCGTTACGTCGAGAAGCGCGGCAAGCGTCCGGAAGACATCGCGATCTTCAATCGCGAGATCCGGCAGGTCGTGTTCACGCGCACGCCGAACAACGCACCGTTGCCCGACGGCATACAGGACCGCTTCAGCATGCTGATGCAGCTGTCGGGGCTCGTGCGCGGCAATCCGTCTGCTTACAGGCCGGGCGTCACGCAGCAGTTCTTCGTGATCGACAACAACAGCGGCGAGACCTGGCCGATCACCGTGATCGGCGACGAGCAGGTGCAGACGCAGGCCGGCATCATCGGCGCGCGGCACTTCATGCGCCTGCCGCGGCGCGACGGCGACACGCGCCGCATCGACATGTGGCTCGCACCGTCGCTCGGCTGGCTGCCCGCGCGGCTCGTGCAGACCGAACCGAACGGCGCGCAGATCGAACTGTTGTGGCACGGCCCGCTCGCGGCGCCGGGCGCGCCGTCCGACGAGACACCGGCAGGCGGCGCCACGCCTGCGCCCGCCGGTGCACCGGCGCCCGAACCGTCGGCCGCACAACCGGCTGCACCGCCCGCGTCTTCGCCTGTCACATCGCCTGTCACACAGTGAACTCGCACGCGAATGCGCGTGATTCGGCAATTTCGACCGATTACAGATTTCCGTGAAATCGCCGATGACACTCTTTAACAACTATTTCCGTCCACCGGTCGACAATGGGAAACGTTTCATAGACATCGGCTTCTAACCGATACACCCCACGCAAACGGGAACGGGGTGTGCAGCGCAAGCCCCTTGAAACCGGCAAGGCTCGCCCCACCTAGGGGACAACAAGGCCAGATGCCACTGCGAAGAGGAGTGCCGCCATGCAAATGATCTACAACAGCCCCAACTACTGCGTCGTCGAATTCGCGCCGCAGGCCGGCCACCACCTGATGAATGCCGGCGGATACGAAATCGTCGACAAGAACGCGCAGCGCGAGATCTTCATCGACGGCGAACTTGCCGAACGATTCCGCGCACACGTGAAGCAGCTGATCGAAGATGAACCGTCGCTCGATGAAGTCGACGAATTCCTCGGACAATTCGACAGCCTGATGATGATGCCCGTCGTACTGCACTGACGTCCCGCGGCCCGGCGCCTCGCGCGGCCGGGCCATTCGCCGCGCATCGACGCGGCGCCGCGAGCACTCCGATCATGCCCCTGCCCGGTTCGCCGGGCGGGGGTTTTCATTTGGCGGCCCGGCCGGCGCCGCGCAAGGCCGGGCGGCGCCCATGCGCACCGGCTACAATGACGGTTTTCCCGTCTTCGCCGGTCTTTCGCCCATGTCTGCGACTCCTCTCGCCGCTTCCGTCCCGCTCGACGCGCACTACACGCGCGGCGCCGCTCTGCCTGCGCTGCTGAAATCGCGCATCCTGATCCTCGACGGCGCGATGGGCACGATGATCCAGCGCTACAAGCTCGACGAAGCCGCGTATCGCGGCGAGCGCTTCAAGGATTTCCCGCGCGACATCAAGGGCAACAACGAGCTGCTGTCGATCACGCAGCCGCAGATCATCCGCGAGATCCACGACCAGTACTTCGCGGCCGGCGCCGACATCGTCGAGACCAACACGTTCGGCGCGACGACCGTCGCGCAGGCCGACTACGGGATGGAAGATCTCGTCGTCGAGATGAACGTCGAATCGGCGAAGCTCGCACGCGAATCGGCCGCGAAATACGCGACGCCGGACAAGCCGCGCTTCGTCGCCGGCGCGATCGGGCCGACGCCGAAGACGGCCAGCATTTCGCCGGACGTCAACGATCCGGGCGCCCGCAACGTCACGTTCGACGAGCTGCATACGTCGTACTACCAGCAGGCGAAAGCACTGCTCGATGGCGGCGTCGACCTGTTCCTCGTCGAGACGATCTTCGACACGCTGAACGCAAAGGCCGCGCTGTTCGCGCTCGACGAACTGTTCGAGGACACCGGCGAGCGCCTGCCGATCATGATCTCGGGCACCGTCACCGATGCGTCGGGCCGGATCCTGTCGGGCCAGACCGTCGAGGCGTTCTGGAACTCGCTGCGTCACGCGAAGCCGCTCACGTTCGGCCTGAACTGCGCGCTCGGCGCGGCGCTGATGCGCCCGTACATCGCCGAGCTCGCGAAGCTGTGCGACACCTACGTGTCGTGCTACCCGAACGCGGGCCTGCCGAACCCGATGGCCGAGACCGGCTTCGACGAGACGCCGGACGTCACGTCGGGGCTCCTGAAGGAATTCGCGCAGGCCGGGCTCGTGAACCTCGCGGGCGGCTGCTGCGGCACGACGCCCGAACACATCGCCGAGATCGCGAAGGCGCTCGCCGACGTGAAGCCGCGCCGCTGGCCGAACCAGTACAGCGACAACGCCTGACCCGACCGCCCCACGCCCTTCATCACCAGAATTCGCACCGCCATGACCGATCACATGATGCGCCTCGCCGGCCTCGAGCCGTTCAACGTCACGTCCGGAACGCTCTTCATCAACGTCGGTGAGCGCACCAACGTCACCGGCTCGAAGGCGTTCGCACGCATGATCCTCAACGGCCAGTTCGACGAGGCGCTCGCCGTCGCGCGCCAGCAGGTCGAGAACGGCGCGCAGGTGATCGACATCAACATGGACGAGGCGATGCTCGATTCGAAGGCGGCGATGGTGCGCTTCCTGAACCTGATCGCATCGGAACCGGACATCGCGCGCGTGCCGATCATGATCGACTCGTCGAAGTGGGAAGTGATCGAGGCCGGCCTGAAGTGCGTGCAGGGCAAGGCGATCGTGAACTCGATCTCGCTGAAGGAAGGCGAGGAGGCGTTCGTCCATCATGCGAAGCTGATCCGCCGCTATGGCGCGGCGGCCGTCGTGATGGCGTTCGACGAGCAGGGCCAGGCCGACACGTTCGCGCGCAAGACCGAGATCTGCAAGCGCTCTTACGACGTGCTCGTGAACCAGTGCGGCTTCCCGCCGGAAGACATCATCTTCGACCCGAACATCTTCGCGGTCGCCACCGGCATCGAGGAGCACAACAACTACGCGGTCGACTTCATCGAGGCGACCCGCTGGATCAAGCAGAACCTGCCGTACGCGAAGGTGAGCGGCGGCGTGTCGAACGTGTCGTTCTCGTTCCGCGGCAACGACCCGGTGCGCGAGGCGATCCACACCGTGTTCCTGTACCACGCGATCCAGGCGGGCATGGACATGGGCATCGTGAACGCGGGCCAGCTCGGCGTGTACGCCGAGCTCGACGCGGAACTGCGCGAGCGCGTCGAGGACGTGATCCTGAACCGCCGCGACGACTCGACCGACCGCCTGCTCGAAATCGCCGACAAGTTCAAGGCGGGCGGCGCGAAGAAGGAAGAGAACCTCGAGTGGCGCAACCAGCCGGTCGAGAAGCGGCTTTCGCATGCGCTCGTGCACGGCATCACGAACTTCATCGTCGAGGATACCGAAGAAGTCCGCGCGAAGATCTCCGCGGCCGGCGGCCGTCCGATCAACGTGATCGAAGGCCCGCTGATGGACGGGATGAACATCGTCGGCGACCTGTTCGGCCAGGGCAAGATGTTCCTGCCGCAGGTCGTGAAATCGGCGCGCGTGATGAAACAGGCGGTCGCGCACCTGATCCCGTTCATCGAGGAAGAAAAGCGCCTGCTCGCGGAAGCGGGCGGCGACGTGCGCGCGAAGGGCAAGATCGTCATCGCGACCGTGAAGGGCGACGTGCACGACATCGGCAAGAACATCGTGTCGGTCGTGCTCCAGTGCAACAACTTCGAAGTCGTCAACATGGGCGTGATGGTCCCGTGCAACGAGATTCTCGCGAAGGCGAAGGTCGAGGGCGCGGACATCATCGGGCTGTCGGGCCTGATCACGCCGAGCCTCGAGGAAATGGCATACGTCGCGTCGGAAATGCAGCGCGACGACTACTTCCGCGTGAAGAAGATCCCGCTGCTGATCGGCGGCGCGACGACCTCGCGCGTGCACACGGCGGTCAAGATCGCGCCGCACTACGAAGGCCCGGTGGTCTACGTGCCCGACGCGTCGCGCTCGGTGTCGGTCGCATCGAGCCTGCTGTCCGACGAAGGCGCGGCGAAGTACCTCGACGAGCTGAAGTCCGACTACGAACGCATCCGCGACCAGCACGCGAACCGCAAGGCGCAGCCGATGGTCACGCTCGCCGAGGCGCGCGCGAACAAGACCAAGGTCGACTGGGCGGGCTACCAGCCGGTCAAGCCGAAGTTCATCGGCCGCCGCGTGTTCAAGAACTACGACCTGAACGAGCTCGCGAACTATATCGACTGGGGCCCGTTCTTCCAGACCTGGGATCTCGCGGGCCCGTACCCGGCGATCCTGAACGACGAGATCGTCGGCGAATCGGCGCGCCGCGTGTTCTCCGACGCGAAATCGATGCTCGCGCGCCTGATCCAGGGCCGCTGGCTGACCGCGAGCGGCGTGATCTCGCTGCTGCCGGCGAATACCGTCAACGACGATGACATCGAGATCTACAGCGACGAGTCGCGCAGCGAGGTGCTGCTCACGTGGCGCAACCTGCGCCAGCAGAGCGTGCGCCCGGTGGTCGACGGCGTGATGCGGCCGAACCGCTCGCTCGCCGACTTCATCGCGCCGAAGGAATCGGGCGTCGCCGACTACATCGGGATGTTCGCGGTGACGGCCGGCCTGGGTGTCGACGTGAAGGAAAAGCAGTTCGAAGCCGACCACGACGACTACAGCGCGATCATGCTGAAAGCGCTCGCCGACCGCTTCGCGGAAGCGTTCGCGGAAGCGATGCACGCGCGCGTGCGGCGCGAGCTGTGGGGTTATGCGAGCGGCGAGACGCTCGACAACGATGCGCTGATCGCGGAAAAGTACGCGGGCATCCGCCCGGCACCCGGCTACCCGGCCTGCCCCGACCACCTCGTGAAGCGCGACATGTTCGACGTGCTGCACGCGGACGAGATCGGCATGAGCGTGACCGACTCGCTGGCGATGCTGCCGGCCGCGAGCGTGTCGGGCTTCTATCTCGCGCATCCGGACAGCACGTATTTCTCGGTCGGGAAAATCGGACAGGATCAGCTCGAGGACTACGCGCGGCGCATGGCGCTGTCGCTCGACGACGCGCGCCGCGCGCTTGCGCCGCAGCTCTGACCGGCCCTTCGTCGGGCGCATCGGCGCCCGCTATCGTCAGACAAAAGAAAAAGCCCGCTCGGAAGCGGGCTTTTTTCTGCCTTTCGATCCTTTCGGACCGCCGGGCAAGGACGCTCAGAAGCCCCAGTGCACGTCGGCCTGGCCGGCTTTCGCTTCGCGCAGCATCGTGAGGAACGGCGCGACGCGCTGGGCCAGGCTCGGCGGCACTTCGTGGTGCGCGTGGTCGGCTTCGTCCTCGTGGAAATGGCCGGCATGCTCGGCGCGCTCCTGCTTCGCCTGCGCAACGGCGCCTTCCAGCTTGGCGATCGCGTGGTCCAGTTCGTCGTGCGTAATGACACCGCGCTCGCCCAGCTGCTTGCCGACGAGACCCAGCACATACACGGCGAAATCCTTCAGCACGTCGAGATCCTGTGCCGCCTTGCTCTTGAACGTAATCATGACAATTCCCTTTTCATCTTGTTGTGCCTGCGCGGCGCGGTTGGGGAACGCCGGCAGACCGGCGTCCGGCCTCGCGGACGCGGGCCGCCTGAGCGGCATATTAGCACCTGTTAAAATTCTGCGATCCCTGAAACGCGCGCTTAAAAAGCGCGCCGGCGGGCCGGCGTTTCCGGCCGCCACCAACGAAGCCTTCTACCAGCATGCTGCCAGCACACAAACAGACCCTCGAAGCCCTGCTCGCGGATAGCGTCAAGCAGGTCGCACACGCGCTGAAAGGCGCCGACGCGGCATTCGTCGCCCCGACCATCACGCTGGAGCGCCCGAAGGTCGCCGCGCACGGCGACGTCGCGTGCAACGTCGCGATGCAGCTCGCCAAGCCGCTCGGCACGAACCCGCGCCAGCTCGCCGAACAGATCGTCGCCGCCCTGACCGCCCAGCCGGGCGCGCAAGGCCTCGTCGACGCCGCCGAGATCGCCGGCCCCGGCTTCATCAACCTGCGCCTGTCGGCCGCCGCGAAGCAGGCGGTGATCGCCGCCGTGTTCGACCAGGGCCGCGCGTTCGGCACGTCGGATCGCGAGAAAGGCAAGCAGGTGCTGCTCGAATTCGTGTCGGCCAACCCGACCGGCCCGCTGCACGTCGGCCACGGCCGCCAGGCCGCGCTCGGCGACGTGCTCGCGAACGTGATCGCGAGCCAGGGCTACGCGGTGCACCGCGAGTTCTACTACAACGACGCAGGCGTGCAGATCGGCAACCTCGCGATCTCGACGCAGGCGCGCGCCCGCGGCCTGAAGCCGGGCGACGCGGGCTGGCCGGAAGCCGCGTACAACGGCGAATACATCGCCGACATCGCACGCGACTTCCTGGCAGGCGAAACGGTCGCCGCGTCGGACGGCGAGCCGGTCAAGGGCACGGGCGACGTCGAGGATCTCGACGCGATCCGCAAGTTCGCGGTCACGTACCTGCGTCGCGAGCAGGACATGGACCTGCAGGCGTTCGGCGTGAAGTTCGACCAGTACTACCTCGAGTCGTCGCTGTACAGCGAAGGCCGCGTCGAGAAGACGGTCGACGCGCTGATCAAGGCCGGCATGACCTACGAACAGGACGGCGCGCTGTGGCTGCGCACGACCGACGAAGGCGACGACAAGGATCGCGTGATGCGCAAGTCGGACGGCACGTACACGTACTTCGTGCCGGACGTCGCGTACCACGTGACGAAGTGGGAGCGCGGCTTCACGAAGGTGATCAACATCCAGGGTTCGGACCACCACGGCACGATCGCGCGCGTGCGCGCCGGCCTGCAGGGCCTGCACATCGGGATCCCGAAGGGTTACCCCGACTACGTGCTGCACAAGATGGTCACCGTGATGCGCGACGGCCAGGAAGTGAAGATCTCGAAGCGCGCGGGCAGCTACGTGACGGTGCGCGACCTGATCGA
>NZ_LDUL01000012.1:0-49628 GCF_001043615.1 Burkholderia sp. LK4
CGCAATGGGGGGACAGCGGGGGTGACGGGGCTCACGCGCTCAAGCGGTCGACGATCGCGCGCAGCGATTCGTAGCCCTTCTTCGCATACGCATAACTCGGCGCGACGGCCGGATCCTGCTCGGCCTCGACGACGAGCCAGCCTTCGTAGCCGGCATCCTTCAGCGTGCGCAGCGTCGCCTCGTAGTCGAGCGCGCCGTCGCCGGGCACCGTGAAGGTGCCGTTGATCACGCCGTTCAGGAAGCTCCAGCCGCTGTTGCGCGCCTGCGTGACGACCTGCGGCCGCACGTCCTTGCAATGCACGTGGACCACGCGCGATACGTGTTTCTTCAACAGCGTCACCGGGTCGGCCGCGCCGCCGAAATACGCGTGGCCGGTATCGAACAGCAGGAACACCTTCGCCGGATCGGTCAGCGCCATCAGCCGGTCGACGTCGTCGGGCGATTCGACATATGCGCCCATGTGGTGATGGTAGGCGAGCTTGATGCCGTACGTGTCGAGCAGATGCGCGCCGAATGCGTCGAGGCGGGCCGCGTAGCGCCGCCATGCGTCTTCGTCGACGAAGCGCGGCCGCTTCGCGACCGGCGTGTCGATGTTGCCCTGGATCGTGCCCGCGCATTCGCCGTACACGACCACGTTCACGTCGTTGTATTGCAGCTTCGTCATGTGCGCGCGGCAGCGCTCGATCTCCGCGGCGACCGCATCGGCGTCGCTCATGCCCGGCGCGACCTCCGCAAGGAAACCCGAATACCAGCCCGACACGCACACGAGCCCGAACCCGGCGAGTTTCGCCTTCAGCTCGGGGCCCGTCTTCGGAAACTTGTTGCCGAGCTCGAAGCCCGCATAGCCGATTTCGGCGCCTTCCTTCAGCGCCGTTTCGAGCGGCGTCTCGCCGCCGAGCGACGGCAGGTCGTCGTTCATCCACGACAGGGGATTGATACCGATGCGGACGTTCCAGCTCATGACGGGCTTCCTTGGTTCGAATGTGTTTTTAGCGGGGCGGGTTCGTGGGCAGCGCGCGCCATCAGCGCCGCTGCCGGCTCTTCGCGTCGAGATACGCGCGGTGCGCGTCTTCGACGCCGGTGCGTTCGGACACTTGCGGCACGGCGACTTCCCACCACGCGCCGCCGTCGTCGGTCGTGCGCCGGTGCGTGGTGTCGATCACGAGCACCTGGCTCGTCTTTGCCGCGCGGGCGCGTTTCATTTCGCTGCGCAACTCGGCGATGTCGCGCACGTGCACGGCGTCGGCGCCCATCGCGCGCGCATGCATCGCGAAATCGATCGTCGAGCGCTCGCCGCCCTCCGGCACGCAGTCGTCGAGCATGTTGTTGAAGCTCGCGCCGCCGCAATTCAGTTGCAGCCGCTCGATGCAGCCGTAACCCCGGTTGTCGAGGATCACGACGATGATCTTGCGGCCGAGCATCACGGACGTCGCGAGTTCTGCGTTGAGCATCATGTACGAGCCGTCGCCGACGATCACGATGACTTCGCGCTCGGGCCGCGCGAGCTTCGCGCCGAGGCCGCCCGCGACCTCGTAGCCCATGCACGAGTACGCGTAGTCCATGTGGTAGTTGCCGGGCACGCCGCTGCGCCACAGCTTGTGCAGTTCGGCCGGCAGCGTGCCGGCCGCGCACACGACGAGGTCGTCGCGCGCGCTGTCGCGCCCCGCGTCAGCCGCGGAGTCGCGCACCGCGCCGATCACTTCCGCGTCGTAGGGCAGCGTATCGTCAGGCACGTGCGTCGTGAGTTCGGTCACGCGCGCGTTCCAGGCGGCGGCCTGGTCGCGGTTGCCTGCCGTCCATGCCGGATCGGCGTGCCAGCCGGCCAGCGCGGCCGACAGCTGGCCGAGGCCCGTGCGCGCGTCGGCAACGAGTTGCCGGCCGCGTTTCTTGCCGGCGTCGAACGGCTGCACGTTCAGGCTCAGCAGCGTCGCGTTGCCGTAGAGGGCATGCGAGCCGGTCGTGAAGTCCTGCAGCCGCGTGCCGACCGCGAACACCACGTCGGCCTGCGCGGCCGCGCGGTTCGCGGCGGGCGAGCCCGTCACGCCGATCGACCCGAGGTTCAGCGGGTGATCCCACGCGAGGCTGCCCTTGCCGGCCTGCGATTCCGCGACCGGCACGCCATGCGTATCGGCGAACGCGCGCAGCGCGTCCCACGCCTGGCTGTACAGCACGCCGCCGCCCGCGACGATCAGCGGCTTCTTCGCGGCCTTCAGCACGTCGAGCGCATCGGCGAGCTCGAGCGCGTCGGCCGGCGGCCGGCGCATCCGGATCAGCGGCGGCGCGAAGAAATCCTCGGGCCAGTCGTACGCGAAGGTCTGTACGTCCTGCGGCAGCGCGAGACAGACGGGGCCGCACTGCGCGGGATCGGTCATCACCTGGATCGCGCGCGGCAGCGCGACGAGCAGTTGCTCGGGCGACGTGATCCGGTCGAAGTAGCGCGTCACCGGCCGGAAGCAGTCGTTCGCGCTGACGTCGCCCTGCTCGAAATCCTCGACCTGCTGCAGCACGGGGTCGGGCAGCCGCGACACGAACACGTCGCCGGGCAGCAGCAGCAGCGGCAGCCGGCCGACGTGCGCGAGCGCGGCGGAGGTCAGCATGTTGGTCGCGCCGGGGCCGATGCTCGACGTCGCCGCCATCATTCGCTGGCGGAAATTCGCTTTCGCGAACGCGACGGCCGCATTCGCCATCCCTTGCTCGTTGTGCGCGCGGAATGTCGGCAGCCGGTCTTTTTCGGCGTGCAGCGCCTCGCCGAGCCCGGCCACGTTGCCGTGGCCGAAGATCGCGAACACGCCGCCGCAGTACGGCAGGATCGCGGTGCGGCCGTCGGGCTGGACGACTTCGGCGCGCAGGGCGGCCAGGTAGCGCACGAGCGCCTGGCTGACGGTCAGTCTTACGGTAGAGGTCATGTCGGTCGGTGAAGAGGATTCGGGTGGATCGTCGCGGGCGTCGCGTCAGGCCGCGGCGGCGCGGGCGGCCGCGGCACGGCGGCCGAGCCACGCATCCACGAGCTGCGCGAAGTTGCCGGCGACTTCGTCGATCAGCACCTGGTCGTCGATCCGGCCGGCGAACCAGTTCAGCGACGCATCGGCCCACAGCGTGCGCCCGACCATGAAGCCCTTGACGATCGGGTTGGTCGCCGAGCGGAAGCTGTCGACCAGGTATTGCAGCGGCTGGTTCAGCCCGAGGATCACAGCGCCACGGCAGTGCGGGTCGCGCTCGGCGATCAGCGCGGCGAGCCGCGCCCAGCCGTCGGCGCTCAGCGGCGTGAGCTTCCACCATTCGGGTTTCACGCCGAGGTTGTAGAAGCGCGCGATCGTGCGCAGCACCGCATCGTCCTCGGTGCCGGCCGGCGTGACCGCGCGCGGCGGAATCATTTCCAGCAGCAGTTCGTTGCCGCTGGCGCGCGTGGCTTCCCACAGTTCCAGCACGCGCTGCTCCTGTTCGACGCGCAAGTCGACCGGGTCGTCGGGGTGATAGTGAACGAGGCACTTCACGACCTGTTCGGTCGGCCAGTGCGTGAGCGACGAGCCGACCGAGCGCGTTTCGTCGAAACGCAGCGGCCGCGAGCCCGGCAGCTCGACCGGGCGGCCGACCCACCAGCCGCGTCCGGTGGCCGACGCCAGCGCGTCGGTGCCGTAGCCGCCGCCGTCGATCAGCACGCCCACGTGGCCCGCGATATGACGATCGCGCTCGACCTGTTCGACCGCGCGCACGAGCAGGCGCTTCAGCGTCTTGATGCGCGCTTCGTCCGCGCCGGCCTGCACCGCGAGTTCGTAGAACTGGCTGCGATGGTCGAACGCCATCACGCACAGGTCGTCCCATTCGCGGCGCGGCACCGTCACGCGATGCAGGTGCGCGAGCGTGTGATCGGCATCGACCACCGGATTGCGGCTGCCGTCGAACCAGTGTGCAAGCTCGGCCGGCGTCGGCATCGCGGCGGAGCACGCGTGGCGCGAGACGACGATCGCGCCGCACGCGTTCGCGATGCGCGTCGACTCGGCCCAGTCGCGGCCGCGCAGCAGGCCCGACAGCAGGCCCGACAGGAACGCGTCGCCCGCGCCGAGCACGTTGAGCACCTCGACGCGTTCGCCGAGGAAGGTCGGGGCGTCGTCGATGCGGGCGGGAACGTCGCCCTCGATCACGCAGCAGCCGAGCGCGCCGCGCTTGACGACCAGCGTCGCATTCGTGATGGCGCGCACCGCCTGCAACGACCCGATCAGGTCGTGCGGCACGCCGCCCGCGATCAGGAATTCCTCCTCGGTGCCGACCAGCAGGTCGAATTCGCCGAGCACCTGCTGCAACTGTCGCGTCACCTGCGCGTCCGGCACGTAGCGGTTCTCGCCCGCGCCGCGCGCGGTCAGGCCCCACAGCACGGGCCGGTAGTCGATGTCGAGAATCCGCACGACGCCATGGCGGCGCGCATAACCGAGCGCGGTCAGCGACGCCTCGCGCGTGCCCGGCGTCGACAGATGCGTGCCGGTGATCGCGAGCGCGCGGCAGCCGGCGATGAAGTCCTCGCTGATCTCGTCGGCGCGCACGGCCATGTCCGCGCAGTTCTCGCGCACGAACAGCAGCGGGAACGTGTCGCGATCCTTCAGCCCGAGCAGCACCAGCGCGGTGAGGCGTTCGCGGTCGGTCTGCAGCTGGCTCGTGTCGCAGCCTTCGCGCTCGAGCGTCTCGCGCAGGAAGCGGCCCATCTGCTCGTCGCCGACGCGCGAGATCATCGCGGTCTTCAGCCCGAGCCGCGCCACGCCGAACGCGACGTTGCCGGACGAGCCGCCGAGATACATCTGGAAGCTGCGCGCGTCCTCCAGGCGGCTGCCGTACTGCTGCGCATAGAGATCCACGGCCACGCGGCCGAGGCAGGCGAGATCGATGGGGCGGTCACTCGGGAAGTTCAGCAGGCTCATATCACGTGTCACGCTCGCGGCCGGCGTTCGGCGATGCCGGCGGATTAGGGGACCGATCCGATCGCGACCGTCCGCAACGTGTCTTGCACGACGCGGGACTGCCTGCCGCAAGGAATCGGGCTACGGACGCAGTCTAGACTTTTTGGAAATCCAGTTCCCTAGGTGAAATCACGTAGAAATAAATTTCCAAATCGTAGAGGAACTGATCTACAGTTTCATCCGGATGCTTCAGTCCGTATCGGATTCGATCGGACTCGGCCCGGCGGCGCGCAACGCGCCGTCTTCCGCCCCCCGGAGATGAGGAGACAGATTGATCATGAAGACCAAGCTGATGGCCGTCGCGGCCGCCGCGATCCTGGCTGCGCCGCTCGCGCATGCCGAGAAGATCGGCGTGACGATGGCGTCGTTCGACGACACGTTCCTGACCATCCTGCGCAACAGCATCACCGACGCAGCGAAGAAGGACGGTGCGACGGTGCAGATCGAGGACGGCGGCAACGACGTCGGCAAGCAGTTGAGCCAGGTCCAGAACATGATTGCGCAGAAGGTCGACGCGATCATCGTGAACGCGGTCGATACCGACGCGACGCCGAAGATCACCAAGATGGTGACGGCCGCCAAGATCCCGCTCGTCTACGTGAACCGCAAGCCGGTCGATTTCGACAAGCTGCCGGCCGGCGTCGCGGTCGTCGCGTCCGACGAGAAGCAGTCGGGCACGCTGCAGGCGCGCCAGGTGTGCAAGCTGCTCGGCGGCAAGGGGGACCTCCTCGTGCTGATGGGCGAGTTGTCCAACGAATCGGCGCGCGCCCGCACGAAGGACATCGAGGACGTGATCGCGACGAAGGATTGCGCGGGGATGAAGATCGTCGACAAGCGCGAAGGCAAGTGGAGCCGTACGCAGGGCCAGGACATCACGATGAACTGGCTGAGCTCCGGCACGAAGTACGACGCGATCATCTCCAACAACGACGAGATGGCGATCGGCGCGATCAACGCGCTGAAGGCCGCGCGCAAGTGGACGCCGAAGACGATCGTCGCGGGCATCGACGCGACGCCGGACGGGCTCGCATCGATGAAGAGCGGCGAGCTGAAGGTGTCGGTGTACCAGAACGCGGCCGGGCAAGGGCAGCAGGCCGTCGCGGCCGCGCTCAAGCTCGCGAAGAAACAGCCCGTCGACCGTTACGTGAACGTGCCGTTCGAGCTCGTGACCCCCGAAAACATGAACCAGTACGCGAAGCACTGAGCGGTGATCCGTTGAACTGCGCGGGCCCGGCATGGCCGGGTTCGCGCACGACTTGTCGAGGAACGTCCATGTTTACAGCCAGGATCGCGCGCCCGATGGCCGGCGGCGACGCGCCGGCCGCTTCGTCCGGCTCGGCCGGCTCGTCGGCCCCGCCGGCTTCTTCCGCGGCCGACTGCGTGCTCGAGGTGCGCGGTGTCGGCAAGTCCTTTCCCGGCGTCGTCGCGCTCGACGGCGTGCAGTTCCGCGTGCGCCGCGGCACCGTTCATGCGCTGATGGGCGAGAACGGCGCGGGCAAGTCGACGCTGATGAAGATCATCGCGGGCGTCTACACGCCCGACCAGGGCGAAATCCTGATCAACGGCGAACCGGTCGTGCTGAACGGTCCGCTCGATGCGCTCGACCGCGGGATCGCGATGATCCACCAGGAACTCAACCTGATGCCGTACATGACGGTCGCGGAGAACATCTGGATCCGCCGCGAACCGAAGAACCGCTTCGGCCTGATCGATCACGCGGCGCTGCGCCGCCGGACGGCCGAGCTGTTCGAGCGGCTGTCGATCGACATCGATCCGGAAACCGACGTGCGCACGCTGACGGTGGCGAGCCGCCAGATGGTCGAGATCGCCAAGGCCGTGTCGTTCGACTCCGACGTGCTGATCATGGACGAGCCGACCTCCGCGCTGACCGACAAGGAAGTCACGCACCTGTTCCGGATCATTCGCCAGCTGCGCGAGCAGGGCAAGGGCATCGTCTACATCACGCACAAGATGAACGAGCTGTTCGAGATCGCCGACGAGTTCTCGGTGTTCCGCGACGGCAAGTACATCGGCACGCATGCGTCGAGCGACGTCACGCGCGACGACATCATCCGCATGATGGTCGGGCGCGAGATCACGCAGATGTTTCCGAAGGAGGAGGTGCCGATCGGCGACGTCGTGCTGTCGGTGAAGAACCTCGGCGTCGAAGGCGTGTTCCGCGACGTGAGCTTCGAGCTGCGCGCGGGCGAGATCCTCGGCGTGGCCGGCCTCGTCGGCTCGGGGCGCTCGAACGTCGCGGAGGCGCTGTTCGGCGTCGTGCCGGCCACGTCGGGCGAGATCCGGATCGACGGCAAGCCGGTGCGGATCGCGACGCCCGCGCACGCGATGAAACTCGGGATGGCCTTCCTCACCGAGGATCGCAAGGACACCGGCTGCTTCCTGAATCTCGACCTGCTCGCGAACATGGAAGCGGCGGTGCTCAGCAACCGCTACGTGAAGTTCAATTTCGTGCAGCAGGCGCAGCTGAAGCGCGACTGCGAGGAAATGAGCCGGATGCTGCGCGTGAAGTCGCCCGGGCTGCACGAGGAGATCCAGAACCTGTCGGGCGGCAACCAGCAGAAGGTGCTGATCGGCCGGTGGCTGCTCACGCAGCCGCGCATCCTGATCCTCGACGAACCGACGCGCGGCATCGACGTCGGCGCGAAGGCCGAGATTCACCGGCTCGTCAGCGCGCTCGCCGGCAAGGGCGTCGCGGTGCTGATGATCTCGTCGGAGATGCCGGAAGTGCTGGGAATGAGCGATCGCGTGATGGTGATGCACGAAGGGCGCATGACCGGCATCGTCGATCGCAAGGACGCCGACCAGGTCCGCATCATGGATCTCGCGTCGCGCTGAGCCGAAACAAGATTGGAGACAAAGAAATGGGCAACCTGAACCCGGTCGCGGATGCGCAGACCATGACGATCAAGGCGCGGCACACGAAGTGGCCGCCCGAACTGAGCATCTTCCTCGTGCTCGTCGGCATCAGCCTGTTCTTCGAGATCGTCGGCTGGATCGTCGTCGGCCAGAGCTTCCTGTTCAACGCCGAGCGGCTCGAGATCATCGTGCTGCAGATGGCCGTGATCGGCATCATCGCGGTCGGCGTGAACCTCGTGATCATCACCAGCGGGATCGACCTGTCGTCAGGCTCGGTCGTGGCCGCCGCGGCGGTCGTATCGGCCAGTCTCGCGCAGGTGTCCGACTTCCCGCGCGCGGTGTTTCCGCACCTGACCGACCTGCCGATCATCTGGCCCGTGCTGGCCGGCGTGTGCGTCGGGCTGCTGGTCGGCCTGCTGAACGGCTCGCTGATCGCGATGACGGGCATCCCGCCGTTCATCGCGACGCTCGGCACGATGGTGGCCGCGCGCGGGTTCGCGAAGTGGTTCACCAACGGGATGCCCGTGTCGATGCTGACCGACCCGTTCGCGGCCATCGGAGCAGGCGCCAATCCGGTGATCATCTTTCTCGTGATCGCCGCGATCTTCCACGTCGTGCTGCGCTACACGCGCTTCGGCAAGTACACCTACGCGATCGGCGCGAACCGTCACGCGGCCGTCGTGTCGGGCATCAACGTCACGCGCCACCTGATCTTCGTCTACGCGATCGCGGGCCTGCTGAGCGGGATCGCCGGCACCGTGACCGCGGCGCGCGCGATCTCGGGCCAGTCGGGCATGGGCGTGATGTACGAGCTCGACGCGATCGCGGCCGTCGTGATCGGCGGCACGTCGCTGTCGGGCGGGCTCGGCCGCGTGACGGGCACCGTGATCGGCGTGCTGATCCTCGGCGTGATGACGTCGGGCTTCACGTTCATCCGCATCGACGCGTATTACCAGGAGATGGTCAAGGGCGCGATCATCGTCGCGGCCGTGATCGCCGACCAGTACCGCAACAAGAAGAAGCGCCGCTGACCGTCATGCATCGCCGGACGCGGGCCGCACGTGCCGCCGTCTGCGTCCGGAACCCGCCACCGCCGAGGACATTCGATGAAGATCGCGCTGGACCCCTACATGATTCGCCACCTGCCGCTCGACCGCCTGCCGCACGCAGTGGCCGAGCTCGGCTACGACCAGATCGAGCTGTCGCCGCGCAGCGACTTTCTCGACTGGTGGGTGATGCCGCGCGCGACGCGCGAGCGGATGGCCGCTTTCCGGCAGGCGATGCGCGCGAGCGGCGTCGGCCTCGCGTCGCTGCAGCCGATGTACCGCTGGGCGAGCCCGTTCGAGGACGAGCGGTTATGGGCCGTGCGCTGCTGGAAGAAGGCGATCGAGGTGGCGGTCGAGATGGAGTGCGCGCTGATGGTGTCGGAGTTCGGGCGCGGCGCGTCGCCCGAGCGCTCGGTCGGCGAACGGCCGGGCGCGAACCCGAAGGAGCTGTGCGAAGCCGCGTGGTTCCGTTCGATGGACGAGCTGCTGCCGATCCTCGAGCGCGAACGCATCGTGCTGTCGGTCGAGCCGCATCCGGAGGACTGGATCGAGCAGCTGCAGCCGGCGATCGACATCGTCACGAACATCGGCTCGCCGTCGCTGAAGCTGTCGTACATCGCGCCGCACACGTTCTACTACGGCGACGACATGGCCGCGATGATCGCGCAGGCCGCGCCGATCCTCGCGCACGTGCGCGTGGCCGACACCTTCGACCACCGCAAGAGCAGCCAGCTGCGCTACATCGTGAACCCGCCCGGTTCGAACCAGATCCGCGTGCACCAGCATCTCGACATCGGGCAGGGCGAGATCGACTGGGACGTGTTCTTTCGCGCCCTCGGCACGGCAGGCTTCGACGGCGTGATGTCGTCGTGCGTGTTCGCGTGGGAGGACCGCGCGGAAGCGTCGTCGCGCTACATGCGCGAGACGATCCAGCGCTACGTCGATCGTTTTTTCGATCGCACCGCGCGCTGACCTATTGCCGACCGGTGCGGCGGGTGTCGCACCGCAGATGAACGACTGGAGACTGTTAGATGACCTTGCAAATCGGCGTGATCGGCTGCGGCGCGATCGGCCAGGACCACATCCGCAGACTGACCCGCACGCTGTCCGGCGCGCGTGTCGTGGCCGTCAACGACATCGATCCGCAGCAGGCGCGCGACGCGGTGACGAAGTACGGGCTCGATGCCGAGATCTACGCCGACGGCCACGAGGTGGTCGCGGCCGCGGACGTGCAGGCCGTGCTCGTCACGTCGTGGGGCCCGACGCACGAAGCGTTCGTGCTCGACGCGATCGCGCATGGCAAGCCCGTGTTCTGCGAGAAGCCGCTCGCCGTCACGGCGGAAGGCTGCATGCGGATCGTCGAAGCGGAAGTCGCGCACGGCAAGCGGCTGGTGCAGGTCGGCTTCATGCGTCCGTACGACGAAGGTTATCGCGCGCTCAAGCGCGTGATCGACAGCGGCGAGATCGGCGCGCCCTTGATGCTGCATTGCGCGCACCGCAACCAGTCGGTCGGCGAGCGCTACACGACCGACATGGCGATCACCGACACGCTGATTCACGAACTCGACGTGCTGCGCTGGCTGCTCGGCGAGGACTACGTGAGCACGCAGGTCGTCTATCCGAAGAAGACGCGCCATGCATCGTCGCATCTCGCCGATCCGCAGATCGTGTTGCTGGAAACCGCGAGCGGCGTGCGCATCGACGTCGAGATCTTCGTGAACTGCCAGTACGGCTACGACATCCAGTGCGAGGTGGTCGGCGAGCAGGGCATCGCGAAGCTGCCCGATCCGCCGGCGGTGGGGCTCAAGCATGCGGCGCGGCAGTCGGTCGAGATCATGACCGACTGGAAGGAGCGTTTCATCGCATCGTACGACGTCGAGCTGCAGGCGTTCATCGACGGCGTGCGCGCGCACGCGCTCACCGGGCCGTCGGCCTGGGACGGCTACGCGGCGGCGGTCGCGGCCGACGCATGCGTGCGGGCGCAAAAGAGCGGGGCGGTCGAATCGATCGCGATGGCCGAACGCCCCGCGTTCTATCGCGGCTGACCCGCCGGAGAGACCGACATGACGATGAAGATTGGCTGCGCGCCCTGCTGCTGGGGTGTCGACGACGTGAAGAACCCGCACCTGCCGCCGTGGCGGCAGGTGCTCGCCGAAGCCGCGCAGGCCGGCTACTCGGGCATCGAGCTCGGGCCGTACGGCTACATCCCGCTCGAACTCGACGTGGTGAGCGCCGAGCTCGAGCGGCAACGCCTGAGCATCACCGCCGGTACGATCTTCGACGATCTCGTGGCGCCGGAGAACCTGCCGAACCTGCTGCGCCAGACGCGCGACATCTGCGCACTGATCACGCGGCTGCCGAAACTGCCGACGCAGGACGGCCAGCGCTACGCGGCGCCGTACCTGGTCGTGATCGACTGGGGGCATGAAGAACGCGACTACGCGGCCGGCCACGGCGATCGCGCGCCGCGGCTGTCCGGCGAGCACTGGGCGCGGATGGTCGACCATATCCGGCAGATCGCGACGATCGCGCGCGACGAATTCGGCGTGCGCGCGGTGATCCATCCGCATGCGGGCGGCTACATCGAATTCGCGGACGAGATCGACTGGATCGTCGCCGACATTCCGGCCGACACGGCCGGCCTTTGTCTGGATACCGGCCACCTGCATTACTCGGGCATGGACCCGGAAACCTGGCTGCGCCGCCATGCGGCGCGCCTCGACTATGTGCACTTCAAGGACATCGACGCGGCCGTGTACGACGCGGTGATGGGCGAGCACATCGCGTTCTTCGCCGCGTGCGCGCGCGGCGTGATGTGCCCGATCGGCACCGGCGTGCTCGACTACCGGTCGATCCGCCACGCGCTCGACGACATCGGCTACGCCGGGTACATCACGATCGAACAGGAGCGCGACCCGCGCAATGCCGGCACGAGCCTGCGCGACGTCGCCGCGAGCCGCGCGTTTCTCGCGTCGGCCGGCTTCGCATGATGCATCGCGCGTTGCACCCCCGAACCCCCTGAACACGGACCAGGAACACCACCATCATGATTGACGGACAGATTCTGCTTGGACATTCGATTCGCTGGGGCATGGTCGGCGGCGGGCTCGGCAGCCAGATCGGCTACAGCCACCGGTCGGCCGCGTTGCGCGACGGCAGCTTCCAGCTGGTCGCCGGCGCGTTCGACATCGATCCCGAACGCGGCCGCCAGTTCGGCGTGAAACTCGGCGTCGCCGCCGAGCGTTGTTATCCCGACTACGCGACGATGTTCGACGCCGAGGCGCGCCGCCCGGACGGCATCCGCGCGGTGTCGATCGCGACGCCGAACAACACGCACTTCGAGATCTGCCGCGCCGCGCTGAACGCGGGGCTGCACGTGGTCTGCGAGAAGCCGCTGTGCTTCACGACCGAGGAGGCCGAGGCGCTGCAGCGGCTGTCGGTCGAGAAGAACCGGATCGTCGGTGTCGCGTACGGTTATTCCGGACACCAGATGATCGAACAGGCGCGCGAGATGATCGCGCGCGGCGATCTCGGCGAGATCCGCATCGTGCAGATGCAGTTCGCACACGGGTTCCACAGCGAGGGCGTCGAGGCTGCGAGCGCGGCCGCGCGCTGGCGCGTCGACCCGAAGTTCGCGGGCCCGAGCTACGTGCTCGGCGACATCGGCACGCATCCGCTGTACATCTCCGAAGTGATGGCGCCCGAGCTGAAGATCCGGCGGCTGATGTGCTCGCGGCAGAGCTTCGTGAAGAGCCGCGCGCCGCTCGAGGACAACGCGTTCACGATCATGGAGTACGACACGGGCGCGGTCGGTTACGTGTGGTCGAGCGCGGTGAACGCGGGCTCGATGCACGGCCAGAAGGTGAGGGTGATCGGCGCGAAGGCGAGCGTCGAATGGTGGGACGAGCATCCGAACCAGTTGCGCTACGAAGTGCAGGGGCAGCCCGCCCAGGTGCTCGATCGCGGGATGGGTTATCTGCATCCGCACGCATTGCGCGAAGATCGCATCGGTGCCGGGCATCCGGAGGGGCTGTTCGAGGCCTGGTCGAACCTCTATGCGCGCTTCGCGCTTGCGATGGATGCGGCCGATCGCGGCGACGCCGCGGCGCTGAAGAACATTCGTTTTCCGGATGTCCATGCGGGCGTGGAAGGCGTGCGCTGGGTGGAGAACTGCGTGCGCTCCGCCGATGCGGGCGGCGTGTGGATCGACTATCGCTGAACCGGCGGCGCGGGCAGGCTGCTTGCCGCATGTCTGCGCTTCTGCTGCTTCTGCCGCCTTTGCCGCTTTTTCCGTTGCTCGCCGCTTCACCCCGATGGCGGCTTGGTAGACGCCCTAATCTTTACGACGCCGCGAGAGCGTTGGACAATCGCTTCCAGTATCGCCGTGGAGCGTAGGCAAGTGATGATCGAGCGCGTGGGAGCGAGCACGTGGCGCGGGCCGCGCCGCAAACGTGATTAAATTCGCCCTTCATGCATGTGTTCAGGTGAGCCCCGGGCCGCGTCCGTCAGTGTCGCGCGCGCATCGGGGCCGTCAACTTCGCGCTATCCGATGAGTTCATCCGAGAAACCTCCCGCCACCGTCGAGCAGTTCCTGCAGCACCTGACGCAGGAGTACGACGGCCTCAGCAATCGCCTGAAGGTGATTGCGCGCCACGTGGAAACGCATCGGGACCAGCTTGGCCTGGAGGGCATCCAGTCGCTCGCGGAGGCGTGCGGCGTCCAGCCGTCGGCCGTCGTGCGCTTCGCGAAGCATTTCGGCTTTTCCGGCTTCTCCGAGATGCAGCGGCTGTTCCGCGAAGGGCTCGCGCAGCAGATCGCGCCGGGGCGCGCGTACAACCTGCGGCTGCGCGACGTGATCGAGTCGGGCTCGTCGAGCCTGCAGCCCGAACAGATTGCCGACGAGTTCATCAAGGGCAGCATTGCCGGCATGCAGCAGCTGCGGCAGACGCTCGATTCGCAGGCGCTCGCGCAGGCCGTCGACCTGCTCGCCGAAACCCAGGCGATCTGGATCGCGGGCTCGCGGCGCGCGTTTCCGATCGCCGTGTACCTCGACTACGCGCTGCAGCACACCGACAAGCGCATCGGGCTGTTCAGCGCGCTGGGCAGCATGCATCTCGGGCAGATCCGGTCGGTGCGCGAGGGCGACGTGATGATCGTCATCTCGTTCATGCCGTATGCGGAGGAAACCGTGCAGGTCGCACAGCAGGCCGTGCAACGCGGCGCGCGGCTGATCGCGATCACCGACAGCCGGATGAGCCCGCTTGCACGGGAGGCCGAGGTGACGCTGATGGTGCAGGACAGCGAGACGTTCGGCTTCCGCGCGCTGACGGCCACGATGGGCCTCGCGCAGAGCCTGTTCGTCGCGCTCGCGTATCGGCTCGAACTGTCGTACCTGCCGACCGCCGACGGCGCGCACGGCACGAAGGCCGGCTGACGCCGCCTGCCGGCGTACCGGCCGCGAGCGCGGCCGGCACCCGGCAACCGGCACCCGGTGTGCCTTCAGGCAATTACTTCGCGGTCGGCATCGCGAATTCGGCACCCTTGCCGATGCTCGACGACCAGCGCTGCATCACCGACTTCTGGCGCGTGTAGAAGCGCACGCCTTCCTCGCCGTACGCGTGCATGTCGCCGAACAGGCTCTTCTTCCAGCCGCCGAAGCCATGCCACGCCATCGGCACCGGAATCGGCACGTTGATGCCGACCATCCCGACCTGGATGCGCCGCGCGAATTCGCGCGCGATGCCGCCGTCGCTCGTGAAGCACGACACACCGTTGCCGAACTCGTGTGCGTTGATCAGGTCGACCGCCTCGCCGAAGTCCTTCACGCGCACGCAGCCGAGCACGGGCCCGAAGATTTCTTCCTTGTAGATGCGCATGTCGGGGGTCACGTGGTCGAACAGCGTGCCGCCGGTGAAGAAGCCTGCCTCGCGGCCCGGCACGCGCAGCCCGCGGCCGTCGACCACCAGTTGCGCGCCTTCGTTCACGCCTTGCTCGATATAGCCCTCGATGCGCTTGAGTGCATCGCCGGTGACGATCGGGCCCATCTCGACTTCCGGCGACATCCCGTCGCCGATCACGAGCTTGCGGGCGCGCTCGGCCACCAGCGGCACGATCTTGTCCGCGACGTCGCCGACCAGCACCGCGACGCTGATTGCCATGCAGCGTTCGCCGGCCGAGCCGTACGCGGCGCCGATCAGCGCGTCGACGGCCTGTTCGAGGTTCGCATCGGGCATCACCACCAGATGGTTCTTCGCGCCGCCGAGGGCCTGCACGCGCTTGCCCGACTGCACCGCGCGTTGCTGCACGTAGGCCGCGATCGGGGTCGAGCCGACGAAGCTGACGGCCTGCACGTCCGGATGGTCGAGCAGCGCGTCGACCGCCCCCTTGTCGCCCTGGACGACGTTGAACACGCCGGCCGGCAACCCGGCCTGCGTGAGCAGGTCGGCGATGAACAAGGCCGCCGACGGGTCGCGCTCGCTCGGCTTCAGCACGAACGTGTTGCCCGTCGCGATCGCGACCGGGAACATCCAGCACGGCACCATGCACGGGAAGTTGAACGGCGTGATGCCCGCGACGACGCCGAGCGGCTGGCGCATCGTCCAGTTGTCGATGCCGGTGCTGACCTGGTCGGTGAAGTCGCCTTTCAGGAGCTGCGGCACCCCGCACGCGAATTCGATGATGTCGATGCCGCGGGCGACTTCGCCCTGCGCGTCGGAGAACACCTTGCCGTGCTCGGCCGTGATGATCGCCGCGAGTGCGTCGCGGTGCTCGTTCATCAGTTGCAGGAAGCGATGCAGGACGCGCGCGCGGCGGATCGGCGGCGTCGCCGCCCACTCGGGGAACGCGGCATGGGCCGACGCGACGGCCTGCTGCACTTCGCTGTCGTCGGCGAGCGCGACGCGGCGCACCGCGCGGCCGAGCGCCGGATTGAGCACGTCCTGGAAGCGGCCGCTGCGGCCGGAGACGGGCGCGCCGTCGACATAGTGGCCGACGTCGGCGTCGGAGGTGTACGCGGGAACCGGATTCATCGTGTCTCCTGAGGGATCGGGTAGGGTGGACGGCACCCAGTCTAGGCAAACGCGCCGGGCGGGAGAAGGCCGCGCAGCTTGATTCACTGTTCAGAATTCTGAATAATTGGCGGATGAATCAGCAAAATGTCCAGGCGCTCTGGCCGCATATCCATTCGCTGACGGTGCTGGCCGCGGCCGGCAGTTTCACGGCCGCCGCGCAGCGGCTCGGCATCAGCAAGGCCGCGATGAGCCAGCGCATCGCCGATCTCGAAAAAGCGGCCGGCGTGCCGCTCGTGCGGCGCACGACGCGCAGCGTGCGGCTCACCGACGCGGGCCAGACGCTCGTCGACAGCACGCGCGACGCGTTCGAGTCGATCGGGCAGCACTTCGCGCGCGTGAAGGACCTGGCCGGGGAGCCGCGCGGCCTGCTGCGCGTGACGGTGCCGGTCGCGCTCGGGCGCCAGCAGGTCGTGCCGCACCTGCCCGATTTCCTGCGGCGGCATCCGGGCGTGCATATCGAGCTCGACCTGTCGGACCGGCTGCATTCGCTGACGCAGGAGGGTTTCGACCTCGCGATCCGCCATACGACCACCGCGCCGCAGACCCACGTCGCGTGGAAGCTGTGCGACACGCGTTCGCTGCTCGTCGCGAGCCGCGACTACCTCGACGCGCGCGGCGCGCCGAGGCACCCGAGCGAACTCGTCGAGCACAGCTGCCTGTGCTACCTGCGCGAGCACGAGCCGGCCGCGTGGAGCTTCGAGCCGGACGGCCGGCGGCGCGAGCGCGTGAGCGTGCCGGTGCGCGGCAGTTTCGCGGCGAACAACAGCGAGGCGATGCGCGAAGCTGCGCTCGGCGGGCTCGGCATCGCGCTGCTGCCGGACTTCAGCGCGCAGCGCGATCTCGACGCCGGCCGGCTCGTCGCGCTGCTCGACGGCTGGCGGCCGTCAGGCGCGTTCGGCGACCACATCTTCGCGATCCGCCCGTACAGCCCGGTCGTGCCGAGCGCGGTGCGCGCGCTCGTGCGGCACCTGCGGGAACGGCTCGCGGGCGGCTTCTCCGGCGCGTGAACCCGGTGCCCGCGAGGGCCGGGCCCTGGCCTGCCCGGGCAGGCGCGGCGGCGCTGCGGTAAAATCGCGGCTTCTTCCCGCGCCGCGTGTGGCGCGACATTCGAAGGTCGACAGCCGATGCAGATTCACAAGGAAGTGGACGCGCGCGGGCTCAATTGCCCGTTGCCGATCCTGCGTGCCAAGAAAGCGCTCGCCGATATGGAAAGCGGGCAAATCCTCAAGGTGCTCGCGACCGATCCGGGTTCGCAGCGCGATTTCGCCGCGTTCGCCAAGCAGACGGGCAACGAGATCGTCGAATCGACGACGCAGGACAAGACCTTCGTGTTCCTGATGCGCCGCCGCTGAAGGCCGGCGTCATGCTGCCGGCCGCGCCTGGCGCCAGCCAGGCCGCGCTTTTCTGACAATTCTTAAACCTCGCTTCGTGACCGGCTGCGTATACTGACCCGGCCGGTCGTCCGCTCCCAGCGGATGCGCCGGCCACGGTACGTCTTACGGCGGGCACGGGGGCCATGCCTGACGCTACCGTCGTACAACGGGGAGAGGACATGTCCTTCAGACCAGGGACCATTCGAAGTCCGTCCGGAGCGGAACGCAGCGTATCGGGACTGAGCCGTATCGAGCTCGATCCGCAGCAGGATCGTCACGCGCGTGCGGCGCTGGAAGCCTACGCGGATTCGGCCGCGGCCGAGATGCCGTGGCTGGCCGAGTGGCTCGACGAACGGCTGCGCGACGCCGCGCTGGACGACGGCTCGGGCCTGACCTACTGCGGTGCGACGATCGAGCGCGTGTTCGATCTGGCGCAGGCGTGGGCGGCGAGCCAGCCGGATTACGCGGCCGCCGCGTGGGAGCGCGTGCGCGGCCAGCTGCAGCGGATGCTTGTACAACCGGCGCATTCGGAACCGCTGCCGCCGCACGTGCCGGCCGACGATGTTGCCGAGCCGGTGGCCGGCATCGCAGGCGTCGACTAGGCGCCCGATTGCGCGACGGGAAGCATTATTCGAAGAAAAGACGGTAGTCCGCGCAATTTATTGGCGAATTTCATACTACTATGATGAAATCGCCGGTTCGTCCGTGCCCCGTTTTTGAGATATTTAGCCGGGGTCGCCGGTTTGCGCAGGTGGCGCGAGCGGCGAACGACGGCTCGCCGGCCGGTATCCGGAAGCCGCGCACATGCTGCGCGGCCGGGGTTGGGGCGGGGAGCTGAACTGGACGAATCGATTTCGATTTGCGGGGTGCTATGAGAATTGCTGTACTGGATGACGATCCGGCCCAGACGGATTTCGTCAGTCAAACGCTGACGGCCGTCGGCCATACGTGCTATGCGTTCAAGGAAGGCAAGGCCCTGAAGAAGCGCCTGCAGCGCGAGACCTTCGATCTGCTGGTGCTCGACTGGAACGTGCCCGACATGTCCGGCGAGGAAGTGCTGAAGTGGGTGCGTGCGAATCAGACCGAGCACAGCCTGCCGATCATCTTCATGACGAGCCGTGACGACGAGGCGGGGATCACGCAGATCCTCAACGCCGGCGCCGACGATTACGTGGTCAAGCCCGTGTCGGGCCCGATCCTGCGTGCGCGCATCGGCTCGTTGCTGCGCCGCGCGTATCCGGTCAACGCCGAGGCAACCGTTCGCGAATTCGATCAATTCCGTTTCGACGTGAACCTGAAGCAGGCTTACGTCGGCGACAAGGCCGTGAGTCTCACGCAGAAGGAATTCGAGCTCGCGCTGCTGCTGTTCCAGCACCTCGACCGGCCGCTGTCGCGCGCGCACATTCTCGATCTCGTGTGGAAGCAGGCGACCGACATCCCGTCGCGCACGATGGATACGCACATCTCGATGCTGCGCACCAAGCTCGGCCTGCGGCCCGAAAACGGCTATCGCCTCGCGCCGATCTACGGCTACGGCTACCGGCTCGAGCGGGTCGGCCAGGGAGAACCGGAGTGACCACGGGAATCACGCAGCACACGGCGAACCTGCGGACGGCGGCGCTGCGTGTGTCCTGCGCGGTCGCGTTTGCGTTCGCCGCGCAGCATGCGGCCGCGCAGCCGCCAGCCGCGGCGGGCAAGATGGTCGTCTACCGCACGCAGGCGGGCGACACGCTGTACGACGTCGCCGCGCGCTACCTGCAGGGCGCGGACGACTGGCAACTGCTTCAGCAGATCAACGGCGTACCCGCGCCGAAACACCTGCAGCCCGGCATCGCGCTGAAACTGCCGGTGGCGCGCCTGCGCAAGGAAAAACTGACCGCGCGCGTCATCGCGGTACAGGGGACGGCCGAACGCGCGTCCGGCGACGCTTACGCGCCGCTCGCGAACGATGCGACGCTTGCCGAGGGCGATCGCGTGCGCACGGGCCCGAACGGCTTCGTGACGCTCGAGCTTGCCGACGGCACGCACATGAGCCTGCCGCCCGACAGCCAGCTCGACCTGAAGGCGCTGCGCCGCACGGTGCTGACCGGCACGCTCGATCGTGAGTTCGAACTCACGCGCGGCTCGGTCGACAGCGAGGTCACCCATCTGAAGAAACGCGACGACCGCTTCCAGATCCGTTCGCCGTCGGTCGTGGCCGGCGTGCGCGGTACGCACTTTCGCGTGAATTACGACGCGGCCGGTAGCGCGTCGACGCGCGTCGAAGTGCTCGACGGTACCGTCGGTGTCGCGGGCGATCGGCAGCCGGCCGGTCCGACGCTCGTGCATGCGAATTTCGGCAGCGTCGCGACATCGTCCGGCGCGGTCGGCACGCCCGTCGAGCTGCTGCCCGCACCGGCGCTCGCGCACCCCGACAAGGTGCAGGACGAGCCCGACGTCACATTCGACGTCGCGCCGCTGGCCGACGCGCATGCCTACCGCTTGCAGCTCGCGCACGACGCCGGGCTGCTCGACCTGTTCCGCGAAACGCGCACCGATTCTCCGCGGGCGGTCTTTCACGACGTGCCGAACGGAAACTACTTCGTGCGGGTCGCCGCGATCGACGCGAACGGCCTCGAGGGCCGGCCGCGCACGTATGCGTTCGAGCGCCGCGTGATGGGGCTCGACGCGAGCGCGTCGCCCGGCGCCGGCGGCTACGAGTTCCGCTGGTCGCCGAACGGTTCGGGCAAGGATGCGCGTTACCGGTTCGTGCTGTCGCGCTCGAAGGACCTGAGCGCACCGGTCGTCGACCAGGTCGGCCTGCATGCGCGCCAGATCACCGTCGCGCACCTGCCGCCGGGCGACTATTTCTGGGCCGTGACGGTCGAGGAATTCGAAGGCGGCAAGTTCTACGAGAAGACCAGTCCGGTCAGCGCGTTCACGCTGTCGCGCTGATCCGCGGCGCATGAAACCCGACTCCGTTTCCCCGCGGCGGCGCCTCGGCCGCCGCTTCCTGATCGAATGGATCGCGATCGGCTGCCTCGGGATCGCGGTGATCCTCGCGTGCGCGCTCGGCCGCCTGTCGACGAGCGTCGATGGCCTGATCTACGACCGGCTGCTGATGCTGCGCAGCCTGCCGCTGTCGCCCGACGTGGTGGTCGTCGACATCGACAACCAGAGCGTGTCCGCGCTCGGCCGCTGGCCGTGGTCGCGCGACGTGCACGCGCGGCTGCTCGACACGCTGGCGCGCGCGCAGCCGGCTGCCGTCGTCTACGACGTGCTGTTTACCGAACCGTCCGCGGAGGATCGCGCGTTCGCGGACGCGATGAGCCGCGTGCCGACCTTCCTGCCCGTGCTGCTGAGCCCTGAACAGGCGGACGGCACGCGCGCGGTCGATCCGCCCGTGGCCGCGCTCGCGGCGCGCGCGGTCGGGCTCGGCCACATCAACCTCGAAGTCGACCGCGACGGTATCGTTCGCAGCGTCGCACTGTTCGAAAGCGACGGCCGCGTGCGCTGGCCGCAACTGATGGTGCCCGTGTATCGCGCGATCCAGGGCGGCCGGCTGCATCCGGTCGGCGGCGTGCCGGGCGAGAACGCGCACGACCTGTCGCGCGACGCGGCGGGCGAGGGCCGCTACCTGATCCCGTTCAGCCGCAACACGCCCGCGTATCCGACGCTGTCGTTCGACGACGTGCTCGAAGGGCGCGTGAAACCCGACGCGCTGCGCGGCAAGATCGTCGTCGTCGGCGTGACGGCGTCGGGGCTGTACGACCGCTTCGCGACGCCCGTGTCCGGCGAATTCGGGCCGCTCGCCGGTGTGTACATCCATGCCAACGTGCTCGACATGCTGGCGACCGGCAGCGCGATCTCGCCCGCGTCGCGCATCGGGCTGTTCGCCGCGTCGCTGCTGCCGCTCGCCGTGCTGCTGGGCGGCTTCCTGATGCTGTCGCCGTGGCGCGCGCTGCTGCTCACGCTGAGCCTTGCCGGGCTCGCCGTCGTCGCGAGCATGGCGCTGCTGTTCGAGGCGCGCATCTGGCTGTCGCCGGCGCCCGCGATCTTCGGGCTGGTCGCCGTCTACCCGATCTGGAACTGGCGGCGCCTGGAAATGACGATGTCGTACCTGCGCCGCGAACTGCAGCGGCTCGCCGACGAGCCGCACCTGCTGCCCGAGGCGCCGCGCACGCGCAGCGTCGGCGGCGACGTGCTCGAGCGGCAGATGGCGCTGATGGCGCAAGCCGCGCAGCGCGTGCAGGACATGAAGCGCTTCGTGTGGGACAGCCTCGACAGCATGCCCGAGCCGATCTTCGTGACCGACCTGGCCGGCACCGTGCTGATTGCGAACCATGCGGCCAAGCGCTACGGGTCGCGCCTGTCGCTGCCGCTGCCGGAAGGGCGGCCGCTGCGCACCGCGCTCGGCGAGCTGACGTTCATGAAGACCGTCGACGGTAACGCCGAACACGACGCGGCGATCCGCGAGCACTGGCCGGCCGTGCTCGACCCGACGCTCGAGGCCGAGCACGACGCGATGGCGCGCGGCATCGAGGTGCGCGATCGCGACGGGCTTGACCATCTGCTACGCTACGCGGCCTGCACGAACGCGCAGGGCCGCGTGACGGGCTGGATCGCCGGTCTCGTTGACGTGACCGAACTGCATGCGGCCGAGCGGCAGCGCGAGGAAGCGCTGCACCTGCTGTCGCACGACATGCGCTCGCCGCAGTCGTCGATTCTCGCGCTCGTCGAAATCGAGCGCGACCGCGCCGAAACCGATGCGATGCGCGGGCTGCTCGCGCGGATCGAACGTTATGCGCACCGCGCGCTGTCGCTGGCCGACGAGTTCGTGCAACTGGCGCGTGCGGAGTCGCAGGTGTACCAGCTCGAAGTGACGAGCCTCGTCGACGTGCTGATCGATGCGAGCGACGAGGTGTGGCCGCAGGCGCAGGCAAAGCACATCCGCGTCGATACCGACGTCGGCACCGACATGTGCTGGGTGCGCGCGGACCGCTCGCTGATCACGCGCGCGTTCGTGAACCTGCTGAACAATGCGGTCAAATACAGTCCGTCCGATACCGTGATCACGTGTACGCTGGCGGTCGAGCACGCGTCGAAGCGGATGTTCTGTACGATTCGCGATCAGGGGTACGGCATTGCGCCGGAAGACCAGCGGCATCTGTTCGAGCGTTTCAAGCGGTTCCATGCCGGCGAGCGGCCCGAAATCTCGGGCTCCGGGCTCGGCATGGCATTCGTGAAGACGGTCGTCACGCGCCATGGGGGCAGCGTGTCGGTCGACAGCGAGGTGGGTGTCGGCACCGCGGTGACGGTGTCGCTGCCCGCGATCGACGAGCCGTCCGCCTGACAGGGCCGGGCACGACGGCAGGCATTTGGGGAAAGCCATGAGAAAGGAATGGGCAGCGGCCGCGCTGGCGGCGTCGCTGTTGACGGGTTGCGCCGGCGTGACGAGCGGCGTGAGTGCGGTCGGGCAGCCGAACGCGTTCGCATCCGATGCACACGGCTACGATTTCGTGCGGACGGCCGCGCAGGCCAACGATGCCGAATACCGGCAGATCGAGACGCTCGTGCGCGACGAACTCGCGCACCGCGGCTTCGATGCGAAACCGCTCAAGGACGCGCGCTACCGGCTGTCGGTCGCCTACGCGACGCAGCCGACGGCGGTCGCGGCCGTCGCCGACCAGTGCGGTGCGGCGAGCAGCGCATGCGTGACCGTCGACGGGCCGTCGCCGCTCGCGCTGCCGTTCGCCGGGAAGGTATACCGCCACGTGCTGACGCTGCAGTTCGTCGACGCGAAGTCGGGGGCCGACGTCTATCGCGTGACGGCGTCGCTGCGCGATCGCGAGCCGGGCACGCAGCAGGCCGCGCCGGCGCTCGTGAAGAGCGCGCTCGCGAAGATGCCGTTCGGCGCGGGCAACGGCTGGCTCGTCAAGACGAAAAAAGACGACGCGGGCGGGATGCCGGGCGTCGTCTCGGTGAAGCCGGCCGAAGCGCGCTGAGCGCCGGCCGGCGAGGTGAGGGCGGGCTCGCCGGAGTGAGCCCTTGTGCCCTTGCCGCGTTCAGTCGGCCGGGTGTGCGCCGTCGCGCGAGCGCAGGTACGCGTCGAACTCCGCGCCGACTTCCGCGTGGCGCAGCGCGAATTCGACCGTCGCCTTCAGGTAGCCGAGCTTGCTGCCGCAGTCGTAGCGCGTGCCCTGGTACTTGTAGGCCAGCACCTGTTCATCGGCGAGCAGTGCCTGGATCGCGTCCGTGAGCTGCAGTTCGCCGCCCGCGCCGGGCTTCAGCGCGCGCAGATGCTCGAAGATCCTCGGCTTCAGGATGTAGCGGCCGACCACGCCGAGGTTCGACGGCGCGACTTCCGGCGCCGGCTTTTCGATGATCGCCGACATCTTGACGATCGACTCCTCCCACTCCTTGCCGTCGACGATCCCGTACGACTTCGTCTCCGACGGCGGGATCTCTTCGACGCCGATCACCGAGCTGTGATAGTGGTCGAACACGTCGACCATCTGTTTCATCACGGGCGGGTTGCCGTCGAGCAGGTCGTCGGCGAGGATCACCGCGAACGGGTTGTCCGCCACGAGCTTTTCCGCGCACAGCACCGCATGGCCGAGGCCGAGCGCTTCCGGCTGGCGCACATAGAAGCAGTCGACATGGCTCGGCTTGATGCTGCGCACGAGTTCGAGCAGCTTCTCCTTGCCGCGCGCCTCGAGTTCGGCCTCGATTTCGTACGACTTGTCGAAATGGTCCTCGATCGCGCGCTTGCTGCGCCCGGTGACGAAGATCATCTCGGTAATGCCGGCGGCGATCGCTTCCTCGACCGCGTACTGGATCAGCGGCTTGTCGACGACCGGCAGCATTTCCTTCGGGCTTGCCTTCGTTGCCGGCAGGAAGCGCGTGCCGAGGCCGGCAACAGGGAATACCGCCTTGGTGACTTTCAACATGATCGAACCTTTATTTCTGTAATCGACTTGTCAGACGGTTTATGTTCACGCCCGCATTATAGTGAACGCAAACAACCTTACCCTTTGTTACGCAGGCAACCGATCGAGCTGCGCACGCAGTTTTTCGAGCGTGCTCTGGAATTCCGCGACGCGCTTCTGCTCCTGTTCGACCACCGCCGGCGGCGCTTTCGCGACGAAAGCCTCGTTGCCGAGCTTCGCATTGCACTTCGCGATTTCGCCCGTCAGGCGCGCGATTTCCTTCGACAGGCGCTCGCGTTCGGCCGCGACGTCGATTTCCACCTTCAGCACCAGCTTGTTCGGCCCGACGATCGCGATCGGCGCGCCGTGCGCTTCCTTGTCGAGCGCCGCTTCGTCCGCGAGGATCTGCACTTCCGACAGGCGCGCGAGGGCCTGGACGTACGGCGCGAACGAGCGCAGGCGCTCGGCATCGCCGGCGGCAAGCAGCGGCACCTTGGTTGCCGGCGACAGGTTCATCTCGCCGCGCAGGTTGCGGCACGCGTCGACGATCGCCTTCAGGTCGGCCGCCCACTGTTCGGACACCTCGTCGATCTTCTGCAGGTTCGCGACCGGGTACGCCTGCACCATCAGCGACGCTTCTCCGTCGGCCTTGCCTTGCGGATAGCGGCCCGCGAGCGGCGCGACCTTCTGCCAGAGCGCTTCGGTAATGAACGGGATGATCGGGTGTGCGAGGCGCAGCACCGTTTCGAGCACGCGCAGCAGCGTGCGGCGCGTGGCGCGCTGCTGTTCCGGCGTGCCGTTCTGGATCTGCACCTTCGCGAGTTCGAGATACCAGTCGCAGTATTCGTCCCACACGAACTTGTAGATGCTGCTTGCGATGTTGTCGAAGCGGTAATCGGCGAAGCCCTTCGCGATGTCGGCCTCGGTGCGCTGCAGCAGCGACACGATCCAGCGGTCGGCCGCCGAGAAGTCGAGGTAGCCGCCCGGGCCGCAATCGCCCGCGCCGCAGACTTCCGGCTTGTCGCTGCCGCAGTCGTGGCCTTCGCAGTTCATCAGCACGAAGCGCGTCGCGTTCCACAGCTTGTTGCAGAAGTTGCGATAGCCCTCGCAGCGCGCGAGGTCGAAGTTCACGTTGCGACCGAGCGTTGCCATCGACGCCATCGTGAAGCGCAGCGCGTCGGTGCCGAACGCGGCGATGCCGTCCGGGAATTCCTTGCGCGTCTTCTTCTCGATCGTCGCGGCCTGTTTCGGGTTCATCAGGCCCGTCGTGCGCTTCGCGACCAGCGTGTCGAGGTCGATGCCGTCGACGATGTCGATCGGGTCGAGCGTGTTGCCCTTGCTCTTCGACATCTTCTGGCCTTCCGCGTCGCGCACGAGGCCGTGCACGTAGACGGTGTGGAACGGCACCTGGCCCGTGAAGTGCGTGGTCATCATCACCATCCGGGCGACCCAGAAGAAGATGATGTCGAAGCCCGTGACGAGCACCGACGACGGCAGGAAGTGCTTCAGCTCAGGCGTTTCGTTCGGCCAGCCGAGCGACGAGAACGGCACGAGCGCCGACGAGAACCACGTGTCGAGCACGTCCTCGTCGCGCTTCAGCGCGCCCGCGTAACCCTTCGCGGCAGCCTGCGCGCGCGCTTCTTCCTCGTTGCGCGCGACGAACACCTCGCCGTTCTCGCCGTACCACGCGGGAATCTGGTGGCCCCACCACAGCTGGCGTGAGATGCACCAGTCCTGGATGTTCTCGAGCCACTGGTAATAGGTGGTCGTCCAGTTTTCCGGCACGAACTTGATCTGGCCGTTGCGCACGACGTCGAGCGACGTTTCCGTGATCGACTTGCCGGGATTGAACGTGCCTTCCGGCGCCGGCTTCGTCATCGCGACGAACCACTGGTCGGTCAGCATCGGCTCGATCACGACGCCCGTGCGGTCGCCGCGCGGCACCATCAGCTTGTGCGGTTTCACCGAGTCGAGGAAGCCTTGCGCGTCGAGGTCGGCGACGATCGCCTTGCGCGCGTCGAAGCGGTCGAGGCCTCGATACTGCTCGGGGCCGTTGTCGTTGATCTTCGCGTCGAGCGTCAGGATCTCGATCGGCGCGAGGTTGTGGCGCAGGCCGACCTGGTAGTCGTTGAAGTCGTGCGCGGGCGTGACCTTCACGACGCCCGTGCCGAACTCGCGGTCGACGTAATCGTCGGCGATCACCGGGATCTCGCGGCCCGTCAGCGGCAGCGTGACGAGCTTGCCGATCAGGTGCGCGTAGCGCTCGTCTTCCGGATGGACCATCAGCGCGACGTCGCCGAGCATCGTTTCCGGGCGCGTCGTGGCAACGGTCAGCGAGCCCGAGCCGTCGACGAGCGGGTAGCGGATGTGCCACAGGTGGCCGTTTTCCTCTTCGCTCACGACTTCGAGATCCGACACGGCGGTCAACAGCACCGGATCCCAGTTGACGAGGCGCTTGCCGCGGTAGATCAGGCCCTGTTCATAAAGCGTGACGAACACGTCGCGCACGGCGGCCGACATCTTGTCGTCCATCGTGAAGTACTCGCGCGACCAGTCGGTGGACGCGCCGATGCGACGCACCTGGCCGGTGATCGTCGAACCGGATTTTTCCTTCCATACCCACACGCGCTCCACGAACTTCTCGCGGCCGAGGTCGTGGCGCGACACGCCCTGCGCGTCGAGCTGGCGCTCGACGACGATCTGGGTCGCGATCCCCGCGTGGTCGGTGCCGGGCACCCACAGCGTGTTCTCGCCGAGCATCCGGTGGTAGCGGGCGAGGCCGTCCATGATCGTCTGGTTGAACGCGTGGCCCATGTGCAGCGTGCCCGTCACGTTCGGCGGCGGCAACTGGATCGAGAAATCGGGGCGGGCCGGATCGAATGCCGGGGCCGCGTAACCGCGCTTTTCCCACTCCGGCCCCCAATGGGACTCGATGGTGTGGGGCTCGAAACTCTTCGCAAGCGTGTTGTCGCTCATGTTGGAAATCTGCCGAAAAATGCGTGAATTGGATGCCGAATCCGACAATTATAAATGGATGCACATCGACCAGCCATCGCCTTGCCGGCGCGGGCCCGTCGCGACGCGGCCGCCACGTGCCGGCAACGTACCCGCGACGGGCGGTCGAACGGATCGGGAACGGCATCGTCCGGCCGACTTATAATGTCGGGTCCGCATTTTTCTCGCCCGTTCGCTGCCGCTCCATGCCCGACCTGCTCGCCAATCTGAACCCCGAACAACTCGCCGCCGTCACGTTGCCGAACGAACCGGCGCTGATCCTCGCAGGGGCGGGCAGCGGCAAGACCCGCGTACTGATCACGCGCATCGCGTGGCTGATCCAGCAGGGCTACGCATCGCCGCCCACCGTGCTCGCCGTGACCTTCACGAACAAGGCCGCGCGCGAGATGATGGCGCGCCTGTCGGCGATGATGCCGATCGACACGCGCGGGATGTGGATCGGCACGTTCCACGGCCTGTGCAACCGGATGCTGCGCACGCACTGGCGCGACGCCGGCCTGCCGCAGACCTTCCAGATCCTCGACACGGCCGACCAGCTGTCCGCGATCAAGCGGCTGATGAAGGCGGCGAACGTCGACGACGAGAAGTACCCGCCGAAGAACGTCCAGTACTTCATCAACAATGCGAAGGAGCAGGGGCTGCGTCCCGACAAGGTCGACGCGACCGACAACTTCAACCGCAAGTTCGTCGAGCTGTACCAGGCATACGACCAGCAGTGCCAGCGCGAGGGCGTCGTCGATTTCCCCGAGCTGCTGCTGCGCTGCTATGAATTGCTCGCGTACAACGCGCCGCTGCGCGCGCACTACCAGGCGCGCTTCCGGCACATCCTCGTCGACGAGTTCCAGGACACCAACAAGCTGCAGTACGCGTGGCTCAAGATGCTCGCGGGCGGCCAGAACGCGATCTTCGCGGTCGGCGACGACGATCAGTCGATCTACGCGTTCCGCGGCGCGAACGTCGGCAACATGCGCGACTTCGAAGACGAATTCCGTGTGCGCAACCTGATCAAGCTCGAGCAGAACTACCGGTCGCACGGCAACATCCTCGACGCGGCGAACCAGCTGATCTCGAACAACACGCACCGCCTCGGCAAGAACCTGCGCACCGACGCGGGCCACGGCGAGCCCGTGCGCGTGTACGAGGCGAGCACCGATTCGCAGGAAGCCGGCTGGATCGTCGAGGAGATCCGCTCGCTGATCAACACCGGGATGGCGCGCAGCGAAGTGGCCGTCCTGTACCGCAGCAACGCGCAGTCGCGCTCGATCGAGCATACGCTGATGTCGTCGGGCATTCCGTACCGCGTGTACGGCGGCCTGCGCTTCTTCGAACGCCAGGAAGTGAAGCACGCGCTCGCGTACCTGCGCCTGATCGACAACCCGAACGACGACACGGCGTTCGTGCGCGTCGTGAACTTCCCGACCCGCGGAATCGGCGCGCGCTCGATCGAGCAGCTCGCCGACGCCGCGCGCCTGTACGGCTGCTCGATGGCCGCCGCGATTCCGTACGTGACGGGCAAGGCCGGCACGAGCCTCGGCGGGTTCGCGAACCTGGTCGCGAAGATGCGCGCCGACACGCAGCACATGAACCTGCCCGACACCGTCGAGCACATCGTGCGCGCCAGCGGTCTCGCCGATTTCTACCAGGGCGAGCGCGAAGGCCAGGACCGTCTCGAGAACTTGCAGGAACTCGTGAACGCGGCCACCGCGTTCATCGCCGAGGAGGGCTACGGGCTCGACACGCCGGCCCGTTCGATTCCGCTGCGCGCGGGCGCGATCGCGGCCCCGGAGCTCGGCACCGCGACGGACGACCAGGCGGTCGACGTGCTCGACCCGGTATCGCCTGCCGACCCGGCACAGAACCCCGACACGATGACGCCGCTCGCCGGTTTCCTGTCGCATGCGTCGCTGGAGGCCGGCGACAACCAGGCGCAGGCCGGCCAGGACGCCGTGCAGCTGATGACGGTGCACGCGGCGAAGGGGCTCGAATTCTCGGCCGTGTTCATCACGGGCCTCGAGGAAGGGCTGTTCCCGCATGAGAACAGCGTGCTCGAATCGGACGGCCTCGAGGAAGAGCGCCGGCTGATGTACGTCGCGATCACGCGCGCGAAGGAGCGTCTCTACCTGTCGTTCGCGCAGAGCCGGATGCTGCATGGCCAGACCCGCTACAACGTGCGCTCGCGCTTCTTCGACGAGTTGCCCGAACACGTGCTCAAGTGGCTGACGCCGAAGGTCGAGGCCGGTTCGCGCTGGGGTGGCCGGTCGGACAACGCCGGATACGGGCGCGACTGGTTCGCGCGGCCGGGCGGCGGCAGTCGCGAGCAGATCGTCGATGCGGCCGTGTCCGCGCCGCTGCCGGCGTTCGCGAACAAGCAGCGTGCCGCCGATACCGGTTTCCGCGTCGGCCAGCAGGTGTTCCATACCAAGTTCGGCGAAGGCACGGTCACCGCGCTCGAAGGCAACGGCACCGATGCGAAGGCACAGGTGAAATTCAAGCGGCACGGCGAGAAGTGGCTCGCGCTCGCGGTCGCGAAACTGCAGGCGGTGGAATGACGGGCATCGACAGGGTGGGTACCGCTTCGATTCGACCGCTCGGCATCCTGGCCGCGTTGCCCGAGGAACTCGGCGACCTGATCGCCGCGATGCGCGCCGACGGCGCGATGAAGACGGTCACGCTCGGCCGCCGCGATTATCACGTCGGTACCGTGCACGGCGCGGCCTGTGTGGTGACGCTCGCGCGGGTCGGCAAGGTCGCGGCCGCCGCGACGGTCAGCGCGCTGATCCACGTGTTCGGCGTGTCGGGCATCGTGTTCACCGGCGTCGCGGGCGGTGTGTCGCGCACGGTGCGCGTCGGCGATGTCGTCGTGGCCGATACGCTGCTGCAGCACGATCTCGACGCGTCGCCGCTGTTTCCCCGCTATGAGGTGCCTTTGCTCGGCATCACGCGTTTCGCGACCGACGCCGCACTGACCGCGCGCCTGCGGGCCGCGTGCACGCAATTCGTCGCGGAAGAGGGCGCGCAGTTCGCCGCTCGCTTCAGCCTGGCCGGCGCGACGCTGCATGCGGGGCTCGTCATCAGCGGCGACCGCTTCGTGTCGAGCGAGCGCGAGGTCGTCGCGCTGCGCGATGCGCTGCCGGATGCGCTCGCGGTCGAAATGGAAGGGGCCGCGATCGCGCAGGTGTGCGCGGAGCACGACGTGCCGTTCGCGCTCGTGCGCACGATCTCCGATACGGCCGACGACCACGCGACGCAGTCGTTCTCGCACTTCCTGTCGGCGATTGCGAGCAGCTATTCGTCCGGCATCCTCAAGCGTTTCCTGACGCTGCACGCGACGACGGCGGCCTGAAGCCGCCGTCGATCCCGTCGATCGGAGCATCACGGCCGCGGCGCCGGCAGGCGCGCCGCGGCCGTTTTTTCACGCCTTCTTGCGCCGGCTGCTTTCGAGGTTCGGCAGGAACACCGTCAGCACGCCGATCAGCGGCAGGAACGAGCACACCTTGTAGACGAACGTGATGCTCGTTGCGTCGGCGAGCTGGCCGAGCACGGCCGCGCCGACACCGCCGAGGCCGAACGCGAAGCCGAAGAACAGGCCCGCGACCATCCCGACCTTGCCGGGCATCAGCTCCGTCGCGTAGACCAGGATCGCGGCGAACGCCGACGCGAGCACGATGCCGATGATCACGGTCAGCACGCTGGTCCAGAACAGGTTCGCGTACGGCAGCAGCAGCGTGAACGGCGCGACGCCGAGGATCGATACCCAGATCACGTACTTGCGGCCGATCCGGTCGCCCACCGGCCCGCCGATCAGCGTGCCCGCCGCCACGGCCGCGAGGAACACGAACAGGTGGATCTGCGCGGCCTGCACCGACAGGTGGAACTTGTCGATCAGGTAGAACGTGAAATAGCTGTTGATGCTCGCGAGGTAGAAATACTTCGAGAACACGAGCAGCACCAGCACGCCGATCGCGCTCATCACGCGGCCGCGCGACAGCGTCGGATGGCCGGCCGCCGCGGCCTTCTTCTTCATCGACGGATGCTTCTTGTACCAGTGGCCGATCTGCGTGAGCACGATCATCGCGACGAGCGCGGCTGCCGAGAACCACGCGATGCTGTGCTGGCCGTGCGGAATGATCACGAGCGCGGCGAGCAGCGGCCCGAGCGCGGAACCCGCGTTGCCGCCGACCTGGAACACCGACTGCGCGAGCCCGTGCTGACCGCCCGACGCCATCCGCGCGACGCGCGACGATTCGGGATGGAACACCGACGAGCCGCAGCCGACGAGCGCCGCGGCCACCAGCAGCATCGGGAAATTCGGCGCGACCGACATCAGCAGCAGCCCGGCGAGCGTGAAACCCATGCCGACCGGCAGCGAATACGGTTTCGGCCGCTTGTCCGTATAGAGGCCGACGAGCGGCTGCAGCAGCGACGCGGTGATCTGGTAGGTGAGCGTGATCAGGCCGATCTGCGCGAACGACAGCGCGAACTGGCTCTTGAGCATCGGGTAGATCGCGAGGATCAACGACTGGATCATGTCGTTGAGCATGTGCGAGAAGCTGATCGCGCCGAGCACCGGGTAGACGGTGCGGGCGACGGGTGGCGCGGAAGGCTGGGTGGCGGCTGCGCCGGCGGAGCCGGTGTCGAGGCTGGTTTCCATGTGAGAGCTGAACGAGTTGAGGTGGCGGGCGCGCTCTGCTGGGGATCGGCGCGTCTTGAATCGTTGCTGCGTCAAAGAAGTGTAATGTGGCGTATCGGGAATGTCCGGACAAGTTTTATCGTGAATCGGACATTCATCCGACGGATCGCCCGATGCCCGCTTTTTTGGCCGGGTATAACGCAGGCGGCACGCCCGCCCGCAAGCGGGGCGGGCGCCCGGGGCCGGTGCGTGGTTTACCGGACTCAAGAAACGGCGGTGGCGGCCGTAGAACGACCCAATGACAACTGGCGCGCCGCGCCCGGCACCGGCTATCCGCCGTGCGGGCGCAGGACGCGCGGCATGGCCAGCCATCGCGGGTACGCCGGGACCGACCTTTCCGGCCGCGTGATCAATACGGGGATATATCGATGAAAGCAGCATCTTTGCGTCCACAGCCCGGTGCGGTCGCCGCCGCACCCGACGTCGCCGCCGGTCGCGCCGCCCGGCGCCCGCGGGCGGCGCGTCGCGAGCGCCGGCCGTGGACCGTCAAGGCGACGTTGCGCGCCGCATTCGCGATCCTGCTCGCCGGCACGCTGGCGATCGGCATGTTTTCGCTCTGGCAGATCAGCCGGCTGAATGCGTCGATCGCGTCCGTCTACGAGCAGGGTCACGTCGCGAGCCGCGCGGCCGAGGAGGTTCGGGCCGAAGTGCTGCGCGCGAGCCGGGCCCAGAAGATGCTGCTGACCGCGACCACCGCGAAGGAACGCGACGAGCTGGGCGCCGAGGTGAGCGCGGGGCTCGCGTCGATCGGCCAGGCGCTCGGCACGCTGCAGCGCTACGCGGATCCGGCCGACGTCGACGATTCGGCGCGGCTGCGCGCGTTCTCGACGGCGGTCGGCGCGTGGAGCGCGCATCTGCGCGATTTCGTCGCGCTCGTGCGGGCACAGCCGCTCGACCTGTCGCAGATGAGCTGGCAGGTCGGCACGCAGGACGTGTCGCTGCTGGTCGAAACCGGCAAGCTCGAAAAACTGGTCGCCGAACTCGTGAAGACACGCGGCGCGAAGTCGAAGGCGACGCTCGATGCGTCCGCCACCATTTTCTCGTCGTCGTTCGCGATGATCGCGGCGATGACGGTTGCGCTGATCGTGCTCGCGATCGTCATCGCGGAGCGCGTCGTGCGCCGTCTCGCGTCGCAGCTCGGGGGCGAGCCCGCGCATGCGAAGGCGATTGCCGCGGACATCGCGCGCGGCGACCTGACGCGACCAATTACGCTGGGCCGGCACGACCGCGACAGCATGGTGCGTGCGCTGGCCGAGATGCAGACGGGGCTCGCGGCGACCGTCGGCGAGATTGCCGTCAGCGCCGAGGCGATCGCGGCCGCGTCGGGCGAGATTTCCACCGGCAATCTCGATCTGTCCAGGCGTACCGAGCAGCAGGCCGTCGCGCTCGAGCGCACCGCGGCCAGCATGGAGCAGCTCACGTCGACCGTACGGCAGAACGCCGAGAACGCGCGGCAGGCGAGCGCGCTCGCGGCCAATGCTTCGGCCGTTGCGGAGACGGGCGGGGAAGTCGTCGGGCGCGTCGTCGCGACGATGAGCGAGATCGACGACAGCGCGAAGAACATCCGCGAGATCATCGGCACGATCGAGGGGATCGCGTTCCAGACCAACATTCTCGCGTTGAACGCGGCGGTCGAGGCCGCCCGCGCGGGCGAGCAGGGGCGTGGCTTCTCGGTGGTCGCGGGTGAAGTCCGCCTGCTCGCGCAGCGCGCGGCGACCGCGGCGAAGGAGATCCGCGCGCTGATCGGCGCGTCGGTCGAGCGAGTCGCGAACGGTGCGGCGCTCGCGCACGATGCGGGCCGCACGATGGACGACGTCGTTCGGGCGGTCAAGCGCGTGACCGACATCATCGGTGAAATTTCCGCCGCATCGGACGAGCAGAGCGCGGGCATCGACGAGATCGGCCGCGCGGTCACGCAGATGGACGCCGGCACCCAGCAGAACGCGGCACTCGTCGAGCAGGCGGCCGCCGCGGCGAATGCGCTCGACGAGCAGGCGCAGGCCTTGAAGTCGCTGGTCGGGCGCTTTCGTATCGCGGCCTGAGCGCTGCCGACCGTTCAGACGTTACGACTTCTTCTGCTTGTCCGGATCGATGATGACCGTGCAGGTCGTACCCGCCGACAGCACCACGTCGGCCGGCACTTCGTCGATCCTGATGCGCACCGGCACGCGCTGCGCGAGGCGCACCCAGTTGAAGGTCGGGTTCACGTCCGCGACGAGGTCGCGGCTTTGCGGGTTGTCGCGATCGTAGATGCCGCGCGAGATGCTTTCGACGTGGCCCTTCATCACGCCGCCGCTCATCAGCCGCATTTCGGCCGGCGCGCCGATCTTCACGCGCGGCAGCTTGGTTTCCTCGAAGTAGCCGTAGACCCAGAACGAGTGGCTGTCGACGATCGCGAGCTTCGCCTGGCCGGCCACCGCGTAGTTGCCCTTGAACGTCTGCAGGTTCGTGATGTAGCCGTCGACCGGCGCGACGACGCGCGTGCGCTCGAGGTTGAGCTTCGCGGCATCGAGCGCGGCGATTGCCTGCTGGTACTGCGCATCGGCGCTCGACGCACTGTGCGCGGCGTTCTCGCGGTTTTCCTTCGACACGACGAGCGCATCGAGATCCGCGCGGCGCGCCGCGTCGTCGCGGCGCATCTGCAGTTCCGCGCGGCGGGCGGCGACGGCCGCCTGCGCCTGCTCGACCGCGATCTGGTAGTGCGAAGGGTCGATCTGCATGATCAGGTCGCCCTTTTTCACGAGCTGGTTGTCATGCACGGGCAGTTCGACGATCGCGCCCGACACGTCCGGCGCGACGTTGACGATCTCGGCGCGCACGCGCCCGTCGCGCGTCCACGGATCGTCCATGTAGTGCACCCACAGCGAGCGCCCGATCAGGATCGCGACGAGAAGGATGACGGCGGTCGCGACGAAGCCGAAGAGTTTTCTGAGAATCATGATGGTTCGGAATCAACGGTAAACGGCAAGACTCAGTCCGCCGCAAATGCAGACGAGGAGGCAGGCCCGGAACAGCGACGGGTGCCAGACGAGACGGTAGAGGCCCGTATAGGCGAGCAGGCGGTCGACGGCCCAGGTCGCGAGCGCGCCGAGGACGAACATCAGCACCACCGTGGGCATGTAGGCATCGAGAATGGCGATTTCACGCGGCATCATGACGAGGCTCCTGGTTGGGGACGCACGGGGCGGTTGCGGTTGAGCGCGGCGAGCGGCGATTCGGGATCGAGCAGTGCCGTGCGCACGAAATGCAGATGGCTCAGGATGCGCTGCAGCCGGTGACGTTCGTCGCGCGTCGGCGTGAACGCGTCGAGCGTCTGCCGGGTCGCGTCGATCGCATCGTTCACCGCGGCGAGCGTTGCATCGAAACGTTCGGCGTCCGGTCGCGCGAACAGCGACGACAGCGCGGCGCGCATCGTCTCGATCGCGCGGCGCCACGGCGTCGTCGGCGCGTAGCGCGGGTCGGACGGCAGCGTGGCCAGTTCGTGGCGCAGATCGATGGCCGCATTCCCGGTTTCGAGCACCGCGAACATCCAGCGCAGCGCGTCGCGCTGCACGTCGGGCTGGTCGGCCGACAGCGTGTGCGCCTGGTACATCAGGTCGCGCGCGCCGCTCTCGAAGCGCGTGCGCAGTCCGGCGAGCCGCGCGTGGCAGGCCGCGACGGCCTGGTGACGCAGGTCGGCGAACAGGCGTTTCTTGAGCCACGGCGCGGTCGGCGGGAACAGCACGGCGAACGCGATCGCCGAGACGAGCATCGACAACAGGAGCGCGAGCGCGTCGTTCATGAAGCTCGTGGGATCGTAGTGCGTGATGCTGTCGGGGCCGGCGAGGAAGCAGAAGAAGATCAGATAGCCCGCGCCGTAGCCCGCGAGCTTCGGCTTCAGCGTCATGTAGATGCCGATCGCGAGCAACGGCGCGAGCGCCGCGCACAGCAGGACGAAGCCGTCGATCCGCGGGTAGATGCCGAACGTCAGCAGGAAGCCGGTGCAAACGGCCAGCGCCGTGCCCATCCCCATCTGCGCGGCCATCGCGGTCGGGCGCGGCGCCGACGACGCGAGCGCGCAGGTCGCCGCGGCGTTCAGCACCAGCATCACGCCGCTCGGCCACGCGGTCTCGATCCAGAACCACCCGAGCGCGAGAATCACCGTCGCGGTGCGGATCCCCGCGATCGTGGCGGCCGTTCTGTTGGTGCGCGGCTCGTAGCGTTCGATCCAGCGTTCGCGCTCGTGCGTCGCGGTCGCGAGCGACGCATAGGTCGCCGCGTATTCCTGCAGGTCGGTGATGAAGCGGTACAGCAGTTCGGCGGCGGTATCGAAGTCGAGCAGCGGGAAGTCGGGCTGCGTTTCGAGTTCCGCGCGCGTCGCGCGGATCCGGCGCGGCAGCGCGTCGCGCCACGCGAGCAGTTGCTCGGCCGAGTGCGCGGCGTCGATCGACGTGCGCACGGGTTCGCCATCGCGCGTGAGCAGCGGCGCGATCTCGCGGAAATACGGCTCGATCGCGTCGATCGCCGCCTGCGCGCCGGCCGCGTGCAGCCGGTTCATCAGCTGGTGCAGCGCGTGAAAGCGGCTCGACGCGCTCATGAACTCGCTGTTCAGCCGCGCGAGGCGGCCGCTGCGCATGCGCGTGTCCGGATCCTCGAACACGGCCATGCTGCGCGCGGCCTCGAAGCCGACCACGTCGGCGACGAAGCGCGTATGGATGGTCTCGATGTGCGCGCGGTCGAGCTGGCCCGACAGCGCCGACGCGACGTAGTCGACGAAGCTGCCGAAGCGCTTGCGCACCGTAGTGCGCATCTGCTCGCCCGTATACCGCGGAAACACGAGCGCACTGACGACGCCGGCCGACACGATCCCGATGATGACTTCGGAGACCCGCGTCATCGCGCTCATGAATGCGCCATCCGGGTGTTGCGACGCAGGCAGGCCGATCAGCGCGGTCGTATAACCGGCGAGCAGGAAGCCGTAACTGCGGAAGTTGCGGTTGCGCGCGGCGCCGGCGGTGCACAGCGCGATCCACAGGGCGATCGCCAGCAGGAAAAGCTGCGGCTGCTGCGGGAACAGCCCGACGAACGTGAGCGTCGCGATGAGCCCGAAAATCGTGCCGGCGACCCGGTAGAAGCTTTTCGCGAGCACGGCGCCGCTTTGCGGCTGCATCACGATGAAGACGGTCGTCATTGCCGTTTTCGGCGCCGGCAGGTCGAGCCGCATCGACACGCCGAGCGCGATGAAGGCCGCGAGCAGCGCCTTGAACAGGTAGAGCCACGCGGCGCCGTCGGTGCGGGCCCAGTCGCCTAACGCGGCATACCAGGCCGCGAACGGACCGCCGGCGGTCGGGGAGAGGGGGGAGGAGGCTGACATGGCGTCGCTCCGGGTTACCGTGCGGCCGGCACGCCAGCCGCACCGGCGGCCGCGACCTGCGCGGGCCGGGCGGCGGCTGCCACGGGTTTCGCACCCGACGCGGCGGCCGGCGCGGCTGCGCCCGCGGCGGATTCGCCATGCGACGGATGGCTGCCCGACGGAGGCACGTCCGTGCCCGTCTCGACGCCGCCACCAAGCGCGGCCATCAACTGAGCGTGCGCGGCGAGGCGTTCCGCATCGATGCGGGCGGCCGTTTCCTGCGCGCGCAACAATTGCTGTTGCGCGACCAGCACGTTGACGTAGTCGGTCAGCCCGCGGCGGAAGCCTTCGCGCGACAGCTGATAGCTGCGGTCGTTGGCGGCCACCGAGCGCGCGGCGTCCTTCTTCTGCGTATCGAGCGAACGGATCCGCACGACCTGGTCGGCGATGTCCTTGAGCGCGCCGACGATCGTCTGGTTGTATTGCTCGACCGCCTGGTCGTAGCCGGCATTCGCCGCGCCGAGCTGCGCGCGCAGCCGGCCGCCTTCGAAGATCGGCAGCGACAGCGCGGGGCCGGCCGTCCAGCCGCCGTTCATCGCGCGCAGGAAGTCGGCGAACGGCGCGGTCACGCCGAAGCCGCCGACCGTCGCGAGCAGGTCGATGTTCGGGTAGAACGAAGCCTTCGCGACGTCGATGCCGCGCGCCTGCGCGTCGACCGTCCAGCGTGCCGCGACCACGTCGGGGCGGCGGCCGAGCAGGTCGGCCGGCATCGCCGACGGCAAGCCGGCCGGTGCGTCGAGCGACAGCCGGGGCCGCTGGATCGCATCGCCGGCGCCCGGGCCCTTGCCGGCCAGTGCGGCGAGCTGATGCCGCGCGAGCTGGATCGCTTCCTCGTAGCTGTCGATCTGGCGCTCATAGTCGGGCAGCGTCGATTCCGCCTGGCTCACCTCGAGCTGCGTGCCGAGGCCAGCCTGCAGCCGCTTGCGCGCGAGATCGGCGAGCGAGCGCTGGCGTTCGAACGTTTCGTGCGCGAGGTCGAGCAGCGCGTAGTTCATCGACATGCCGACGTACGCGCGCACGACGTTGACTTCGAGTTCGAGCTTCGCCGCGCGTGCGTCGGCGGCGGTCGCGTGCGCGGTGTCGAGCGCGCGCTCGGTCGCATTCTTGTCCTTGCCCCACAGGTCGAGGTGGTAGGACAGGCCGAGCGTGCCGGTGTTGTTCCAGGTATCGGTGTTCGCGAGCGGGCCGGGGCCGTAATAGACGTTGTCCGGCCAGTGCTGGCGCATCAGCGATAGGTTGCCGTTGATCTGCGGCAACTCGGCCGAGCGGGCCACGCGCGCCATCGCCTGCGCTTCGCGCACGCGGGCCTCGGCGGCCGCGAGCGTCGGGTTGCCGGCCTGTGCGGCAGCAATCCACGTGTCGAGCTGCGGATCGCGGTAGGCACGCCACCAGTCGGCCGCGGGCCAGCCCGCGTCACGGTCGGCCGCGCGGATCGCCGCGCCGGCATCGAGCGCGTTCGCTTCGATGCGGGCCGACTGCGGCTTGTTGTCGCCCATGCTCGCGCACCCGGCCATTATTAATGAGACTGCAAGAACCGCCAGTGCGAGCGTCCCTTTTGTCGCCGGAGACTGCACGATTTTCTCCCTTTCGGATATAGATGAGTCGGATGCGATTATATTTTTCAGCGATTCCTGAATATACGGACAAGGGTGCAAGTCATTTTTACGAATCCTGAGACAATACTTGTTCGCCTCTGTGCAACAATCCGTCCGGATTCAAACGGGTAATGGGATGGATACGTTACAAAACATGCGGGTATTCGTCCGCGTGGTCGACGCGGGAAGCTTTACCGCGGCCGCCCAGCAGATGAATTCGACCACTGCCTACGCGTCGCGCGCGGTCTCGGATCTCGAGGCGCACCTGCGCACGCGCCTTCTGAACCGCACGACGCGCCGGATCGCACTGACCGAAGCCGGCGAGCGCTACCTGCAGCGCTGCGAGCAGATCCTCGCGTATGTCGACCAGGCCGAAGCCGAGGCGGGCGACGCGCATGCGCGCCCGTCGGGCAAGCTGAAGGTGCACTGCTTCACGAGCCTCGGCCAGCACTACCTGGTGCCGGCCATCGCGCGTTATCGCGAGCGCTACCCGGACGTGCACGTCGAGCTGACGCTCGCGCAGCGGATGCCCGACCTGCTCGACGAGGGCTACGACGTCGCGATCGTCGTCGGCCGCGACCTGCCGGATTCGGGGCTCGTGTCGCAGCGGCTCGGCGAGAGCTACAGCGTGGTGTGCGCGTCGCGCGGCTACGTCGAGGCGAACGGCGTGCCGCAGCGGCCCGCGGATCTCGCGCAGCACGTATGCCTCGGGATGGTCGCGCCGGGCTTTCAGTTCGACGAATGGGCGCTGGCGGGGCCGAACGGCGACGAAGTCGTCCCGATCACGGCGCCGCCGTTTCGCGTGAACGTCGCCGAGGCGCTCGCCGTGGCCGTGCGCGAAGGGATGGGGATCGGCGGCCTGCCGCTCTATTCGGCGATCGGCTGGTTGCGCAGCGGGCACATCGTGCGCGTGATGCCCGAATACCGGTCGCACGTGATGAACATCTACGCGCTGTATCCGTCGCGTCAGTACCTCGACGCGAAAATCCGTACCTGGGTCGATTTCCTGCGCGACGAGCTGCCGGCCACGCTGGCAGCCGACGAAGCCGCGCTCGAACCGTACACGCGTGCGACATGACCGCGCGGTTGGCCGCGATCTGACGAGATTTGTCCTTCACGCAACATTTTTTTACGAACGCGTGTCAGACAGTTTGATACTGTGGGAATTAACGAGATACGCAACCCCGGAGTAGCGATGGATACGCACCTGATGATCGGCCTTGGAGTCCTGCTGGGCGCGGCCGCGGCCGCCGCGGCGACCCGCGACCTGCTGCGCGCGATGAAGGCGAAGGCGCAGATGAAGCCGGTGCCGGTACGGGTGCGCGAGCCGCGCCGCCCCGGCCGCTGATCCGCGGTCACGCTCCGGGGCGAAAAGGTCGCGCAAAAAGGCCGCGCAATGCGGCCGGGCGGGCCGGCGCTCAGCCGAGCTCGACGACCTTGTCCCACGTGAACGCGGTGTTTTCCCGTTCGCCGGTGCGCCGGTGGATGTAGCCGCGCGGATTGCATACCACGCGTGTGCCACCGTCCGCCACATAGTCGAATGACGTATGCGTGTGGCCGTGGAGCCACAGATCCACCGGCGGCTGCACGAGTTCCGCCATGTCCGTGACGAATCCCGCCGATGCAAGATCGTCCGCGTAGCGCTGCGCCAGCGAGCGCCGGTGCGGCGCATGATGGGTCACGACAATGGTCCGGCCCGCGAACGGCGCCGCGAGTTGCGTTTCCAGCCATGCGCGGCTGCGTCGATGCAGCGCGATCGCGTCGGCCGGCGAGAAATCCCGTTCCGGCGTGCCCGGCGCCGCATGCAGCGCCGCGTCATGCGGCCAGGTCACCTGGATCAAGCCCTTGAAATCGAGCATCACGCGCAGCCCGGCGTCGATTGCACCCGCGAGGCTGGCTTCGTCGGTACCGAACAGCGAAAAATCGGCCCAGAGCGTCGTGCCGAGCACGCGGAACCGCTGCCCGGGATCGACGTAGACGTCGTTGTTCAGGTAATGCACGTTGTCGAGCGCCTGCGCCGCGTCGCGCATCGTCGTCTCCAGCGCGCCGAATTCCCCGTCGTAGTACTCGTGGTTACCTGGCACGTAGATCACCGGTACCGCGGGATCGAACGTTTCGGCCGCCCAGCGCAGGCCTTCCGCGTGATTGTGGATGTCGCCGGCCAGCACGACGAGATCCGCGTCGGCATGCGCGATCGCGTCGGGCTGGTTGCTTTCGAGGTGCAGGTCGGACAGGACGCGGATTTTCACGGGCGGGGCTCCGGAGTGGGCGGCTTCAGCGCAGGACCTTGCCGGGATTCATCAGGCCGCGCGGGTCGAGCGCGGTCTTCAGCGTGCGCATCAGCGTCGTTTCGACCGGGGACTTGTAGCGCTGCGCGTCGTCGATCTTCAGCTGGCCGATCCCGTGCTCCGCGCTGATCGTGCCGTGGTGGCGGTGCACGTTGTCGTAGACGATCCGGTTGATCGGCGCCTGGAACGCGGCGAGGAACGCCTTCGGATCGCCGCCTTCGGGCATCTGCACGTTGTAGTGGAGGTTGCCGTCGCCGAGATGGCCGAACGTGACCATCCGCGCGCCCGGCGCGGCCTGCTGGATCGCTGCGTCGGTTTCGTCGATGAAGCGCGCGATCGACGAAATCGGCACCGCGATGTCGTGCTTGATGTTGAGCCCCTCGTCGGCCTGTGCGAGCGGGATGTGCTCGCGCAGATCCCAGAACGCGCGCGATTGCGCGAGATTCTCCGCGACCACCGCGTCGACCACGAGCCCGGCCTCGAACGCTTCCTCCATCAGTTTCTCGAACAGCGCGCGCGCATGCGCCTCGCTTTCGTTGTCGGACAGTTCGAGCAGCACCGTTTGCGCGTGCGTCTGCGCGAACGGGTAGCGCAGTTGCGGGTAGTGCTTGCCGACCAGCTGCATGCAGAAATCCGACATCAGCTCGAAGCCGGTCAGGAGCGGCCCGGCCGCGCGCTGCGCGAGCGCGAGGAAATCGAGCGCCGCGTGCGGCGATTCGAGCGCGGCGAGTGCCGTGACCTGCGCGGCCGGCAGCGGATGCAGCTTCATCACGGCCGCCGTGATGATCCCGAGCGTGCCTTCCGCGCCGATGAACAGGTCGCGCAGGTCGTAGCCCGTGTTGTCCTTGCGCAGTCCGCGCAGTCCGTCCCAGATCTCGCCCTGCGGCGTCACCACCTCGAGCCCGAGGCACAGCTCGCGCGCGTTCCCGTAGCGCAGCACCGCGGTGCCGCCGGCATTGGTCGACAGGTTGCCGCCGATCGTGCAGCTGCCTTCCGCCGCGAGGCTCAGCGCGAACAGGCGGCCGCCTTCGCGGGCACGTGCCTGCACGTCGGCGAGAATCACGCCGGCTTCGACGGTGATCGTGTTGTTGTGCGGATCGAGCGCGCGCACGCGGTTCAGGCGCGCGACGCTCAGCACGGCCTGGCTGCCGCTCGCGTCGGGCGTGGCGCCGCCGGCAAGGCCGGTGTTGCCGCCTTGCGGCACGAGTGCGATGCCGTGTGCGTTGGCCAGCTTGACGAGGGCTGCGACCTCGGCCGTGTTCGCGGGTTTCAGCACCGCGCACGCGGCACCCTTGTAGCGGCGGCGCCAGTCGGTCAGGAACGGTTCGGTATCGTGCGGGTCGGTCAGCACATGATCGGCGCCGATCGCATCGCGGCACGCGGAAACGAAAGCTTCGGAGGACATCATCACCTTGTCGCGTAAGGTTCAGGACGCGGCGCGCGACTTTTTCGCCGCGCGCTTGAACGGCGCGACGTATGCCAGCGCCGTCACGAAGAAACCGACGGCGAGCGCGGTTTCGCACCAGCCGAGCGTCGCGGACAGCCCGCGATCGGACATGCCCCGTACGACGCCTTCGGCGAAATAGACGAGGATCAGCATGCTCGCCCACTGCATCGTATAGATGTTACGCCGCCAGACGCCGGGCAGCGCGAGCGCGAGCGGTATCGCCTTGAGCATCAGCGCGGAGCCGCCCGGGCGCAGCGGCGCGAGCCGCAGCTCCCACGCGAGCGACAGCGCGATCAGCGCGACGAGGCATGCGGCGGCAATCAGCGCGTAGCGCGGCCGGGCAGTGACGGCGGGACGGGCGGGGGCGTTCATGCGGCCTCGGCGGCCCGGGCGCTGGAGAGGGCCGCCGCCGCGCGGGCGAGCCGCACGCCGAGCGCGGCCGCAAGCGCCTTTTCGTCCGCCGACAGGCCGCCGGCGGCCGAGCGGTCGTGCTGCGCGACGTGAGAGGCGCCGTACGGCGTGCCGCCGGTACGCGTCGTGCTGAGTGCGGATTCCGTGTACGGGATCCCGACGATCATCATGCCGTGATGAAGCAGCGGCAGCATCATCGACAGCAACGTCGATTCCTGGCCGCCGTGCAGGCTGCCCGTCGACGTGAACACGCTGGCCGGCTTGCCGGTCAGCGCACCCGACAACCATTGCGGCGTGGTGCCGTCGAGGAAATACTTGAGCGACGCGGCCATGTTGCCGAAGCGGGTCGGCGAGCCGAGCGCGAGGCCCGCGCATTCCTCGAGATCGCGCAGTTCCGCATACGGCGGGCCGTCGGCGGGGATGTCGGGGGCGGTGGCTTCGCAGACGGTCGACACGGGCGGCACGGTGCGGATGCGGGCCTGCATGCCCGGCACGCTGTCGATGCCGTTCGCGATCGCGAGCGCCAGATCGCGCGTGGCGCCGTGACGGCTGTAATAGAGAACGAGGATGTCTTTCATGGACGACGGAACCGCGTGCGGCCGCGCGCGTGCCCGGTGCAGTCGGCCCCTGCTGGAATCGAGCGGCTATTATAGGGGCTGAAGCCGTCGCGCAGCGCGGCGGCGGCGCGCCACCGGGCGCGCGGTATCAAGAAGGAGAAGCCGTTTGCCGAAGTTGAGCGTCGATCTCGACACCCTCAAGCGCCTGGCGCAGTTCGCGGCCCGGCGCAGCGCCGAGGATCGCATCCCGCAAGTGGCGGGCAGCCTGACGTTCACGACGATGCTGGCCCTCGTGCCGCTCGTGACGGTCGCGTTCGCGCTGTTCACCGCGTTCCCGATGTTCGCGTCGTTCCAGATCTCGCTGCAGGGATTCCTCGCGGATCACCTGATGCCCGCGCAGTTCAACGTCCAGATATTCAAGTACCTGAACCAGTTCGCGTCGAAGGCCAAGGGGCTGACGACGGCCGGCCTGATCGTGCTCGTCGTCACATCGGTGATGACGATGATGACGATCGAGTCGGCGTTCAACCTGATCTGGCGGGTACGCAAGCCGCGACCGTTCGCGCAGCGCGTGCTCGCGTACTGGGCGCTGATCACGCTGGGCCCGCTGTTGTTCGGTGTGAGCCTGTCGATCTCGTCGTACCTGTTCACGCAGTCGCTCGCGTTTACCGGCGCCGGGTCGTCCACGTCGATCGTCGAATGGCTGCTGGCGCTCGTGTCGCTGCCGCTGGCGGTGCTCGCGTTCACGCTGCTGTACGTGTACCTGCCGAACTGCACGGTCGCGTGGCGCGATGCGGTGATCGGCGGGCTGTTCGCGGCAATTGCGTTCGAGCTCGCGAAGCGCGGTTTCGGCTACTACGTGCGGCGCATTCCGACCTATACGGCCGTATACGGTGCGTTCGCGGCGTTGCCCGTGTTCCTGTTGTGGGTGTACCTGAGCTGGTTCATCGCGCTGCTCGGCGCGATGGTGGCCTCCGCGCTGCCGGCGATCCGCGTCGGCCAGTTCCACCGCATCCACTATCCGGGCAGCGACCTGCTCGACGCACTGGAAATGCTCGCGCGCCTGGCCGAAGCGCGCACGGCCGGCAAGCGCGGCTACACGGCGATGCGGCTCGCGACCATGCTGCGCTGCGACATGGAAACCGCGCAGCGCCTGCTGACGACGATGGAGGAGCGGGAATGGATCGCGCGGCTGGACGGCGGCGGCGAGACCACGCCGCGCTACATCCTGCTCGCGAACCCGGAGCAGCTGACGCTCGCGCAGTTGTTCGACGTGCTGGTGATCGACCGCACGGAGCTGACCTACCAGTTGCAGCGACGCCGCAGCCATGTCGATGGCGCGGCGCTGCTCGCGGTGCTGTCGAGCGATCGCTTCGACGTGTCGCTCGCGTCGCTGATCGCCGCGCACCGGCCGGCCGGCGCACAAGCGGCGGGTGTCCCGGGGCCGGCGCCGGGCGGCGTGCCCGACCCGCACGCGCGGCCGCCGCGGCCCGCGTGAGCGCGGTGCCTGGCCGTTACAGCGGGATCTTGCCGGTGCAGATGTCCTTGAACATCACCCAGTCGCCCATCAGGCTGTAGATCGGGTGCCGGAACGTGGCCGGGCGGTTCTTCTCGAAGAAGAAGTGTCCGACCCACGCGAACCCGTAGCCGCAGACGATCGCCGCCGGCAGCCACAGCCAGTCGCCGGTCGCGATCGCCATCGCGACGCAGCCGATCACGCCGAGCGAGCCGACGAAGTGCAGCCGCCGCGACGTCAGGTTCTGGTGTTCGTTCAGGTAATACGGGTAGAAATCAGCGAAGCTGGCGAATTGCTCCGTATGCGTATGCGCCATGGCCGTCTCCTCGGGCCGCTGTTCATGGGGCCATTGTGCTGCCGGCGGCCGGCTTCCGCAAGCGGGGCGGCGGCCCGCCGCACGGGCCCGCGCTTTCCTTTTGACAGGCTTTCCGATAGGATCGAAAGAGGTTTTGCATTCAAGCATGAGGGGACTACGATGCGCGTCAGCGATATTCTGAAAGTAAAGGGCAACACGCTGTTTACGGTGACGCCCGACAAGCCGCTGCGCGAAGCGGTCGACACGATGGCCGAGCACGACATCGGCTCGCTCGTCGTGATGGAGTACGGCGATCTCGTCGGGATGCTGACGTTCCGCGAGATCATCCTGCGCCTGCACGTGAACGGCGGTGCGATTGGCGACGTGCAGGTGCGCAAGGTGATGGACGAGCCGCTCACGTGCACGCCGGAAACGGACGTCAACGAAGTGCGCCGGATGATGCTCGAGCGCCATGCGCGCTATATGCCGGTGCTCGACAAGAAGGTGCTGATGGGCGTCATTTCGTTCTACGACGTCGCGAAGACGGTTGTCGAGGCGCAGAGCTTCGAGAACCGCATGCTGAAGGCGTACATCCGCGACTGGCCGGAATCGGAAGCCGAAGCGCACAAGTCGTGAACCACGCCGCGCCCGTCGCCGTCATGCGCGGGCGCCGCCACCCGGCACGCGGCGGCGCAGGCTTGTCCTGCGCCGCCGTTTTTCCAATGACCACACAAGGCCCGCGCAGCGTCGCCCAGACGGCGCGCGCGTATTCCGCATGAGCGATCAAACGCAAGCCACTTCCAGGCGGCGCGACGAACGGCACGCGCACGCGTCGCAGTTCGACCTGCTGCGCGAGCGCCGTTTCGCGCCGTTCTTCACGACCCAGTTCCTCGGTGCGCTGAACGACAACGTCTTCAAGATCGGCTTCACGTCGCTCGTCACCTATCACACCGCGCGGTTCGCCGGTGTCGATGCGAAGACGGCGGCCTTCCTGATTTCCGCGATCTTCATCCTGCCGTTCGTGCTGTTCTCGGCGACGTCCGGCCAGATCGCCGACAAGTACGACAAGGCGACCCTCACGCGTTTCGTGAAGACCTTCGAGATCGTGCTGATGCTGGTCGGCGCGGCGGGCTTCGTCATGCACAGCGCGCCGCTGCTGTATCTGTGCACGTTCATGATGGGGATGCACTCGACGCTGTTCGGGCCCGTCAAGTATTCGTACCTGCCGCAGCATCTCGGCGAGCATGAGCTGGTCGGCGGCAACGGCCTCGTCGAGATGGGCACGTTCATCGCGATCCTGATCGGCACGATCATCGGCGGCGCGGCCGCGGGCATCGAAGGTGCCGGCGAGCGCGTGCTCGCGGTGAGCGTGCTCGTCATCGCGATCGCGGGGCGTCTCGTCGCGCAGCGCGTGCCTTCCACGCCGGCGCCGCAGCCCGATCTCGTGATCAACTGGAATCCGGTCAGCGAGACCTGGCGCAATCTCGGGCTCGCACGGCAGAACCGCACCGTGTTCCTGAGCCTGCTCGGCATCTCGTGGCTGTGGTTCGTCGGCGCGACGTTCCTCACGTCGTTCTTCAATTTCGCGAAGGACGTGCTGTCGGCGAGCCCTGACGTCGTCACGGTCCTGCTCGCGACGTTCTCGGTCGGTATCGGCCTCGGATCGCTGCTGTGCGAACGGCTGTCGCAGCGGCGCGTCGAGATCGGCCTCGTGCCGCTCGGCTCGATCGGCATCAGCGTGTTCGCGATCGAGCTGTATTTCGCGAGCCGCGCGCTGCCGTCGCCCGGCCATCTGCTGTCGGTCGGCGAATTCCTGGCCGGCGCGCGCCACTGGCGCATCCTGGCGGACCTGTTCCTGCTCGCGATGTTCGGCGGCTTCTACAGCGTGCCGCTGTACGCGCTGATCCAGAGCCGCAGCGCGCCGACGCACCGCGCGCGGATCATCGCCGCGAACAACATCCTGAACGCGCTGTTCATGATCCTGTCGGCCGTGATGGCGATGGGGCTGACCAAGGCCGGCGTCGACATCCCGGGGCTGTTCCTCGTCACCGCGCTGTTGAACGTGATCGTCGCGGCCTATATCTATCTGCTCGTGCCGGAGTTCCTGCTCCGCTTCGTCGCGTGGGTCCTCGTCCACACGTTCTACCGGATTCGTCTCGTGCACGCGGAGCGGATTCCGGCGGAAGGCGCGGCCGTGCTCGTGTGCAACCACGTCAGCTACGTCGATGCGCTCGTGCTGGCCGCCGCGAGCCCGCGCCCGATCCGTTTCGTGATGGATCACCGGATCTTCAAGACGCGCTTCGCGAGCTGGGTATTCCGGCATGCGAAGGCGATCCCGATCGCGCCGCGCCACGAGGATCCCGCGATGCTCGCGCGCGCGTACGACGCATGTGAGGCCGCGCTGAAGGACGGCGAACTCGTGTGCATCTTCCCCGAGGGCAAGCTGACCAAGACGGGTGACATCAACACGTTCCACCACGGCATCACCGAGATCCTGGGCCGCACGCCGGCACCCGTGATTCCGATGGCGCTGCGCGGGCTGTGGGGCAGTTATTTTTCACGGCATTCCGATGCGCGGATGCCGCGACCCATCAAGCGCGGCGTGATGAGCCGGCTGACGCTGGCGGTCGGCGAGCCGGTCCCGGCATCGGTCGCGACGCCCGAGTCGCTGCAGGCCGCGGTAACCGAACTGCGCGGCGCGCGGAAGTAGGCGGGCGCCCGTCCGGATGCGTCCGGCTGCAACCGGGCCGGACGGGCTTGTGCCGCACAAGCCGGGCCGCGCGCACGTTCCGTGCGTCCGGGCTGCCTTTCATGCGGCCTGCGGCCCGCGGGCGCGGGACGGCTGGCATAATAGCGGCTTACCTCTTTTCTCGACCGGCAAACGATCGATCTGCCCGCGCCCGGGCAGCGCATCGGTTTGCCCATTTCTCTTTGGGCGGTTCCATCATGTCCGGCAATACCCTCGGCACGCTTTTCACTGTCACGACCTTCGGCGAATCGCACGGTCCCGCGATCGGTTGCGTGATCGACGGCTGCCCGCCGGGAATGGGGCTGACCGAAGCCGACATCCAGGTCGAACTCGATCGCCGCAAGCCGGGCACGTCGCGTCACGTGACGCAACGGCAGGAGGCTGACCAGGTCGAGATCCTGTCGGGCGTGTTCGAAGGCGTGACGACCGGTACGCCGATCGCACTGCTGATCCGCAACACCGACCAGCGCAGCAAGGACTACGGCAACATCGTCGAGACGTTCCGTCCCGGCCACGCCGACTACACCTACTGGCAGAAATACGGCATCCGCGACTACCGCGGCGGCGGCCGTTCGTCCGCGCGCCTGACCGCACCGATCGTCGGCGCTGGTGCGGTCGCGAAGAAGTGGCTGCGCGAGCGCTTCGGCGTCGAGGTGCGCGGCTACATGAGCGGCCTTGGCGAAATCGACGTGCCGTTCGTCGACTGGTCGCACGTGCACGAGAATCCGTTCTTCTCGCCGAATGCGGCGGTCGTGCCGGAGCTCGAGGCGTACATGGATGCGCTGCGCAAGGATGGCGATTCGATCGGCGCGCGCATCGACGTCGTCGCGTCGGGCGTGCCGGTCGGCTGGGGCGAGCCGGTGTTCGACCGTCTCGATGCGGACATCGCGAAGGCGATGATGAGCATCAACGCGGTGAAGGGCGTCGAGATCGGTGCGGGTTTCGACAGCGTCGCGCAGCGCGGCTCGATGCACGGCGACGAGCTGACACCGGGCGGTTTCGTCGGCAACCATGCGGGCGGCGTACTCGGCGGGATTTCGACGGGGCAGGACATCACCGTGTCGATCGCGATCAAGCCGACGTCGAGCATCCGTACGCCGCGCCGTTCGATCACGAAGGCGGGCGACGAGGCGACGGTGGAAACGTTCGGCCGCCACGATCCGTGCGTCGGCATCCGTGCGACGCCGATCGCCGAGTCGATGCTCGCACTGGTGCTGATCGATCACGCGCTGCGCCATCGCGCGCAGTGCGGGGACGTCGAGACGTCGACGCCGAAGATCGCCGGTAGCGCGACCTGACGCAAACGGGCGGGCGCGGCACGTCTCGCCATTGGGAATGCAAAACGGGGCGCTGCTTCAGGCAGCGCCCCGTTTCGTTTGTGGCGACCGGCAAAAACGCGCCGCTCGCGGCGGCGCGTCGTGGCGGATTACATGTTCGGGTAATTCGGCCC